>VBFM01000506.1:4393-6556 GCA_005882595.1 Chloroflexota bacterium
CAGGCTGAGGACTCCACCCATGAGCCCATAGGCCAGTCCATGGGTCAGTCCACGAGTCAACCCTGAACTCAGTCCATAGCTCAGCGCACGGGTCACTCCGTAGCTCAGCCCAAACAGCAACCCAACCAGCAGCCCGTTGCGGATCGCTGCACTCTTGATGAGATGTTGCCATCTCGTTGCCCAGGTCGAGGGTGCTGTCCAGGATGGTGACTCCGCCATTTTCCGCTTCACAAGGAGGACCTGGAACAGGATGCTGCACAGCCCGAAGACCAGCCCGTAGCCCAGTCCAACGTTCAGCCCGTAGATTGGAGTGTGAGGTGGCCCGTGTCTCAGGATGTAGATCGGATCGTGGAGCTGCTCGTAATCCGGCCCGTGCGGTAGTCCGAATTTTAGCGCGATAATAAGGCCGTAGAGGAGACTCGCTCCCAATCCTGGCAGAAGACGAGGCCATGGAGCACTACTGGCCTTTCCCAGGCTCACCGTAGAGCGTTGGGTTACACTTCCCCCACTCAAGATGCCTCCCAGTAATCCACCCAGAAGGACACTATCAAGGGCGGGAGCAGGATCAGGGACGCCAAAAAAGAGTGTGTAGAAGGCGAGACCGACGAGTATCCCTATGAGTATGCCTGGCAACCGGATAGCCAACCAGTCATAGAGCCAATGCATCCGGTTGCCAGAGAGCCAGTTCGGCTGTAACTGCTCGATGTAGAAAACCGTCTGACTCTGCTGTTTCATCTGCCGTGCTAGCCAGGCTAGCCAATGGATGGTCTGTTGCGGTGTATAGCGGCTCGTCGTCGCCCGACGTACGAGCGCGCACTCGACGTAGCGCTCAAATACAAGTCGCCGCTGTGCTTGAGGAGAGCTAGCAACCAGAAGATCTTCAGCCGACGTCCCAAGGTAGGTGAGCGTGAGCACACTGAGCATTAACGGCGTGGTCGCGAGTTCTCGCAGTGCTGGATAAGTACGTAACGCTATACGTACCGAATCCAGTTGTCCCCCTGCACTTGCCAGATACGCATCGATCTGATGCTGCGTAAGTGGCTGCACGACGACCGCTTTGCGCACTAAGAGATGCATCGGCTGAGCCCAATACTGCGCACTTCGACTGCAGACGACCGTGGGGATGAGACCATGCTGCAAGCGATAGACGTTGATGGCCTCCGCACAAGCCATGCGATAGGTTGAGGCAACCTCGTCTAATCCGTCGAGGAGGGGCAGGATTTGCTCGCTCTCCACCCACGTTGTGGCAAGCTTGCGTGGGACCTGATACTTCGTATTAAGCTCCTCAATGATCCATTCGCTGAGCGGTTGCCGCTTGCCCGCCCACGAGGAGAGGTTGAAAACAACCGGCATGGGATGGCTACCGTCCTGGCTGGCGTGATCCAACAGAGTGCGAGCCAATTCCAACAGGAGCGTTGTTTTGCCGGAGCCAGGCTCCCCAAGGATGAGCAGTTCACCAAGCGCATCAGCGTAGACCTGTGCAATAGGAGTCCTCGGCGGGAGTTCGTGGGTTTGCTCGGTAGATGACGCGAGCACCAGGTGCCAGGGATTTGCGATGGCCTCGGCCTGTTCGTGCTCCAACACACCCGTAATCCAGAAGGCACGTACCTTCGCGAGCAAGCGCTGACGATTGGCATCCTTGCTGGAAGACACCACCTGCTGCGTCTTCACTTGATGCTGCGAGGAAGGGTCGCGAACCTGGAGTGATATCCCTGGGTCCTGTGCGGACTCGCGCTGCACATGAGGCGGAGGAGTGAAGGTATGACCGTTATGCGGGCTAGCCGATATGAGGACCTCGCCTTGCGGTCCAGCCAACGGAAGTTGAGGGGAAGGCCATAGCAGTGTCTTCTGTGAGTCCTCTGGACGAGCGTGCAGCATCTCTTGGCTAGCACGGGCGAGCCCATACGCAAACCCCTGTATACTCACGTACCGCTCTCGCGGATTCTTGGAGAGGGCACGCAGCACCACCGCTTCCACGCTCGCAGGGACCGCAGGGTTCTGCTCTCGCAGAGGAGGAGGCGTGGCATACAGGTGCTGGTAGATCAACGGCCACTCAGGGCCGGTAAAGGGACGCTTCCCACAGAGCCATTCGTAGGTAATGACGCCGAGTGTATACTGGTCACTGGCAAAGCTGGGATGTCCGTGGAGTTGCTCTGGAGCCAT
>VBFM01000506.1:6578-7044 GCA_005882595.1 Chloroflexota bacterium
CTTGATTACCGATGGATTCTGGCGAGGGAGCAAGCACGGCGAGGCCAAAATCACTGAGTAGGATTTGCCCTTGTGGGCCAAGTAGCAGATTCTCCGGTTTGACATCGCGATGGATCACATTGTGGCTGTGGGCGTATTGCAGAGCGGCTGCAATCTGGCTGACGGAGGAGACGACAGTAATAAGAGACAGACTGGTACCAGCCGGGTAGCGGTGTCGCATCGTACCAGCCGGGGCATAGTCCATGATGAGAACCGGTGTCCCCTGCTCGACCGTAAAGTCAAGCACCCGCACAATTGATGGATGTGCCAGGCGCACCAGCGTTTGGGCCTCAGCGAGGAACTGCTCGACGCGCTGGTCGTCCAACGAGGTGAGTAGCACTTTGAGGGCCGCATAGCTTTGGAGATAGCGATGCTCACCTAGATACACTTCAGCCTGACCACCTCGACCGAGAGGCCGAATGAGACG
>VBFM01000071.1:0-6708 GCA_005882595.1 Chloroflexota bacterium
ATATAGCGGTTCAGCGCACCAATCTCAAACCTGGAAATAATCTAGGGAGCATCACCCTGTTCTCGAGTGTAGATCCTCCACGGACGATCAAGGTAACGATGAGTGTGTTGCCCCTGCCCAACGGAGGCCCTGTGCTGTCGTTGAGTCCCGCTGTTCTCTCTTTCACAGCAACCGACGGTTCGAGTTCTCCAGGGGCGCTCCCATTAACCATCGCGAATCCTGGAAAGCAGATGTTGAACTGGTCGCTGAGCATCAATGCTCCCGCCACAGAGACAACGCAGATATCGATTTCACATATCCTGGGAGTGAAAAGCGGCTGGCTGAGCGCCAGTCCAACTTCAGGTAGTGTTCCGGCGGGCTCGATCCAGCAGGTGTATGTGTCTGTGGCAAGCGTCAACCTCTTGCCGGGCGCCTACCTGGGAACACTGACATTCACGGCGCCCGGTGCGGCTGATCCATCTCAAACGGTCAGTGTCTCGCTCACTGTGCAACCGCATTGCGGCCTGGTCACGAATCTGGGATTACTGCAGTTTACAGCTGTTCTGGGCAACCCGAATCCAATCAACCAGGCGTTAGGCTTAAATGAGACAGCAAGCTGCGCTGGCGCTCCCATCTCCTGGAATGCAGCGCTTTCATCGGGTTGGCTCAATGTGTCGCCCACCAGCGGGCAACTCAAGGGAACGACGAGTGAATTTCTCTCAGTAGGCGTGAATGCGACGGGACTTGCGCCTAAAACATATTTCGGCAGCATCGCATTTACAACGCAGCAAAGTACCCAGACTGTGCAGGTAGAGTTGATTGTGCAGCCTCAGCCGCAGTCTAATGAGCCCCTCATGAGCGTATCCTCGCTCAATATCAATTTTAGTAACACGCAGGGGCAGCAGAGTCCCAAGGGCCAGGTCGTAACCATCACCAACAATGGCGGCGGTCAATTGAGGTGGAATACCTCCGTCAACCAGTTAGGTCCTCGCTGGTTGGGAGCATCTCCCACGGGTGGTGTGATAAATCCAGCACAGACGCAACAAGTGGTCGTCAATGTTGATACCTCACGCTTGACGCCCGGTACTTACTCGGGGCAGATTACACTTAATGGCATGGATAAGAATGGGAACACTGCCAGTGGCAGTCCGCAACTTGTGTCCATCAACCTTGTCATCCAGCCTCCCTGTACGCTGACGCAGCCCTCATCCAGTGCAATTGCGTTTAGTGGAGTGCAGGGAGGGTTTAATCCCACATCGCAAAATCTTCTGATTACTGGTACAGGCAATTGCACCTGGCCCCTGCTCTGGTCTGCCAGTGTTCCCTCTAACGCACCCTGGCTGACGATCTCACCCATGACGGGTAGTATTAAAGGAAGCGGTCAGTCTGCCAGTTTCAATGTCGCTGCGAATACTCCAGGGTTGCAGACCGGCATTTACACCACCCAGGTCACAATCTCCGCGACCGACAGCGCCGGCGTAACAGCCCAGGGCAGCCCACAGACCTTCTCTGTGACGCTAACTGTACTGCCTCCCCCCTGCACAATAGTGCAGGCGATTGCGTCTCTCACCTTCAATGTAGCTCAGGGTCAGACATCGTCAACCGCGCAGAATGTGTCGCTCAGTGAAACGGGCAAGTGTTCTCGCCCCATCACCTGGTCGACGACAGGAGATGCTAATAGCAGCGCGTGGCTGGTCCTCACTCCGCCTTCACCGGATACAGGAAGCGGCAGTACACTCAGCGTGAATGTCAATGCCGCAAGTATGGTGCCTGGCACATCTAACGGCACTATTACAGTTTCTGCATTTGATCGCACTGGAGCCGCCGTGCTGGGTACATTCACTATTTCCGTGACCATAAACGTCACCGCTACAGTGAGCGGGACAGTTGTTGCCTGCTCTGGGCCTACTCCTCCTTGCTCGACACCGGTGCCTTTACCGTTGGCTTCACTGACCCTGCTGAACGGCTCAGGGGTGACAGTGGCCACCACTACAGCTGACAGCTCAGGCAATTACACTTTCTCTGGCCTGGCTCCCGGCAGTTATACCGTCAGCATTAGCGGCACCGATAGCAACAATATCCACTACTCAACGACGGGTATCCCACTGACTGTGAAGGCCAATATGCCAAGCTTCACGCTCCAGGTATTTCCTGGCTAAGCAAAGTCCTCTTGCGCTTTTATCGATAGTGTGTAATACTATATCAACATGTATCATTGTATTGTCCTGGCATATATAGGCAATTATCGGATTTGAAGAATCGTTCCTTGCTGCGTTTATCCAGGTAGGGAAGTCTAACATATTTGAAACGCCAGAACAGCGGCCAACCTGGATACCTAAGGAGAACGGCATGGAGACCAAACGCTGTCAGCGATGCCATAAATTGTTGCGAGCCGATGCGCCAGTGTGCAATCGATGTGGAGGGCTTGACTTCTTGCAGGTGACGCACGCCCGAAGCGGGCGTACCGGAGCAACGAAAGAGCCGCCATCGATCCCTTCCAATCCTCCTGCATCTCCGCATCGCGCAGGTCATTATTCCGGATTGCATCCTGAAGATCAACCATACCAGTCGAGCTTTTTACCGGTGCAGCGTCCCCCTGCGCCAACTCACCACATCTTCGAGGAGGAAGCGGACCAGTTTTCACCTTCAAGGGCTGTAGATTCATCACTCACTCCCGCGCCTGTCCCTGCACCAAAGCGCCGTATCGCATCTTTCTCCCCATCCGCTGAACCAGGGCCGCAGCGCAGCTTACAAACCAATGGACAAATCTTTCACGCTCCCCAGGTACGACAGTATGAAGTTGAGCCTGAACGGGATGAGCAGTATAAACAGGGTGAAGCGTACCACACCTATAGTCCCACGCAGCCTCCCAATACCCCCGAGCCATTACCGCTTGAGGTCGTAACTCCTTTGCAAAAACGGAGAGTTCGAGGGCGGGCCGTGCCAATTCTCTTGATTACCTCGTGTGTTTTGTTTCTGGTGGCAACAAGCATTCTGGCGTTTCTGCTGCTCGATAGCAGGCCGACAACAGCGCTGAAGCCGAAACTATTTGCTGAGCCAAATTCTCTGCGCGCAACCGATAAGCTGGAGCTTTCCGGGAGCGGATTTCGGGCCAATGCCCTTGTGAAATTTACCCTCGATGCCTCCAACATTCCCATTTTGCAGGTATCAGCCTGGAGTACAGGCAACTTTTCCGTACAGCTTACCATCCCCGATAACTGGGCGCCGGGAACGCGTATGATCTATGCTACAGATCAGGATAATAACAGAGCCTCGACTGCCATTACTATACAATCAACGCCACCCACGCCACCACTTTTGCAATTGACGACTACCAGCATTGACCTGGGCGCGGACAGTTCCAGCGTCGTCTCCCGTAAAGATTTTTCGCTCACCAACGTCGGCGGCAATCAGGTGAATTGGCAGGCAAGCAGCGATTCACCCTGGCTGACAATCTCGCAGACAAAGGGAACGTTCGCGGGAAGCCAGGTGGTGACCATTGTGGTTGACCGCAGTAATCTCAGCCCTCAATCGTATACCGGTCATATTACCTTCACAGAGCAGGGTGGCAATAATAAACCGCTGGTATTGACGGTCACCATGGCGGTCAACCCTGCCTCGGCGAACCTGGTCCTGTCGAATGCGGCTCTCACTTTTAATGGAACACCGGCACAAAATCCCGTCAATCAGAGTATCACCATCCAAAATACAGGTGGCCAGCCACTCGATTGGACCGCCACGGTCTCTACCACCAGTGGTGGTAACTGGCTGGCGCTGTCGCCTACTAATGGGAACCTGCCACCTGGAGGTCAGGCTACGATAACTGTAATCGCCAGTTCGCTTGGATTGGGAGTTGGCAACTACCAGGGAACGCTCACTTTTAGCTATGCCGGGGCAACGGCTACACCCGTGATGGTGACAATGATAGTTAGCCCGCCGCCTGTCGCGAAACTGGCTGTAACGACGAACAATCTCACCTTTAACGCGATTCAGGGGCAGAACCCACTCCCACAGAGCTTCACAATTTCCAATCCGGGTAATGCGCCCTTGAACTGGGGTATTACTGAAGATAAAAATATCGCACCCATCGCCACAGTCTCACCATCACGCGGTGCGCTTGCCGCATCCGGCAGTATCACGATTACTGTTACACCCATGATTACCCAGGTAACTGCGGGAGTGGTGGACGGGTTTATTACGATAGTTGATACCGATGCAGGATCATTTGTGAAGAGCCAACAGGTCAAAGTGACATTTACCATCGTAAACCAGGCGGTCATCGACGTAGACTCGAATCAGATAGCCTTTGACCACAATAGTATTATTACGATATCTACTCAGTCGTTCCTCATTACTGATAGAGGTTCCGCGCCCCTCAACTGGACGATACAGATCTCGAATAGCTCTCCTATCTCATGGCTTTCGGTAGATAATTCAGGTGGTACATTGGTTCCTAGCGGACTTGACTTTGTGAATGTGACGTGTGATAGTACGCACCTGTCTCCTGGTACCTACAAGGCGACCTTGCAGGTGAAGGATACGGACGCGGGTACGCCGGTGACGCCACAAACGATCACAGTGACCGTAACTGTGTCGTAAAGTGCGTTGACGCTCTTTACTCGCTGTGCTACACTCCTAATAAGAGAGTCTGTGGAGGCCGTATTGTTTTATTTGGCCTTATTTGGCGCCTCCATGAACACCTACATCATCATCGCGGAGGATTGAGCTGTGCCAACTATTACTTTTGTGCGTGAGAATCTACAGGTAGAAGTGCCAGAGGGCGATCATGTCCGCTATCCGGCGCTGGAAAACGATGTACCTGTCTACTGCGGCCTGTGGAAATTTGCCAATTGTCACGGTAACGGATTGTGTGGGACTGATCGTGTCGCCGTTTCACCCACAACTAATACGAATACGCTGACCTTCATGGAGAAATTCTGGCTGCGCAATGACCTCAAAAAGAATCCTAATATACGGCTGGCCTGCCAGGTTGAGGTTTATGGGGATGTCGACGTTGAAACGCGATGTTCTTAGCCTCTACAATCCGTTGGTGGCATTCGGGTTTGGCTCGACGACAAAATAGAGCTGAATGGCAAGTTGTCCGTTCCAGTAGAGTTCTACCATACCTTCGGCAGGTCTCGCATAAATCTCAGTCGTGTAAGCGCTGACCCCATTTTTTGCGTAAGGAATGTTGAAAGGTTTGGTCACATAGATCAGATTACCCATATACCACTTGAACGTTACCACCCCCGCTTTGGGCGCATGCACACTGTAGGTAACGTAAATGGTATCACCCACCTGAAATTTATTGGTTGGGTTGCGCGGTTCACTGGTCGTCGGCTCAATACTGGAAGCAGTAGTGGCCGAATTGATAATGGAATGGGCTGGCCCAAATGTGGCAACTGCGCTTGGGTTTGGTAGGGGTGTTGCTTGCGAAGACTGGATATTTGCAAAGTGTGGATCATAGAGCTGGCGCAAGAACGTAAGCCTTCCAGTTACTTTGGCGTAATAGGCAGTTCCGCCACATAATAGTCCGATGACCACGAAAAAGCTGATGAACCCGCTTATGATGCGATAGCGGGGGATAATAGGGCGGGGTTTGGTATACATCGGGGGCACGTAAATCGTGCCTTCTTCGTTGGGCGGCGCGGGTACTAATGCGCCGCCTGTGCCCCCATTTTCTGCTAACTGGATGGCAGTGAGATCGGGAGACATCATCACAGGAAAAGGCAGCTGTCCTCCAGCGTATGGCACGGGGAGCATTGTAGCCTGTTGCTCGTTCTGGTTCACGTTTTGAGCGCCTTGACCTTGTATGCCCTGCATTGATTGTGGAGCCATTACCTGCGCCCACAGCGAATTATCATGCGCTTGAAATCCGTTGGGAGGAACCGGATTGTCCCATTGGCCGTTGGAGTTGGATGTCATTGGCTCTCCCCACGTTGCCGGTGAAAATGAAGCGTAATCGCCGCCTCCCTGCCCTCCAACCAGTGGTGAAGGCGCAAAGCACTGTGGACACGGTGCGGTATTTTCTGGCCGCACGATATGACAAGACGGACAAAGCATACGTATCAATCCTCGTTTTTGCTACAACCCCATGACTTTCTAGTCAAAGTAACACCATCATCTGTGGTGGTCAAGTTTCGACGGCAAGCGTAGGGCAAAATGGCTATGGCTCGTTCTATATAAACGTGTTCCAGTGTATATCTTGTATGACCCTGTGTGATATCGGGCAAGCTGTGAGGTTGAATCCTGCCATGTAGACGTGCTACCATTGTTTAAGGCCAGATATACTCCTTGCTTTCAGATGAGAAAGATGCGGTAATATCTTTCTAGCTGCAAAAGCAGCGTTCTGAATGCTTACGGATAATAGATATGAAGGTATAGTTGCCCAGGGAGTGCCTGGAAACATGGCAGAAACACAGGAACAATGGTATAACCGGCAGGCGATTGAGCAGCTGGCTCAGCATATTCCCTTTGAACGTGATACTGCCAGCAAAGCGGAGCAAATTGAAATGCTGCGGGGACTGGTGCTTCGTCATGGCCGGGAGATGGACCCTGAACTCTTTGGTTTTGAAGCGCGCAGCGAACTGATCCGCCTGGGCCTCTGGGATCGCATCGGACCGGCTTAGCCGTTTCCAGTAGCATGATGGTTTGCGCCGGTGGCGGAATATTATCCAGTCCAGTAAAGAGAGATAATCATGTCCGTATCGTCTCCTCAGAAGAGCATCG
>VBFM01000071.1:6719-16510 GCA_005882595.1 Chloroflexota bacterium
GCTGCACCTCGCGCGGCACGGCTGGTATGTGTATGCGACCGTGCGCAAAGAGGCGGATGCAGAGAACCTAATTTCCGAAGCCGCTCGCCTGGGCTGCAAAGACCAGCTTATGACGGTAGTCTGTGATATTACTTCTCCGGCGGACGTAGCGGCGTTGAGCCAGGTTGTAGACGAAACGACGCCCCGGCTGCAGGCGCTGTTAAATAATGCAGGAACCGCCTACGCTGCACCGTTGGAATTGCTGGCATTGGATGATTTGCGCGCGCAGTTGGAATTGAATGTGGTGGCACAGGTAGGTGTGACCCAGGCGCTGCTGCCTTTGTTGAAGACTGCCAGGGGGACGATTATCAACGTCAGTAGTGTGAGTGGGCGCATCGCGACTCCCGTGGTTGGTGCCTACGCCGCCAGTAAATATGCTCTGGAGGCTATCAGTGATGCCTGGCGTGCTGAACTGGCTCCCTTTGGTGTGCGCGTGGTGGTGATCGAGCCAACTTCGAGTACAACCAGTATCTGGAATACCAGCAAGGAGCGATCGATCGAGCGGCTGGAAGCCTATCGAGAAGGGCCATATAAACGGCTGTTGAACACGATGGAAAAGATGGTCTCGCGTATAGACTCCACGGGTTTTCCGCCACAACTTTTTGCGGATACCGTCCTGCATATTCTCACGCGGCGCCGCCCACGTGCGCGCTACGTGGTGCCAGCAAAGGCCGTATGGACGATTCGGCTGCGGCAACTGCTGCCTGATTGGTTATGGGATCGCCAGGTACGGCGTATGATGCGCTGGTGATATGCTCCTTGACCCTGGGGATACCCGCATCCTTATCCGCAGAATCCCCTGGTTTGTGCTATGATAGGCATAGCGAGGTTTTTGGCCGTATGAAATTATTTTAAGGGGGCGATGATGCTCAAAGGTACACTGCTGTATCTGGCTCAGAATAAGGCTGTGCACGATTTCGTCGTGCATAATCGCGCGACACGCGGTGTTTCTCGCCGTTTTGTCGCCGGTGAAACGTTGAACGAAGCGATTGAGGCGACACGGGTGCTCAATGCACGGGGTATGCATGTCTCGCTCGATCACCTGGGCGAGAACGTTTCGGATGCGAAAGAGGCGGGCGCCGCTGCTCAAGATTATATTGCCATCCTTGATCGTATCAAGCAGGCGGGCGTCGATGCCAATATTTCGATTAAATTGACCGCGTTGGGATTAGATATTGATCGTGAGTTGTGTGAGCAGAACGTCTGCCGTATCCTGGAATACGCGAAACAGTTCCCTATTTTTGTGCGTATCGATATGGAGGGATCGGCCTACACCGAACAGACAGTGAACATTACGCTGCGAACGCACCAGCAGTTTGAACACGTAGGGACGGTCATCCAATCCTGTATGCATCGCAGCAAGAGGGATATTGAGCAACTCATCGCTCAGGGAGTGCGGGTGCGCCTGGTCAAGGGCGCATATAAAGAGCCGCGCGAGGTAGCGTTTCAGTTGAAAAGCGAGGTTGATCATAATTATGTGCGGCTGATGATGCCCTTGTTATTGCACGGAAACTATCCGGCTCTCGCCACCCACGATGAAGCAATTATCAATGCCACCTGCAAGTTTGCGCGTGAAAACGGCATCGATAAATCAGCCTTTGAATTTCAGATGCTCTATGGGATTCGCCGTGATTTGCAGGAAAAGCTGGTCAGCCAGGGGTACAACATGCGTATCTACGTCCCCTACGGTTCGCAGTGGTATCCTTACCTGATGCGCCGTATGGCAGAACGCCCGGCTAACCTGGTATTTGTCATGAGCAATGCAATACGCCGTTAATTGATCAGACCGAGATCAATGGAACCGCCAACAGCGCTATCACTATGCCGATACCCTGGATGCGCGTCACACGTTCTCGCAAAACGAGCGAGGCCAGCAGCACCGTCGCTGCCGGATAGAGGGAAGAGAGAACGGCTGCGACATCGAGACGACCACTATGCGCGGCCAGCACGAAGAAAGCATTGCCGATGGCGTCCAGTATGCCTGCGAGCAGCACAAGCGGAGCAACGGCCATCTTGGGAAGCACCGGTTGCTGCCGGATCCCCACCATGAGCAGCAGGAATAGGACCGAGGTGAAGCGCGCAGTCGCCAGGGGCCAGAAGGTGGAGGCGGAGTTAACACGGCTGATAAGGATAAAAAAGCAGCCAAAGCCACATCCGGCCAGCAACGCCAGTCCGATTCCCTTTGGACGTCCTTTTGATCGTTCTGGGCGTGAAATGAGCCCTATCGCGAGCAGAGCCAGCAGGAAGCCACCCAGTTGTATCACGGTGGGTAGTCCTTCTGTAAATGCGCTGAAGAGTACCGGTATGGCGGCGGTCAACACCGCGGAAATGGGGGCGGCAATACCCATGCGCCCGATTGACAGAGCTGAGTAGAAGGATATCAAGCCTATTGCTCCGGCCACTCCTGCAAGTCCTCCCCAGACGATGTCAATCGAAGAGGGAACGGCTTCTTTCCAAACCAGGGCGAGCGCGGCCAGCAGGAGGAATCCGACCGCGTAGGCGGCTATAACCACGCTCGAGGCATTGGCGCGGCGGGAGGCAAGTCCGCCATTAAAATCGCCGCTCCCCCAGCAAAGAGAGGCGGCGAGGCCGAAGATGACGGTAGCGAAGGCGCGATTCATGGGTGTATCCTTTTCCTGTCGTCCTCATAAAAGTCTATCTTCTCACGAAACAACCTGCAAACACAAGAGCCAATTCGTGGTTCTTCCGAGAGTCATTCTCTTCTTAGCCAGAAACGATATAATATTGAAACAAGACTAACAAATCGGAGAAGAAGATTATGCCTGTATTTCCATTTAACGGCGTCTCGCCAACTATCGCGGAGGATGTATTCATTGCCCCAGGTGCAATGATCATCGGCAATGTCACCATCCACGAGGGCGCGAGTATCTGGTATAACGCGGTGGTGCGAGGCGATACCGCACCCATTGTGATTGGTCGACGCACCAACATCCAGGATAATTGCACGCTGCACGTGGACGCGGATGCGCCTCTGACGATTGGCGCGGAATGTACGGTTGGACACGGTGCGGTTGTGCACGGGGCAACGGTAGGAGATCACGTGCTGGTAGGCATGAAGGCCGTCGTCCTTTCGCATGCACGGGTCGGCGCGGGTACGATTATCGGCTCCAGCGCGCTGGTTGGGGAGCGCAAGGTGATACCGGAGGGGGTGCTGGCAATTGGCGTTCCCGCGAAGGTGGCGCGTGACCTGACGGCTGAAGAAGCGCAGCATATCGTGACGAGCGCGGACGGCTATTGCCAGCGGGCCACTCTGCATAAGCAGTCAATCCAGCTGTGAATATTATTGCAACGTGACCACGAATTGTGCCTGCACGGGCGCAGAGTTTGGACGCTGGATGCTCAGAGTGACGTCCCAGGAACCCGCCATTGAAAAAGCCTGGCCCGCACTGAACACGGCCACGTAGGTCGAACTGCCGTCCTGGGCGAGCAGGTCTTTCCGGGCTGTTCCCATATTCATCAACTCCATATTGGTGGAGATGCGCACATGCGCGTCAGTCACCGGGGTACCGCTGTGATCCTTCAAAGTGATTATGACCGTGTTCGATGTATCGGCTTGTGCGGGCACTACCTCTAATGAGACCGAGAGATTGCCGACCTGCTGCGTCTGGGTAGCCTGCCCGTTCGTGGGATGAGAGCTGATTGCGCCGGTATCGAGCGGAGGAAATACAATGGGTGGCGCGAAGAAGCCCATGAAGGCTGCGCAGAGCAGGACAAAAGCTCCCATTACAGCAAGGATGTGCATGGCGCGTTTCAGACTGCTTTCTGTTTGCTCCAGGACGGAGCGGCGCGTTCGCCTGACTGGCAAATCAGCATTGACTACGGGCAACAGGATCATCTGTCGTCGTAGCTTTGGGAGCAGATAGAAAAAACTATAGCCTGTGAAGATGAGCATCAGGACGAGCAGCAGTATGTTGATCAGCAGCGCTCTACCATAAGGGTCATTCAACCATTGTGAGGCATCGCTGATGGTTGTCTCGATTAAAAACAGTTCGCTAATGCATAGCACGCCGAGCGCGGCTAGCAGCAAGGGCGTATACGAACGCAGTACGTTGACGAGTAATTCGCCGTGGGAATCGGACGCGATGGTCGGCAGCAATGGGAGGAGAACGAATCCCAGGTAGGCTGCTCCTCCAAACCAGGCAGCCTGGGCAAGCAGTTGCAGCCAGTTCAGCACAACAGCGCTGATCTGCTGCTGCGCCAATTGCGCTGTATCAGCCGAAAACGCGATGGTGAGCAGGACAAGTCCCGCCAGGATGAGCCAGGCGAGCGTGTGCCAGCGCGGTACAGTTGTAGGGGCGCGATAAATCGCGCCCGTGTTGGCCGGTGATTGCATAGAGGATGGAGCCTCTATGGTCTCTCTATCTGGTTTGGCAGCGTCTTCCTGTACGGTACCTCGCTCCTCAACATCCGCCGAGGCCTCAGCGACTTCCTGACGTAACTGACTAAAGCGGCCCTTGGGCCAGGGCGGGGGCAAGCCCCGCCCGTACCCTATACGGCTGCGCAATCCGCTTCGTTGTAGGGTAGGGGCGGGGCTTGCCCCCGCCCTGGCTTGTAATGCCGGGAGATGGGGCTTGTTTTGTCCGCGTGTTGTCCACCAGAGGAAGATCAGCCCCAGGCAAATCAGTCCCATACGTATCAACCAGAGATGGCCGTAGTTGGTCTCAAACACAAGCTGGCGTATTGCCGCCATGTCAATGCCAGGAAGTGTAAGAGCTGCTGTTAGAAGCGCACCGCGCAAGATGAGATTAATGATTTCCCCGACCAGGAGAGCCGACAGGCATAGCCATTGTAATGGTCGTCCCTGTTTTTTCAGGGAGACGATTATGCCACCATCGAGTGATGCACCCACGCCCAGCACGAGCAGACTCTCTATTATCACAATCCCGATCCAGAAGATCAAGGCGAGCGAGGTTAACCATTCCCACATAATGGCCAGGACGCCCTGCAGGTTCAGTTGGGGAAGAATATTGCTGGTAATTGGTCCCAGTGTTGGTGTGCCGGAAAGCCCTGTTACTGAGTAGCCCAGGTTGAACCCGATCAGGCCGTGCGTGGCGTGCCCATCATCCGCGGCGATGGCCGTCCATTTGACCTCATAGCTCCCTTGCGGCAATGCAGATGGCGATAGAAGCGGCGTATCCAGTTCTCTGGCGTTGTTGGCGGGGATGGCACTGCGTCCGCCATCCACCAGGCGCCCACCGGTCGGGCCGCCGGGAGCAAAGGCATACATGTGAGCAATACTGGCAGGGCTGATATCGGCGTTAAAGAAGATGCGTATGGTGGTCGGTGCCGTGCTGATAGTTGAGCCATCCACCGGGTCGGAACCAATGACGAAGGCATGCGCGAGCGCGGCTGGCGCCTGGAAGAAAAATGGCGTCCAGGCCAGCGTGAGTAAAATGCTGAGACTGAGAAGTGATGTCAGCAGCAATCTTAGAAAATGTCTGTGTCGCATTAATTGCCTCGATGGTTCGGTTTGTATGTTCACAGAGATTGTACATCTGCGGGGTAGGACAAGCAAGAGGGAGGGATTGGGATGCAGCGTCTTAGCTGAGGTGCATTATAGCCTTACAAATCTTTACGATGAGTTGTATAATCAGCAGTAACGGTATAGCAACGACGCGTAAGGAAAACGGACCATGCAAAGTATTCAGCAGAGCAATACATCAATACAAGCACGGCGAATTGAACGTATAGGTAATATCCTGGGGAACTTTCTGGTGAACCATTTTGGTCTCATCTACACGGTGATCTTCGCGCTTATTTTGCTCATTGCTTTCGTAGACCCCATTTTGTCATACTTTGGCCTGGACGCGCTAGCTAAGCCAATGTTTTCCTGGATGCACGTTTTGTGTGCGCAGACACCCTCGCACTCATTCTATCTGTATGGGCACCAGGTCTGCCTGTGCGAACGGTGCTGTGCGATTTATAGCTCGATGTTTCTCATTGGCTTCGTCTTCGTATACACCAAAAAACGACTGCCGGGTATGCGCTGGTGGGGCCTGGTGCTGTTCAGCATACCGATGGCCCTGGATGGGTTCACCCAGATGTTTGGTCTGCGCGAGAGTAACTGGGAACTACGCCTGCTCACCGGGGCGCTTTTCGGCATGGCGGTCAGCTGGTTTATCCTGCCACTCATGCAGCGAACCCTCGAGACTGAAGCTGCGCTTTCCCGGCAGTGGTAGGGTACAGAAGAGCGAAGGAATGAAAAAAAACAATTGGTTACGATTCTGGCCGCACTTCCTCCTGTGGTCACATGTAATAGGGGTGGTCGGATTTTATCTTGTAATATGGCTGCGAACCGCCCCCAATAAAGAAGATCGTGTAAAGAATTTGCCGCCCAGGTCTGAACATCCTCCACAACCCGTGAAAGGTCCCCTGGTCTCGATAATTGTGCCCGCTCGGAATGAAGAGGACAATATTCGTCGTTGTGTCGAGTCGCTGCTGGAGCAGGATTATGACAACTATGAAGTGATCGTAGTCGACGATGGCTCAACCGATGAAACGCCCGCTATTCTCGATGAACTGGCCAGGTCTCATCCACACCGGGATCGCCTGTATATACTGCGCCTGCGGGATGACTTGCCGGAGGGTTGGGCCGGTAAACCACATGCTATTCAAAAAGGCACGCAGGAGGCTCGCGGGAAGTGGCTGCTGTTTACGGATGCCGATACCTACCATGCGCCGAACGCCTTGCGTTCATCGCTGGCTCAAGCTATCGAGGAGAAAGCTGATCTGTTTACGATAGGCTCGACGCATTCTGGGATAAAGTTTTAATGCCGATGGTCTATCTCGGTATTAGCATGCTCTATCCACCGAAGCTCGTCAACAATCCGAGGAGCAAAGTAGCAATCGCAAATGGACAGTATATTCTGATCCGGCGCGAGGTCTACGACGCGCTGGGGGGTTACGCACGTCAAGAATTACGGGATACCTTGCTCGATGACCGCGACCTGGCGCAAGTCGTGAAAGATCATGGCTACAAACTACGTTTCGTCGATGGAAGCGATCTCGTTTCGGTGCATATGTACAAGAGCTTAGGAGAAATCTGGCGCGGCTGGCGCAAGAATGCCTATCTGGGTAATCGCGGCGGGATCGGCTTTTTTATACTCCAGCTGATCGGGCTGCCCATGGTCTCCATAGTGCCATTTCTCCTCCCACTGCTGGCACGTCTGACAAGCATCCGGCATAGAGGAAGTATTGGCCAGAGAGAAGTGCAAGCCGCGGCCGCTTTAGAATTAACTTCCCTGCTGGCCTATCGTACGTGGCTAAATCAACGTCTACGCGTCCCCTGGCCTTATGCATTGTTGCACCCCCTGGCCGGGGTTATGCTAGAGGGAATACTGGCTCAATCTTCCTGGAGAGTCCTGACAGGCACTGGAGTGGATTGGCGAGGTCGGCAATACTACAAGAGAATCTCCAGCGCCTGATGAACAGGTTCTTACCACTCTTTGTACAGGTGGATAGCGTGCATTTGCACGGTTGCGTCGCCTTCGTCGGTTGATGTCGATGTAAGGCCGTTGGAGTGGCTCTGCTCCTCCTGTTGGGCGAGTTGGTAAGTTTCTTCGGCTTGCACTAAGCGTTCGTATGCTCCCCGCGCTGATTTTTGCGACTCGACCAGTGCCTTATTGGCCTCGGATTGTTTGCGCAGCAGTTCTTCCATGAGTGTACCGCTTAGACCGGTTTGAGCCAGAATAGAGATGCTGGCGGCCAGATCATGGGCGCGGTTGCGAGCTTGCTGCACGCCTGCCTCAGCCTCTTGCCATGCTTCTCTGGCCTCGTTCAAGATTTGAACAGGTGATTTGGCCGGTGGCACGGGCTGAGGGGAGGAAACCCTGTCGCCGGAAGACAGGTCGGCAGAGGAATCATCTGGCGTACTCTGCGTTGGCAGCGCTTCCGTTTCGGTCGTTTTCCATAATCCCATGGCCTCTGCCAGCATTGGTGAAGAGGCTGCTTCTTCTTGCGCTAGCATGGCTGGCGGAGTTGCAGGGTTCATAGCTGGTGACGGTTCTGGTTCAATCAGTGGGGCAGACCCGCTCTCCTCATGACTGCCTCCGCCATCAGTGAGGATGGGTTGTGCTTCAACCGTGGGTGTACTGATATCACGCGCAAGTTGTTCTAGCAGGGAGGCGCCTGGATCGCTCACGACAGGCTCTTCAGTTGGAGTCGCGATTACTACTCCAGCCACCGCTTCTTGCACCTGGGGTTGCTCGTGTGTGGTATCATCCACCTGGGTTGCATCTTGTGCGCGAACTTCACCGGCTTCTGAAGTCACATCCACGCCTTCCGGAGATGATGGCTGCCGTGGCGGTTGCGTTTCCTCCAGGTTGGTTGGTTGCGTAACCGGGCTGGTGTCTCCAGTGTCTGGCTCGGATGCAGGTACGAAGACGGGCGTGACAAAAGGCTCAGGTTCGAAGGCATCAGGTCTGTCCTCCGGTAGTGTGGGTGCAGCAATCTCCGGGTCTGAGGGGATTGTAGCTGGTGCTATGGCTTCAATTCTTTCAGAGGAGGATACTGCGTGAGGCGCGTCAGCCGCTGGCGGCGAAGCGGCTTCATCAGAAGTAGCCTTAGCCTCGGATACAGGCAGTTCGGGGCTGGCAGATACATGTCCGTTTTGCTGATCTTGACTTTGAGTGTTCAGATTGGATTGGAGGAATCCAAGTTCTTTCCGGGTAAGGGCTAAACGATTTTCCAGGCGCAGCACACGCGCTTTACGCCTTTGCAGTTTAGACTGCACACGCCGGAAACGCTCCAGGGCACGAGCTTCTGCTTCCTGCGCATCATGCAGGTCTGCGAGCAAATGCCGCTCCTTTTTCAGTAATTTATGCGCTAAATCGTCGTCTGGCACTGGCTGCCGCTCTTCATCAGGGTAAATCTTTGGATCATCCATGGTTTTCTCCATTTCATCGACATTTGCATTACGTTCCTTTATCCTTAAACGAAAATAGGGGCGAGTTCTATCGATGTATGAGAATGATGTACTGCTTGTCGAAGAATAAACTCGGCACTAAAAATCAGTCACATTTCAAAGAGATATGTCCTGTCCGCAAATATGGGCAGATAACAGAAAGGGAGACAACACGGTATAATAAGTGAATGACAAACAAAAAAGGAGCACAAGAGATATATGGTTGCTATATCCATACAGATTGAGGGACAGGATGGCCTGACGTGGCCGCGCTGGAAAAAGCTGGTTGCGGAAGTCGAGGCGCTGGGCTTCGCGGGTCTGTACCGCTCGGATCATTTCACGAATGGCAGGCCACCAGATAAAGCCGCCTTAGAGACGATCGTCTCACTCAGCTACCTGGCGGGGAATACGCAGCGCGTTCACTTTGGCCCGCTAGTTGCGCCGCTCTCGTTTCGACATCCTGCACTGCTTGCGCGGCAGGCTGCGGCACTTGATGATTTGAGCGGAGGGCGTATGATTCTGGGAGTGGGCGCAGGCTGGCAGGAACGCGAACACCAGCTTTTCGGTTTTGACCTGGGAGATATACCAACGCGCATGGCTCGCCTGGAAGAGGGGCTGGAAGTGATTACGCGCCTGCTCAAAAGCGATGAGCCTGTAACGTTTGAGGGTCGTTTCTTTCAGTTGCGCGGGGCAACGCTCCTGCCGCGTCCTCAACGCCCTGGGGGGCCGAGCATTCTGCTGGGCGGCAACGGGGTCAAGCGCACATTACCGCTCGTTGCACGCTACGCCGATATCTGGAATGTACTCTCCCTTACGCCGGAGGGGTTCC
>VBFM01000507.1:0-4160 GCA_005882595.1 Chloroflexota bacterium
TGGCGTCAATGCCATTCGCGGTGTGCTCCTGGGATACGATATCAGCAGCGTGCCTTTGAATTTGGCCATATTGTTAGGCTTCACCCTGGTGATGGTCATGATAGCGATAGGGATGTCGCGAAGAGAGGTGTAGGTCTGGTTGTTTACCCGAAATTTCGCATGAATGCGAGCAGGAAGCCATTTCCTGCTCGCACTTTCATGGTAAAAACTTGACCGGTGTCATCTATTAGCCTTCTCGGCGTTCCAATGCAATCACCGGGATCTTGCGGGTCGTCTTCCTCTGGTACTCGCCGAATTGAGGGTACAGCTCCGCTTGCCTGGCGTATAGCCGGTCTCGCTCCTCACCGGTGAGGACAGTCGTGGTGGCATTGTAGGTCTCAGTGCCGACCTCGACGATAACTTGTGGGTGAGCTACCAGGTTGTGGTACCAGTCAGGGTGGGTCGGTGCGCCACCTTTGGACGCGAATACGAGCAGGCGATCACCGTCGCGCAGGTACATCGTCGGTGTTGTGTGACGCCGGCCGCTCTTCGCGCCGGTAGTCGTGAGCAGAAGCAAGGGTCCTCCCACATCCCACCGACCTTGCCCCCGTTCGCACGGAATGCCTCAATCGTCTGGCGATTCCAGTCGTTTCGATCAGCCATAATTCCTCCTCTATTATCGATGCCGACCATGCCGGCAACTTTCTTGTGTGCGAGGTTTGTCCCGCATCAACTTTATGCTAACACCTCTGCTTGACAAGGTCAATCGCGTAAAGCCATTAACGGGTCAATTCAGTTTCCGACGATTTGGCGCAGTTGATTCACAATCCTATCTAATTCGTTAGCTGCTTCACTCGTGGACTTCGCTCCTGACGCAAGCTGCTCTGCCACCTCGTCTGTCACCTTAACTGCAACTGCAACTTTATTATTGGCCTCTTCCTGGTAAGCAATGGCTTTCTCGAAATACAAACCTATACTTACCATCTGTTTTACAATATAAAAGGTCGTTTGCCTATCTATATCTGACTGTTCGAGCAAACCCCTACCGAGTTCGTTAAGTCGGCGCGCTGCTATCTTCGATGCATCTGTATAGTATTGTTGGGATTTGAGGCCGGTCTTTGAAGCCTCAACGATCCAGACCTGCTCTGATGACGCGTTCTTTTCTCTTTCCGAGAGCTGGTTGAGTACGTGGCTGTTTTTGACAAGGGATTTTACAGAGCGCAATACCGGGGAAGAAATACGATATCCTACAATCCAACCAATAACCGCCACAGGCAAGAGTATAGCCGAGGCGATCAGGACGATAATGAGCAACTGTTGATTCGCTACAGCAATCACCTCATTCACGGGAGTCAATACAAAATAGGTCCAGGGGACTGACGACAGCGGACGCCGGGTGACTTGGAATAACTCACTCTTTCCGGCTGGTACTTCCTGAAATGTTATTGGCGGTTTAGGCTGGCTTTGTATGCTCCTCAGATTAGCATCTGCTAAAACAAGTACTGGGCTATTCTTTCCATAACGATTTTCATCGGTGAAATTCTGTTGTATTGTTGTGTTGAGAGGAGCAATAGATGTCAAGTGAGTGGTCGGATCAGGATCGACAATCCGCACACCGTTCTGGTCAAGTATGAAGGCATAACTACCGGCCCCATTAACTCCCTTTTCGTTGTTGACAATTTGCCAGACAGATTTAATATCAAGCGTATCGCGCACCACGCCCAATAACCTTTTCAGCGTGGTTGAATAAACCGGGGTGTATAAATCGACTGTGGATTGATGAGTAACGGGATCATAATACACGCCCGACAGAAACTGCTGACCTTTTGCTATTTGCTGTGCATCTTCTGGAGGAATCATGTACTTCCCATGCGGCTGTGGTTTCAAACCGTACAGGGAATAAGACAACAGGACCTTTCCCTCTAGATTGAAAAACGTAGCGATTGTTACATCAGGATTGATCAATCGCTGGATAGCAAGCCCATTTTGCAAGATCGTGGGTACATTTTTTTGATCTCCCACTGGATCCAGGAGATAATCTTGAACCAGAGGCGTGTAGTCTAAACTTTTTAATATTAACAATTTCTGTGTTAAATAATTATCGATTAACTGAGCATGTGTCTGCGCATCAGTTTCCATTGTCCTGCTAGCCTGGCTTATCAACGTGGAACGAGACTGAAATTCACTAATGACCAGTGTAAGAAGGAGCGGTAAAATGGACACGGCTATCAGCCACAAAGAGATGCGTATGGACAACGGAAGCGACTTTCTTGTAGATGACTTTTTTGACATTTGCGTTGCTGTTCCTATCGAGGCCATAGCATCGTTTTCCCTTCTATTCGTGAGCGATGGTGTGCCTCTGGCACGGCCTTCTGTTAATTCTCATAAACAGTGATGCACGTTTGCAATGAAAACTGAGCAGTACTCATTTGGAAAGGCTCGACTCAAGGCGAACAATACATGCCGATGGTCAACAGTTCGCTGGGGGTTCATATTTATATATCAGTTTGCACTGCTGTATGTCAGAAGTCAATCCAATAGTACTACCTGGTCATCTGATAATTACCGGCTATCGTACAGTGAGCTACGTATGGGGAGAGAAGTCGAAGAAAGTTAGTATTTACGTCTATCTTTGTAGACATTTTCGTAGCGTGATATACTTGTGGCGAATTGGTATGTAAATGAATGCCCCCAGGGGATTCTTCCTCTTGGTTTTTGAGGAGTGAGCAAACCCATGGCGCAGCAGAAAGAAACGATCACGAATAGTCTCGCTGATGTGATCCAGGTGATCCAGCTTGGTCGGAAATCTGGTGTGCTGACCGTCGCGCGTGGAGAAGGCGAGACATTTGAAGAGGGCATGATTACATTTGTCAACGGACAGGCGGTAGCGGCTCAAACAACGGTTTTTAACGGTCAGAATGCTTTGCACTGGCTTGGTCGTTGGGGAACCTGTCGCTTTGCGTTTACTTCCACACCTACCTCTGAGATTCCTTCCATTCCCGCTCCTGTTAGCCCCCCTGCTTTCGAGCAACGCATGACGGATACCGGAACGCATCCGCGTATTCCGATATCTCCCTTGCGGGAATCTGCTGCCAGAAGACAGGCAAGCAACGGCAGAACAGAGCAGATCATTTCATTCATACCTGCATCTGTCGTTCCCCATCTTGTGATATCTCTTGAGGAAGCGCTGCATCGTGTCGAGCAACTGGGCTTATCGCGCCAGCACCGGCGCCTATTGTTGCTGGTCGATGGACAGCGCAACGTCGCAGAGATAGTGCGTTTGATCGGACCCACACAGTACGAAGTGCAGAAATTGCTGGCGGATTTAGAACAGGCTGAGATCATCCGGTCGTAAAGCTACAGAGTCAAGGGAACCTGCCCATCTTGCCTTGACTGGACAGCAATAGCTGTACTATGCTGTTGCTGTTGGAAATGCGTTCCCTGATAGTTCAAAGGAGTAGCATATGATTAAGCCCTACACCGCCGTCGGACTCATCCCCACTGTGCGAGGCATCCGCAAACGTGCCGACATCATGAGAAACATCGAACACCTCACCCACCTCGTCAAAGCTGCTTCGTGGCTTTCTAGCCTCGATCTTCCTGTACGCCTGATCGCATTTCGGTGCGCTACAAGGGTTCAACGACGAGGTACTCGATCTCGATCATGTCCAGTTCGCCAGAGAAGGGGCTATTGATATCCCTGGCGAGGAGACCGAGGAACTGGGCAAGATTGCCAGAACCTACAATGCCTTTATCATGGCCCAGGCGAAGGCCCGGCACCCCGAAATTAAGGACCGTTTCTTCAATGTCGGCTTCATCCTCAATCCCCATGGCGAGGTGATCTTGCAGCACTACAAGGTCTCCCCGCTCTTCCCGGTTGAGCACTCGGTCTGTCCGCATGATATTTATGACTGGTGGGTTGAGAGGTACGGCCGCAACCTGGATGCCTTCTGGCCCGTCGTCGATACCGAAATCGGTCGCCTCGGCATCATGATGGCAAATGAAGGCTCCTATCCCGAAAATGCGCGCGCCCTCGCCATGAACGGGGCCGAGGTCGTCTATCGCGCCTCCTACCCGCACCCGGCCACCGGCAACGACATCTTTGAAATCCAGAGCCGCGCCCGTGCCCTTGACAACAATATGTATCTTGTTGCGCCTAACATGGGTACGTATTACCTCTT
>VBFM01000507.1:4198-4566 GCA_005882595.1 Chloroflexota bacterium
CCAGATCGTCGGTCGCCAGGAATACGGTGCTGGCTCAACCTACGTTGGCGGCGTGATCGATATCGAGGCTCTGCGAGACCACCGCGCGCGCGCCCAGTGGGACAACTGGATGAAAGACCTGCGTACCGAGCTGTACCAGTTGCTCTATGAACAGCCCATTTATCCGAAGAACCTCTACCTGGACCGTGAACCCATGAAGCACGCTGAATATCGCGAGCAGGTCATTCAGAAACAGATTGATTTGATGCACGAGCGCGGAATATGGGTCAAACCGGAACGCTAGATAACAGCAACAAGATCGATTAAAGACGGGCGAACAGGGAAGTATAATCGCTTCCCTGTTTCTTCTATTCTTGTCAAAAAAGGAC
>VBFM01000493.1:0-3392 GCA_005882595.1 Chloroflexota bacterium
TGAAGCCAGGGAGAAGCTCGCAGAGCTTTTGGCGCTGCCTTTTCATACTATCAACGCGCAATCGACCACAGAGACCCTTCGTGTCCAGTTCATCAAAAAGGGGAAGCCCACTGTGCAGCGTACCGCGCCGGAATCTTCCACACCCCGGCCAGATCTCTCACACGATCAGCGTAAAAACCTGCTCCTGCCCGCCAATCGCCCGGATGCATTCCTCCAGGCCACCGGTATCATGGATGAGCGCGGCAGAGTGCTGCCCAGCATGCAGGCCAAGTTCACCCAGATCAACGAATTTCTCAAACTACTCGAGCACACCGGTGAACTGGACCGCTTTGATCACACTCCCGTCCAGATACTCGATTGTGGATGCGGATCGGCCTACCTGGCATTCGCCGCGTATCACTACCTCAATGACGTGCGCCACATTCCGGCGCGCCTCGTGGGCATCGATGTCAACGAGACCCTGATCCAGAAGGACAACCAACAGAGCGACCAGTTAGGCTTCTCCGGCGCGTGTTTTCAGCAGTCGGCCATTATCGACTATGTCCCAGAGACCTCCCCGGACATTGTGCTGGCCCTCCACGCCTGCGATACCGCAACCGACGAAGCCCTGGTCCAGGGCATTACCTCCCAATCCCGCTTGATCCTGTGCGCTCCCTGCTGCCATCGCCACCTGCACGAACAACTGCGCGCCATGCAGCCCTTTCAACCAGTATTCCACGACGGCATCCTCAAGAAACGCCTCGCCGACATCCTCACAGACACCTTTCGCGCCCTCGCGCTGCGCATCATGGGCTACAAAACCGATGTCGTCGAATTCATCGCCCCCGAACACACCGACAAAAACCTCATGATCCGCGCCGTCAAACGCCATCCCCCCGGCAACCACACATACATCCAGGAATACCTCGCTCTGAAGAATTATTGGGGTGTCACTCCCTATATCGAGACCTTGTTGGGAGAGCGGTTCACAACATTGCTTCCATGTGAAGAATCATAATAGAGAGTGAAGTTAGATCTGAGGTAGGGCATCTTCCACATGCCTCACTCACGTGGAATTTTTGACCTTGTATACCTCCAAATTGCTTTCAATCTGCCGGATATGGGTAGTATCGTGTGCTGCCCAGTGAGTGAGCCACTCCTCAGCGGTGAAAACGCCGTACTCTGGTTGGTAGCCTTCGCGTACCCAATCTGACTCGCGTAACATGCTGATGATACCCAGACTCGCGGCACGTTGGAGGCCAAAATCGCTCAGCAAATCATCCAACCTGTCACGTGTAGTATTTGATCATGCGCTCAAGGCGAGTCCGCATCACGTACATTTCATCGTCAACCAGGTGAGCAAGAACTTCGCGGATGCTCCATTGGTCGGATGCCTGACGGTAGTCGAGCGCATCGTCAGAAAGAGAGGATGTCAGACGAATGAGGGTCGGTGAGGTCTGTTCGAGAGTTGCAATAGATTGAGTACGGGAGGTATTCATCAGTATAGAGTCCTTTTCTTACAAGTGTTCTGCTAAGCTTTCCTTAGCATCCCCGCGATCCTCAAAAAATTCTCGTACATAATGCGCGTATGTTCGCGGTACAGCGGATAAAGCCTCTCACGATCGCGCACAAACTTCTCGGCTGCCTCCTCACCCAAAACCCGGACAATCTCTCCCCGGTATTCGGGGTAATAAAGCCAGACATCCAGCATACCGGGCGTTAACTCGATATGGTATTGCGTGCCATAGGCATGACGACCATAGCGAAACGCCTGGTTCTGTGTACGAGCATTGGTCGCCAGTTGAACCGCTCCCTCTGGAATGTCAAAGGTATCCTCATGCCAGTGGATCACCTGTTGATAACCAGGTAAACCCGCAAAAAGCGGGTCTTTTTTCCCCTCTTCGGTGAGCTGCACCTCATAAAAGCCAATAGAGGCACTGGTATGTTTTTTGACTCGCGCGCCCACTGCGTACGCCAGCAGCTGCCCTCCCAGGCACAATCCAAGATAGGGAACTTCGTTATCCACCGCTCGCCCGATTGCTGTTGCCACGCCTCTCAGATACGGGTATGTATCGTTTTGACCGACGTGCTGCGGCCCACCCATCGCAATCAGTGCATCATACTCCGTCGGGTCAGGAACAGGAGCCTTTTCTACCTCGATAACATCGCACGCGATATCGTGTTCCTGCATGATCTCACCCAGGTACCCAGGCGGATCATCCCACACAAATTGGAGAGCCAGCACTCGCTTCATGCCTCGATTTCCTTTCGCTCCGGCCTAAGACAAGCTTCTTGAGCGTAATGGTACCTGAGAAACTGTGAGCGTACAATGGATTAACGCTCCATAGTTTATTCATTCCTCTCGAACAATTTGCTACTCTCGTGCATGGGCGGACTCTCTTGACACGGTCCGGTCCATTAAATATACTCTATCCAGGTAATCTCTGTCATTTGATACTGTTGCGTTCACTGGCGGAATGTCCCGCCTTTGGGCAAGCATAGTATGGTAACGATTATAGCATGGTGACGATTTATGACATTGCAAAGGAGGCAGGGGCCTCCAAGAGTACTGTTGCAAATGCCCTGACAGGAAAAGGCAAAATAAGTGAGGCGACGCGCCAGCGCATATTACTATGCGCCAGAGAGATGGGATATCGCCCCAACGTGATTGCTCGCTATCTCTGTCAACACAAAACTCTCACAATCGCTCTTGTCCTTCCCTCTCTTGCCAATCCATTCTATCCGGAAATTATGGAAGCTGTCGAGAACATTGTTCGCGAGCACGAATATCAGACATTGTTCTGTATCACCAATGGCGATTTTGTGCTAGGGCGAGAACAGATGGAACGGCTGATGAGTCGTTGGGTGGATGGGTACATTGTCATGGGATCAAGTCTGGATATGGCTGATATTACCAGCTATTTGCGGCAAGGGGTCCCCATTGTTCTTTGTGATTGGCAAGAGAATGAAATCCCTGTTGGCATACCGCAGGTCAGTGTTGACTTTTATCGCGCAGGGCAACTTGCAGGAGAGTATCTGCTCGCCCTGGGGCATCGACGTATTGCTGTCATCTTTGACGAACCGCAACAAAGATTGCGCCTGGAAGGGTTCCAGTCCGTATTGCAAACAGCCGGTATTCCCTTACCTCCTGAGTTGATACAACGCGGGAACTCAACATTAGAGAGTGGGGCCGCCGCAGCGAAAAATCTGCTCGCTCGTTCCGAGCGCCCAACAGCTATTTTTGCGACGACCGACTGGATGGCGCTGGGTGCTATGGAAGTTATACTGGATGAGGGACTGCGCATTCCTCAAGATATTTCCGTTATTGGCCTGGATGATATTGTTATTTCGGCGCATTTGCGCCCTCCGCTGACCACTATTGCCATTCCTAAGTCTCAATTGGCGAAGGAAGC
>VBFM01000493.1:3679-4640 GCA_005882595.1 Chloroflexota bacterium
GAACAACACCTTGCCAGTGGTTGATTCCCACACCGGGACGGTTGTATCACCGCTTCCTGTGGCAATCAACTGGCCATCAGCCGACCACTTCACGTCAGTCACAGGAGCGCTGTGACCTGTGTAGGTGAGCAGGGTCTTGCCTGTCGTCACCTCCCAGACCCGTACAGTTCTATCGGCACTTGCTGATGCGAGGCGCGTTCCATCAGGCGACCACGCCACGCCAAACACCTCTCTTGCATGCCCTGTGTAAATGAGCAGGGTCTTGCCCGTGGTTCCTTCCCATACCCTTACAGTCCTGTCTGCGCTCCCAGAGGCGATACGTGTCCCATCAGGCGACCAGGCCACGCCAATCACTGAACCGGTGTGCCCTACGTAGATCAGTAAGGTCCTGCTTGTTGTCGTAGCATCTTTGCCCTGAGCGGCATCCCAGACATGTACCCGGTTATCACCACCGCCAGAGGCGACACGCTTACTATCGGGCGACCAGGCCACGCCATACACATTTTGACCATGCTTGCAGGAAAGCATGGTTTTGCCAGTATTGGCATCCCATACCTGCAAGAGGCTCAAAGACTCCGCGATGTACCCCGAAGCCAGACGTTTGCCATCGGGTGACCAGGCGAGGGGATCTACCTTGTAGTGCAATTGGCCATAATATGTCAGCAGGGTCGTGCCTCTTCCTGGATGGGCTGGGAGCATTGAGTGCGGAAGCGACTGAGCTGGGAAAGTATTCGTACCGGCGCATGCTTCCATCCAGCTCGTCCCACCTGTTGCAACGACCAGACCTGCTAGCATCCTTAAAACAGCACGCCGTGATGTCCCCATGTTGCCTGCCTCCTTCCTTGCACCTGGGTATGGGCTAATGAATTGGTCCTCTACGCGCTCGCCCTTGTTGCTCTCTTGTTTTCTGGTTGCTACTTAGCCAGGAGGACCGCTACATCTCGTGCAGCTATCTCTATTT
>VBFM01000493.1:4719-5984 GCA_005882595.1 Chloroflexota bacterium
CGCTTCGCATCCGCCGTGTTACCTCCACTCGTTCATCCACCCCCAACGCTGGAGATACAGCCGCTTCCTCACAAAGCAGCCGTGTCAGGCTTGCCAATAGTTCATCGCTTCCTTGTGTCGCCAGATAATAGGCCCGCCCCTGCCCAAATTGATGCACTGTTAAAGCTGGACCGTTGGCATAGTAGTCACTGCCAAAGACCCCAATGGAATGGGCTCCCTCGAGCCGCACTGCTTCTCCCCAAAGTGTACAGGGATAGGTACCCTGTAAGGGCCCTTCTTCGATTATTACCTGATTGGTCATCTCTTCTGTCCAGGGGTCAAACTCCTCAACATGTATCCCCAGCAGTTTGCGTAACTCGCCAGGGTAACCACCCGGTACCACACGATCATGCTGATCCACAATCCCACTAAAGAAGGTCGTCAGCAGCGTTCCACCCTGTTCGACGAATCGCTCCAGGTTCTGGGCTACACCGGAACGTAGCAGATACAGCAGAGGAGCCACCACCAGTCGATAGTTACTCAGATCGCTTCCAGGCGATACAACATCT
The DNA here is from genome assembly GCA_005882595.1 of Chloroflexota bacterium. GTDB lineage: Bacteria > Chloroflexota > Ktedonobacteria > Ktedonobacterales > Ktedonobacteraceae > VBFM01. Next base: position 5,268 of record VBFM01000493.1, read on the forward strand.
ACAGCAACATTGAGCCTGTGCAGTGGATGATAGTAAGCTTTGATCTGCTCCCAATAGTGCAGGCGGTTGCGGGAGATATTCGACGGCCCACCAGTTCTGCCAGTCCATCAGGATAGCGACTTGCGCAGTGTTACGCGACCCGACAACATCAGGTGTGAGAACTTTCAACTCGGATCCCAGTTGCGCTGCTTGCTGAAAGATGCGTCCATGCTCGCTTCCCTCGTGCGGCACAACGGCGCTATGGAACTTCTCCGCCCCTGACTGCGATTGACGCCATTGAAAGAACATCACGCCATCAGCACCATGTGCGAGTGCCTGGTAACTCTGAAGCCTCATTTGGCCTGGACGCTTATGCGGGTTTTGTGGCATCCAATTCACCTGGCTGGGGCTTTGTTCCAGAACAAGATAGGGCTGTCCATGTTTGAGCGAGCGCATCAAGTCATGCGTGAGTGCCACCTGCCAGGCAGGAGTTGTATTAGCTGGATAGTTGTCAACTGAGATAATGTCCAGGGATGGTGCCCAGGCAAAGTAGTCAACCGGCTTGAATGCAACCATAAAGTTGGTTGTGATCGGAATATCAGGAGTGACCGCGCGCAAGATTTTTTGTTCTGTGAGATAACAGTCGAGTAAAGAATCTGACATGAAACGCTGGTAATCAAGAACCTGGCTGGGATTGTTCTGCGCTGGTGAGATGCGTGGTGGCAGCGCATCTTCCCA
>VBFM01000511.1:0-2717 GCA_005882595.1 Chloroflexota bacterium
TGAGCACGGCCTGCGTGCGGTGCAGGCGGCAGGCTTCACCTGGGCCGTCACAACTATCGAAGAAGTCAATATTCCGCTATACGACCCTTATCTTCTACGCCGTTTACCGGGGGTTTTGGAAAAGCACTGGTTGGTGATGGCGTCAGAACTGGTCGGCCTATTAGGTATTATCTCTCGCTTAAAGAAAAAATTCAGAGCGCGTCAGACTCAATAATTGCATTGGTAATAGCGTACGGGGTCGCACTTTTTAGCTGTTGCGTCCCGAGCCCTGATGCGACGATATTACAGGTGGCACATACGAAGTAGGAGGGGAAACAGCTCATGCGCAGGCAGTTAGGGATAATCGTTGCCGCATCTTTCTATTACAGTGGGCTAGTAAAGCTGGCTCGTTGGCACACAGAACGCTCATGGCCATGCCTGGTGGTCCTGAATTACCACCGGGCGAGCGGAGGCGACTTGCGCCGACACCTGCTCTACCTGCGCCGGCACTACCGCTTGCTGCACCTGGAGGCGGCGCTGGAAGAACTCTACACACCGCACAAGCAAAAGAAAGGCGATCTAGATCGACGCACTCCATTGGTATTGACCTTCGATGATGGCTATCACGACAACTACACGCACGCCTTCGCGCTGGCCCGCGAGTTGCAGGTGCCCATCACCATCTTCCTCATCCCGGCCTATATCCAGAGCGGCGAGCACTTCTGGTGGCTGGAGGGCAAACGCCTGGCGAGCAACGCGCAGGTGAGCGAAGTCACCATTGATGATCGCACCTACTATCTGGGAAAGACGGGAGAGCGAAGAGCTTTGGCGCTGGCAATCGACACGCGGTTACGCCATGCAGGCTCAGTGAAGGAGCGTGAAGCATTCCTGGCAGCTGCACGCGAGCTATTAGGGGTGACTGAGGGTGTCATAGTGGAGGGAGAGATCGAACGGTGTTTGACGTGGGCAGAGGTGCACGAGATGGAAGAGAGCGACTGGGTTTCTTTTGGCGCACACACCATGCACCACCCCATCCTGGCCTACCTGGCAGACCCGCAGGAAGTTCAGCACGAGGTCCAGGAGTGCCGCACGCTACTCGAGCAGCAGTTGGGCCACCCGGTGCGCACCTTCGCCTATCCGGTTGGCAAACCCGAACACATCGGCGAACACGGCCTGTGTGCGGTGCAGGCGGCAGGCTTCACCTGGGCCGTCACAACTATGCATGGCACAAACACTCGACAGAGCGACCCGCACCTACTCCGGCGTGTTTTAGGTGATGTGAGCCGTCATTGGCTGGTGATGGCGGCAGAAACTTCTGGCGTGTGGCATTTGTTCTCCCCCCTGTGGAAGAAAAAAAGTGCCGTATCCGCCGAGAGAGATAAAGCCTCCTTGACAAAACCAGTAGCCCCACTCGCTCATTATGAGCAAAACTGAGGAAAAAATTCATGAAAGATACTTTAAACGATCCTCCTTGCAACAGTGCGCAGTTGCAAGTTGCTCACTCTAAAGAGCGCGGAAACCTTGATTTCCAGCTAGAGAATCCCAAATTGACGTATCACGCGCTAGTACTTGATGCAATTTTACGACAATCTCTGGTCACAGTTCGCTCGCTAGGTCGCCGGGGGCTGAGGGTTGCCGCTGCGGAGGCCTCTAACAAATTGGGGGGGGTAAGCACTCCGCCTACCTTCTCTTCACGCTGGTGCCAACAAAAATTTATCGCCCCATCATATGAGCAAAGCACGGAACCATTTCTTACATACCTGGAACAAATGCTCGATCAGACTGGTGCACGAGTACTGATTACTTCATCTGATGGTACTCTCGCGCTGATCCGCCAACACCGTAAGCAACTTGAGCGACGGGTAGCCGTTGCGCTGGCAAAAGATCCCGCTCTGGGAATAGCGATCAACAAAGACCAGACGTTAGAGATTGCCACTCAATTGGGAATTGCCGTCCCACGAGGAGTAAAAGTGGGATCGGTGAACGAGGTTTCGGCAGCATTGCACGAGATCGGCCTGCCTGCAGTAATCAAGCCAATCGAGTCATGGTTATGGGGCGAGCAACAAGGCGCAAGGCTGGTATGTAAACTGGTGACAACTCCCGAAGAAGCACGCCGGCAGTAGAAGAGCTGACACGTTTGGGCGGCAGCACGCTTTTCCAGCAATTCCTTTCGGGCAGGCGCGAGGCTGTGAGTTTCATGTATGCAAATGGTGAAATGTATGCACGTTTTGCTCAATGGGCTAAGCGTACTCAGCCACCACTCGGTGGTACATCCGTGCTACGCCAGGGTATAGCCATCCCGGCGGACATTGGCGATCAGGCAGAGCATTTAGTTCGTGAAATCGAGTTGGAAGGCTATTCAGAGATAGAGTTTCGCCGCGACAGCAATGGAACGCCCTACCTGATGGAAATCAATCCCCGCCTCTCAGCTTCGGTTGAAGTCGCGGTACGGGCAGGAGTTGATTTCCCTTATCTTCTTTATCAATGGGCAAATGGCGACCCGATCGATCATGTCAAAGGCTATCGAGTGGGAGGCTGGATGCGCTATCTGGAGGGTGATATTTTAACGACGATGCAAACACTGTCGCAGCGCGGCAGGCCAGGAGTCCAGCCCCCGGCTCAGGCGATACTTGATTTCTTTCTCACGTTCTTCAAGTCTATGGGCTATGACTATATGGATTGGAAGGACCCTCGGCCGACCTGGACAGCAACGACAGGTTTTGCAAGTTACATCGTGA
>VBFM01000180.1:0-8050 GCA_005882595.1 Chloroflexota bacterium
CGCCTCCCACCCCCTGGATCGCCCTCGCCACGATCAGAACGGTTATATTCGGCGCAAACCCACACACGACCGAGGCCAGCGTGAAGAGGATGATGCCTGTAGCGTAGATGCGCCTTCTTCCATAGTGATCGCCTAACGACCCGCCCACCAGAATGAGCGCCGATAGGAAGAGAGCATAGGCCTCGACCACCCATTGCACATCGGCAACCGTCGCCTTCAGATCTGTCTGGAGCACAGGTAACGCCACATTCACCACCGTGCCATCGATAAAGGCCATACTCGATCCAAGAATAGTGGCCACCAATACCCAGGTGCCGCTCGGCCTTGTCACAGGCTGATTAAGCTTGCCCGTCTGCGGAGCCGCCTGGATAACGCCTTCGTCACACGGGGTTTTTACAATGTGGGCCATATAATGCTCTCTTTCTGACCTCAGGCGGTACGGGCAAACTGCAAAAGATCGGCTATGGTAAAATCTCCCTCACGCGCACCCGGCAGCGTAGGTACCCATTCCGTATCTATATTACGATAGGAAGTCGTATCGCTGTCAAGCAGCGCAAGCAACACTTCAGCGACAATGCGCCCACCTACCTCGCCCAGGTGCTCACCCTCATACCGGACCTCGGCTTCTTTGAGAATATAGTAAAAGAGCGGCGTTTCACCCTGATAGCCCAGTTTACTCAAACCCACCTCTTCCAGAGTGAGAGGTTCTACACCCATAGCCCTGGAAATAGTTTCGCCGGAGGGAAGGTCGAGCGCCAGGCCCCGTTCAAGATCACGATAGGCCAGCGAATGTTGTTCGGGCAGCTCTGTTTTTCCGACAACTGACTCGGGGAGGTCGATCAGCGAATGCGCCAGCGAGTTGTCGATTTTCTTGCTAGCTTGCGGCTTTTTTTCGCCGGGTATTTCGAAGAAATATGACCAGTCTATGACGCGATCATGGAGCACTGGACAGGTACCGGCACAATCGGGGAAGACATTGCCTTTGGCTCCAGAATCATTCAACGTGTATAGCGAGCGAATCTGGCTATGCCCGAAGCGGTAAGCAGCATCGGCGAACTCCACAGGAATAAATGGATTGCCATCATAGGGATAGTAACGCAGTCCATTCGTAAGAATATCATCCACAAGCACTTCCCCAACGCTCAATGGGAGGAACTCATGAACGACGATCCACTGGTAGTGCCATCTTACCAGCCTTCGCGCTTCATTGAAAACCTCTGAACTCGGCACGCCCTGTTCCCTCAGCCAATTCACGACGTGGTTGTGAAACTTAAGGAAAGCCAGGTGTAGCTGTGAAATAATCAGGTGGACATCGTTGCGCGGATCACCAACCAGTGCTCGTCCCTGGCGGTTTCTCGGCAAATCGTCCATATTACCTACATCATTCACACCGAGAAGAAACTTATCGAGATCGTCTATGTCATACAGGTGTGGGTCACCGGTGGGACCAGCACCGTAGAGGCAATCGAGATCGAGACGAGGCGTGCGAAAGTTACGGAGTTCTTGAAGACGAGCGTGGTGTAGGAGAAGGCTGCGATCAGCCGTAATATCGTGCGCGATAAATTGTCCAAAGACAGGAAATCCAGCAGCGATGCGCGGATTATCAGAATTTCCTTCTGTACCACCCTGAGTCGAATCCACGTCCATGATAGACCCGGCTCTACCTAATGCCAGTAAGTACTCTTCATCGGTCTCCAACGCTGGCAGAAGCGCAAACATCCTACCATATTTACCGGCGTCTGCCGTGGAAAGCGAGTCCTTCAAATGAGGAGCAATGACACAACTATGCGTACTCATGGAACACCTCCTTGCTGATGTGGAGAGACGATTGATTCTGTCAAACAGTATACACAACAAGATAATGATTGGTACCGTTCATTCGACTAGTTCTTCCCCTGCATAAAATAGCAGGTTTCGCAGACAAACTTCACGTGTAAGCCCTGGCCTCAGTCGCCTTGAACGCTGCATAAAGGCTTTTCCCCTCGTGTAAATCCATGCGGTTGGCCGAGGCTTCGGTAATTTCGGCGGTGAGCGGCGTAGAGTCCGCGGAACCATCCAGCAAAATACTCACCCGTACCCTCCCATCATACTCTCCTCCATTACCCGTTGACGCGCCCAGGCGCAAGAGTTGAACGATTTCGCCATGAAAAACATTGCGCGCCGAACTGTCCGGGTGTGTTGCATAGAGCGTAATACTGCGCGGATCAACCACCACAAAGGCTTCTTCCCCAATCCCCGGCGTTTGCGCCCGTGCATGTTCCTCCAGCGCGGCGCTAACCTCAACCCCTTCTCCACCATTGCCGTAAACGCGGATCGTACAGAGTGCATCCGTCTCACAGTAGAGAATCTGGCCGCGAAAGAAATTCATGCCGACGAGTTCAGCGACATACGAGGAACGTGGATACTGCAACAGGTTCTGCTGGCTTCCCTCCTGAATCACACTGCCATGATCGAGCACCAGGATGCGCTGTCCAAAAAGCAAGGCCTCTAGATGTTGATGTGTCACCATAACAGTTGTGATACCGGCATGGGAGAGAATCTGGCGCAGTTCCTGCCGCACCTCGCGCCGTGTCTGCACATCCAGGGCCGCTAGCGGCTCATCGAGCAGCAACAACTGTGGGTGCAGAGCCAATGCGCGCGCAATCGCCACCCGCTGCTGTTGACCTCCTGAAAGCTGCGCCGGGCGGCGCGCATCGTATCCCACCAGCCGCACCTGTTCCAACGCCTCGCCCACACGCTGTCGTATAGTTCCACGCGGCATTCGCTGAGCGCGCAGCCCAAAGGCCACGTTCTCAAAAACGCTCAGGTGCGGAAACAGCGTATAGTCCTGAAAGACATAACCAAATGGCCGCGCCTGCGGCGGCACACTGATACGCTTTTCGCTATCGAAATAAATCACGCCATCCAGAGTAATGCAGCCCCGTTCTGGATGCAGCAGACCCGCCAGCAAACGTAAAACCGTACTTTTCCCAGCTCCACTTTCCCCCAGCAGCACCGTCGTCTGCCCTCCATCGGCAGTCAGATCGAGATTCAGGTGAAACGTATTAAGATGGGTATCAAGTTGTGCTTTCAGCATGGTTGTAGTATATGCGAGCCAGATGAAGAGATGCAATATCTACTTACTTTTCATTAGTAACAACGGTTGCCTCAGATAGCAAAACATGGTATACTAGGGTATACACAAAGATCAATTGATGCCCTTTAACAAGGCATCAAGGCTATGCTGGTCAGCTTATGACTGGAAAGGCCAGGCAAGGAGACATGGCGACGAAGCCAACCGAGACTATGAGTCCATCAACAAACTATCACATGTGCCCGCGTTACGAACAGGCCTTCCAATTTTTGGGCAAGCGCTGGACGGGGCTGATCCTGGACACGCTAATGGACGGTCCACGCCGCTTCTGCGAACTGACCTCCACTGTCGAGGGTCTTTCCGATCGCGTGCTGAGCGATCGCCTGCGCGAACTGGAAGTCGAGGGTATCGTCGAACGCATCGTCTACCCACAGATTCCCGTGCGCGTTGAGTATCGATTGACCGAGAAGGGCCGCGACCTCAAGTCAGTTGTGCAGTCCATCCACACGTGGGCTGAAAAGTGGATTTCCCTACCGGAAACCGCCACAGCAGATAAATAAGCGCAATGGAAAATTTATGGGCGCCCTGGCGCATGGAATTTATCGCGCCGAAAACACCACGACCCCAGGAGTGTATCTTTTGCACGCAGCCCGCCGCTCATCGTGACGATGACTATTACATCTTCTATCGCGGCGAACACTGCTACATGATGCTCAACCTCTACCCCTACAACAGCGGGCACCTCATGATTGCCCCCTATCAGCACGTGGAATCCATCGAAAAGCTCAACAGCACAACCCTCACCGAATTGATGTCCCAGGCGCAACTGGCCTTACGCGCCCTGCACCTGGTCATGAAACCCGACGGGTTTAATATGGGTATCAACGAGGGAAAGGTTGCCGGAGCAGGTTATGCCGAACATATGCATTTCCACATCGTCCCGCGCTGGAATGGCGATACCAACTTCATGCCCGTTGTCGCCGATGTCAAAGTCATCCCCGAACACCTCGCCAACACCTACCACAAATTGAAGCAAGCGCTGGAATCCTTATAGGCATCAATCTGAGGCATCCCCAGGAAGATATCTGGTGTCCGTTGGCGGAATTAGCCCATATAGCGCATATTCATGGCGAACTCGACGCTTCGCAGAGGTACGCAGAAACATATCTGCAACGCTGCCTGGAGAGAGATCATGCTATAGATAGTGCCTATGCCCTTTACACACATGCGTTTTACGCCCGGTTGCAGGGCGACCAGGAGAGGGCATACAGCAGCGCGCATGCTGCGCTGGATATCTTCTCCCAGTCTCATCCCACAGCCATGTCTCCAGGCGAGCAACTGTTTGAACTGAGAGCGCAAAACGAACTGGCACGAGTCGAGGGCAACTATACCGCATCCCAGGAGTCCCTTGAGCAAGCGGTATCACTCATCCAGGCGATGGGAAATCACTATCTTCTCGCCGACGCGCTGTTCGACCAGGCATGCTTTGCTCAACAGCAGGGAAAGTACCTTGATGCGCGGCATCTCGCACAGCACACGATCAAGAGAGCTGAAAGCAAGAAGCTCTCCCACTTCTATCGACGCAGCATCCACCTGTTGCGGCAGCTTGCCGAGGCAAAAGAGCAACAGCGTTAGAACATGGCGAGATGGCTCTCTCGTCGGTGCGCGAGGCAATGTTCTGCACATGTTCCACGCATATTCCACGCTCCAGAGCGTTTTTCCGCGCGCTTCGCTTCGAAAAAAGAAGGTAAGCTCTCTTGTAGAATACGCTGATGACATATTTCTTAAGGAGGGCACAATGTTCAAGAAACCTCGACCACGTTTTCTCATGCTGTCCTTTTCCGCTCTGGCGGTGGTGCTCATGCTGCTGAGCGCCTGTAGTACGGGCGGTACCCCGACCACGACCACGCCGACGTCCTCCACGGGAGGCACGCCGGTCAAAGGCGGCACCTGGATCGACGACCTGTTTGAAGAGCCGGATTCGCTGATCCCCAATGCCTCGACCGAGACATTCGCCGCCATGGTGGACTACGCACTGTACGCACCACTGGTCTACGGCACGCCCCAGGGCCAGCTCATGCCCGGCCTGCTCAAAGAAGTCCCTAGCGCCACCAACGGCGATATTAGCGCCGACCTGAAAACCTGGACGCTGCATTTCCGCTCTGGCCTGAAGTGGTCGGACGGCCAGCCCCTGGATGCCAGGGATATGGACTACACCTGGAAGCTGTGGGGCAATTCGCACTTTGCGCCCTTTAGCCTCATCAACAACCTGGATATTGCCAGCTCGGAGGTCTCGTCAGACAACCTGACCCTGACCTTCCACCTGAAGAACCCGCTGGTGTCCTTCATGGCCAACTGGGCGGATGGCTTCTATGGCCCCATGCCGGCCCATCACTTCGCTAGCATGGACCCAGGCTCCATCCTCAAATCTCCCGATAACCTCAATCCCTCGGTGACAAGCGGGCCGTTCAAGATGTCGGAGAGTAAGCCCACCGACCACTACACGGTAGTCCGCAACGACAACTATTATCTGGGACCCAATCTGCCCTACCTGGACAAGGTGGTGTTCAAGATCGTGCCCGACCAAAATACCATCTTGACCGACCTGCAGGCGGGAAATACCGACTCGGCCTACTTCCTGGATGTCTCCAAAGCCCTGGTCTACGAGTCGCTGAGCAACTACCAGGTGGTGGCTGACTCCAAGACCTTCAGCTTTGAGGCGATTTACTTCGACTTCCACAACAAGATCCTGGCCAACAATCCCGAGGTGCGTCAGGCCATCGCGATGGCGGTGGATCAGCCAACGCTCATCTCAGTAGCCCGCCGTGGACTGGGAGGCCCGCTGTGTACCGAACACACCCCAACGCAGAACCCCGGCTTCACGCAGGGTCTGCAGTGCCCCAAGTTTGACCTCAATGCCGCTAACGCGTTGCTGGATTCCAGGGGCTGGGTCAAAGGCTCCGACGGGGTGCGCAGCAAGAATGGGCAGAAGCTGATCTTCCAGTACTCGACCACGGCGGGCAACCTGTGGCGTAGTGATGACGAGCTGATCAATCAAACCAACTTCGCCAAGATCGGCATCAAGGTCAACATCCAGAACTACCCGTCCAGCACCTTCTTTGGCCCGGTCTTGAACGATGGCAAACCCGGCACCTATGACATCGCAGAGTTCGCCACCGCCAACGGCTACGATCCCGACTCTGCCGGGCTGTTGCAGTGCAACAACCCCAGCAATATCACCTTCTACTGCAATCCCGCCCTGGATGCCCAGTACAAGGCCGAGGAGTCTTCTGCTGTGCCGTCGGTACGCCAGGCCGCCTTCGACAAAATCCACCAGATCGAGCTGACCGACTTCCCGTTCATAGTAGAGTTTGCCGCACCCAACGTGTCCATCCACAGGAAAGGGACGGAGAACTACGCCCCCTCGCTGGTGGGCGTGGGGGAAACCGAGAACATCTGGCAGTGGTGGTGCGACGGTGGTGCCTGCCCCACCGGCTAGGTCTAATAAGACTGCTCGTTTGTTGCATTTGTTGCAATTATCGGGTACCTTATCCTATGGCGCATCTTTCTCCCACGTATTTGTAGGTTCTCAGCCCCCTCCTGAGGTCTTCAGGTAAAGTGCAACTCTTTCTACCAGCAAGGAACTGTAACCAGAAAGGAGCACCAAACATGCCGAGGAAAACTTTTAAAGCTGTGCTTGCAGCGCTACTTTGTGTACTGCTGCTCACTGCCCTGCTGCTATTAGCAGCCTGTGGCGATTATTACCATAACCCAGGCTCCCCGAATGGTACACCGCAAGCTACGCCAACAAACGGGGGATATAGCATCATCTATCTCATCGACAATGAGATGCAGGTATTGCTGGCTCCATATATGCGGTGAACTTTAGAGCCTCATTGGTCTCTGACATCCTTATTGTGGTCTCACCACCGTGTTATCTGGATAGGGACGAGTTGTTCTTATACCTGCTCAGAGCTGATCTCACCATGCCAGAGATGCTGCATCTCCACACTGGTTGCTAGCAGATGATCTAGCTTCCCCTCAGCTTCGATGCTGCCATCTTTAAGCACGATAATATGGTCGGCGTTGCAACACTGCGCGGCGATGCGAGATGGCCAGCACCGTCGCCTCCTGGCGCGCAAAGATTCGCTGCCACAGCAGAAACTCTGTTTCCACGTCCAGTGCGCTCGATAGATCGTCTACCACCAGAAGCTCGGTCTGGCGTACAAACATCCGCGCAGCCGCTGCCCGCTGAATCTGTCCACCAGACAGTCGCACGCCGCGTGGGCCAATCATCGTCTCCAGGCCCTGAGCCATTTCCGCGATATCCGGCTCCAGCACTGCCAGATCGAGCGCGCTTTTGAGGATATCATCGGACTCAGGCACGCCCAGCAGAATGTTATCGCGTAAGCTATCACTGAACATATGCGGCACCTGCGATGTGTAAGCGCTGCGTGGCGGGACAAAAAAGGACCCAGGTTTTTCCACCACTGTCCCGTTCCAGCGGATCACACCTTCATCTTGCGGCAATAGCCCCAGCAACACCTGGAGCAGCGTCGTCTTGCCCGATCCGATGCGCCCGGTAATTACTGTGAACGAGCCACGTTTGAGTACGAGGCTGATATCCCGGATGCCTTGCGAAGCCGTGGGATAGCGATAGCTCAAGCCGCTCACCTCAAGCGTGCGTAGCCGCTCTTCACCAATTGGCGCAATAACCGGCAGCTCTGGCAACTCTCCACGCATGTAGACCGGACCGGGCTGGATCAGCGTTTGCGCGGGCGCGCCCTGCAACAGCGTGACGAGCCGTTCAACCGAAATACCAGCTTGTTTGTATTCCGTCAGGACTTTGCCAAAATGGGCAATAAATTCTGTGATCCAGCCCAGATAATAGACAAAGAGGGCGAAATCGCCAAGCGTAAATGAGCCGCGATGCATCGCCTGTCCCACCAGCAACAGGATCACGCCCGTCCCGATGCT
>VBFM01000181.1:0-7077 GCA_005882595.1 Chloroflexota bacterium
ATATCCGCGACTTCCAGGTAAAGCCTTGTAACCCAATTTTCAGCATGTTTAATTGCATCTGGATCAGGTGCTAGAGAATCATAGCCATTCCAACCAGCTTTCCATGTTAACATATTTTGTAATTTGGTTCGTGTATCCTTGAGTACTTCTTTGACTATCGTCTCGACAATACTGGCATTATCTAGCGGGAACCGGGGAGGAAAGTATGAGAGGACCTCCGACGAGCCGTAAAAGCTCCCGATTGAACTTATAGCGCGTCTTGACAGTTCTTCGTTGGTCTGGCTCACACCTCTAGGTGTGCTATGAACAACCAGCGTACTTCTACTGCGATCGCGTGTCAATCTTGCATTTTGTGGCATCAGGCAATCAACTCCCTGGTCTTGTCAGTAATGCTCGCATTAAAAGCCAGATTTTTTCGGTGGCGCAACTCTCCTAAAAAACTCCAGATAGCCTCATCGTCACTTTGCCAGATCTGTTCGCGGAACAAGTCGAAATCAAGTATTACCGAAACCTGTTCGGGACTTGTTGGAGGAGTAAATGCTTCATTGATTATGAGCATGCAATTCAAATCCTCCTGTGGAAGCTGTAACTGCATAAAGAAAGAACTCAATCCTTGCGATAAATCAGGCGATACTTCCGGTACAGTGCGTAAATAATCTTTGAAATCAAGCATAGGACCGGGTAAATCAAGACGGTTGATAAACCGTACCTCGGCTCTTGTCACGCTCGATGGTTTACAAATGTCTTTATATATCTCCCATAAATTCCTGGCATCACTACTAAACTCTTCCCAGGTATGGTATGGAGCCAGGCGATTGAACGTAAATCCGCTTAACGTTGCTTGAAAGATTCTTAAACCATCTGCACTTCTAAACAGAAAACCATGATGCTCTCGGCTGGCATCTATCTTGATACTTGGACCAGATTGAAATAAAAGTGAGCCAGTATGCATCGGCTCTTTGATGGGAAAGTGATCTCTGACATGGGTATGAATATCCGCGAGATTTTCAACAGTAAACCCATCTGGCAAAGTGACTTTGAGGTCTATAATCGCTTCAGTAATGGGGGCCTTCGAATAGTGGAAAGATGGCTGCATTAGAACCTCTCGCTCATGCATTCTTAGATAGCAATACACTCCTGAAACGAAGCAATTACCATACATGAAGTATACTCTCCATAGTAATTAGCGTCAAGCAAAGCTCCGGCTTCCATAACACTTGACGTTATAGAGCGATTACATTAAGCTAGAGCCACGCTCAGGCAATGGCGCCAGTCGGTCCAGCGGGAGCCGCGCCGCCCGCCAGCATTTCTGGCGCTACATCGACCTGTCCGAGGAGAGACGCGGTGGGCATATCGAAGAGAACCGCTACGTCATCACGAGCCGCATCTCGTGCCAGCCCGATACGCCGCGCGTTGTGCCTGCCGATGGCGAGGTCGATATCTTTGCGCTACAGGAAAAGGTCATCGGCTCCATCGTGCAATCTTCCGTCGAACAGGTGGCGGTGGAAGAGGCGCCAAAGCAGCTTGACCCCATCCAGCAGACGATTGCGACCGTCCTGCGCGGCTATATCAACAGCCCGTCCATCAACCGCAGCGTGGTGATCGCCGCTATCCAGCGCTTGAATGTGCCTTTACCGGGCGTGTACATTAAGGAATTGCGCCGGGCTTATGAGTCCTTTACTGTCAACGGGCAGGTTGACGAACTGTTGGCTGTTGTGCAGAGCACCGGCCAGGCAAGTGAGGAACCGGAGAGTGTTGAGAGTGAAAGCAAAGCGCCGGTGCGACGCGAGGATTTGAAGCTCATTTGTTTTGATTATGTGTGGCAGTGAGACATATGATCAGACTTTATGCTTCCTGGAATCTGCCGGGTCGTCATCGACCACCAGGATATATTTTTCCATCGCTTGTTCTTTCTGGAACAACAAGCCCCCTCGTTTGAGCGGCAGAGCAAAGGAGAAGGTGGACCCCTGCCCCTGGACGCTTTCTACCCAGATCCTGCCATCGTGATGACCGATGACCTGGTGGGCGATATACAGACCGATGCCTAATCCAGGGAAGCGTTGCTCCACGTTGCTTGATCCACGATAGAACCGTTTGAAGACCCGCTCCTGTGAGTCGGAGGGGATGCCAATGCCGAAATCCTGGACGCTGACGATGATTTCCTCAAGGGTGCAAGCTAGCCTCACGAGCACCTGTTCGGCCTGTGGAGAGTACTTAATGGCATTGTTCAAGAGATTGGTGAGCACTTGTCCCAGGCGATCCCGGTCCCCGATCACCTCCCAGGTTGTCCCTGCCTCGATGAAGATGCGGATGTGGTGCCGTGGAGTGGTGAGTTGGACGTTCTCAACGACCTCGCGCACCAGATCGTCCATCAGCACGCGCTCCTCCGTGTAGACGAGTTTGCCCGCCTGCACCTTCGAAATATCGAGCAGATCAGAGACGAGCCGGTTGAGCTTCTCAAGCTGGGCCTGCATCCTCGACACATACTGGACTATCTGCTGGCTGCCATCCCGCTCCAGGAGCACATGCAGCAGGTCCGTGTAGCTGAGCAGGCTGGTCAGGGGCGTCCGCAGTTCGTGACTGGCCATCGACAAGAAGTCCTCTTTCAAGCGGTTGAGGTGTGCGAGTTGCTGGTTGGCCTGTTCTAACTCCTCCATGCGTTGTTCGAGCTCCTGGTAGGTGGCTTCCCGTTCTTCCAGCAAGGCCTGCAGCTCTTCCGTGTAGAGATCTGTTTGCTGGTCAGTTGAGGCAGCGGACTCCAGGAAAGTTGGTGTCCTCTCCCATTGCAAACGCGACAAGGGAATGCCACCCGGTATTCGGCGGTAGAGCTGGCAGCCAGCGTCCGAGCGCTGCCAAAAGTCTGGATCAAGGGAGACCGAGCCGGGTGCCACCAGCCACAGGTACTGGTGGGCAGCAAGGGTGTACGCAAAGCGGTTGAGCACGATGGTCTGCGCGTCCGGCGCCCACGAGGCCAGAGGAATATGGCACACAATCAGGTCGAGATGCGGGAATGGAGGCTGAGACAGCAGATCATGGGGGGCAAAGATGATCATGTTGCGCAGCGCCTTCGTCAGGCGATAGCCCTGCGAGGCGTTTTCAAATGCAGGAAACCCCTCCTGCCACCATCTGCCTGCAGGCGGCAGATCGGGATACACCCGTTGTCGCGCCCGAGCGAGGGTCATGGGATCGAGATCGGTGGCAAAAATGCGGATCTGCCAGGCGGCCAGCTCGTCACCGAGCAGAGCATGCAGCGCCAGTGCCAGCACTGCCGCTTCGTCGCCGGTCTGACAGCCTACCGACCAGATGCGCAGCGCCGGCCTCTGCCCACGCGCCTGCGCCAGGACCCTGGGCAAGAGGTGATCTTGCAAGTAGTCGAGCCATTTAATATGAGCAAAGAGAGCAGGTTGCATACGTCTATTCCCTTTCCACCTGTCATTGGCCAGCTCTCCAACCTGCACTCTGGAAAACAGACTGCCCAGATCTCTCGTCATGCCTCCCCATTGGCCTGCCAGGTGCAGCGGCGACCAAGGATGAGAGCGACGAACAATGCAGCGGACGAAGAGCAAAGCCACATATATGCTATCCTACCGAGAAAGAGGGATGATGTCAACAAGCAGGCATTGAAGGCCGCTATTCAAGCCGCCTGCTCTTTCAGCAGGTGCACTAGTTTGCCTTCGGGGGTGGATTCGTCGTATGTACGATCGGGGTGAATCTGCTGTAAGGCGTCCGCTTGCTCGGGGGCGATGATGGTTTCGCGGGGGTGGAGTTCTTGCCAGACGCGGTAGGCGGCGCCGGGTTTTTGGTGGCGGTAGACGAAGCGGGTGTCGAGGTTGGCCTGCCGGGCAAGGTAATTGGCCCGGCCGAGGACGAGCCGGGCCTGTTCGTCGTTTAGATGGGGTTCGATGAGGCGGAAGAGTTCGGGTTTTTGGCGGTCTGAGCGTTTTCCCAGGAAGAGGAAGACGACGGGTTTCTTGTCGGGATTGCTGGCGGCGGATTTTATGATAGCTTCGTTATACGGGTTGTCGGTCGAGAGGACAGCGAGGATGGCTCCGGGGAGGGGCAGCTCGACGCCGGTGGTGGGGACGGGTACTCGTCCCTTTTTCAGGTGGAAGCGGTAGTTGGTGTAGGCAATGAGCATGCCTAACACGGTGACCGAGCCGCCGAAAGCGGTTGCCAGGGGCTTGGCTATGAGGTTGGTTGTCCAGGCCGTCACGACCAGGAAGGTTGTGAGGATGCCTAGATAGAAGTTGAGCGTTGATCTTGTCCAGCGGCCTTCGGGCTCTGGGACTTCGTCGGGATTTGCCTGTTCTTGCTGTGCCTGTCCATCAAAGGATGCCTGGTTTCCGGTGGTCTCCTGGGCCTGGTCTGGTGTTGAGGGCAGCCGGTTACCGTTGCGCGAGTTGCTGCTGGAGCCGGATTGGGATGCCTGGATGCGGCGGGCCTTGCGCTGGCGGTAGCGCACGATGTCCATGCCCAGGCAGGTGAGTGAGAAGGCGCCCAGCAGGCCGAAGGCGTACATGTCTCCAAGGAGGTTGATATTGCCTCGCACTAAGACAAGCACCAGAATAGGGATGAAGGTTGCGAGCGCGATGGAGTTGTGCGGCGTGCCACGCAGTTTGTTGCGCTTCAGGATAAACTCGGGGAAAAACTCCATGCGTGAAAGGGCCAGGAAGACGTGGTAGCTGCCGATGATGGCGGTGTTGCTGGCAAATACGAGCAGGGCGCTGGCGCTGATGGCTACCTCGGTCTGCAAGAAGATGCCTCCCCAATGACCGCCGAGCAGGGAGATGAGCTGGCTTGAAAGCACGGGATCGGCTGCCTCTTTTGGAAGCAGCAGCGTGGAAAGCATGGTGAGTAGGGGACTTGTCAGGCCGACCGTCAAGATAACGAGGAAGAGCGCCATTTTGCCGACAAGCCTGCGCGGGAGCTTCATGACGGGAGAGAGCTGTGAGATGCTTTCCAATCCCGAAAAGGCCAGAAATGATCCGGCGAAGCCAACGAGCACGGTAACGGGCGTCAAAGTTCTCCCGCTAAACATTTTGGGGAAGAGCGCCAGGAATTGCGGGAAGGAGATATGGGCGAAGACGGTGACGAGTATGGCGATGTCGCTGAAAAAGGCGATTATCGCGCCCACCATGCTCACTTTAGCACTTTCACTGACCCCTACCCAGTTGAGAATGCCGAGCAGGATCAGGATGACAAGGGTAATCCAGAGTGTGATACTCAGCCCCAGGAAGGCTCTCTGGGGACCAATGGCGGGAAGTACTACGCTCAGGTAGAGTATGCCCGAGAGGCTGCTGATGGCGGCGGTGAGAAAGTAATCGACGAGGATGAACATGCCGCCCAGCGCACCGAACCAGGAGTTGAGGGCTCTTGCCGCGACGGTGACGACTCCTCCGCCCTGCGGGAAGCGATAGGTGACTTCAACGTATTTGAAGGTCAGCAGGATAAAGACGATCATGGTTAAAAAGACGAAGAAGCCCGCCAGGCTGCCTACGGTTGCATAGAGTATACCGGGGACGTAGTAGATGGAGGTACCGATATCGGCGAAGACAACGGCCCAGCAAAGAAATGGTCCGAGCTTGTGTTTTGCGTGCTGTTCGCCACTCTGTGCCGGGCTCACTGCTGCCTGTGTAGTAGGCTGCTGCTGCATGCCAGTATCACCTCTCTTCCTGCCTGGGATTTCCCCTCGATTCTGGATGGGTTGGGGAACGGATTTTTTCCGTTACGCATCTAGCACGAAGCAGGAGGTAATTTGGCTTCGCATGGCTAACATAGAGCTGATTATCGACTCAAAGATCTACATCAAGTCTTCACCGCTTCGCCTGCTGTATGAGGCTGGCTTCCGCGCGGGCAAGCGGGGTGGCGAGAGCGGCAGCACGCAATTGCTCCAGGCGCTCTTGCCCATTGGCCTGCACGTCTGACCACTCCTGGGCGAACGCGCCGGAGAGAATATCCACATGCAAGATGTGCGAGAAGCGCTCGCGTAAGGCAGCGCCGTTGTCGGCGAGCAGGGCGCGCAACTGCCCATACTGGCTGGTGTGGGAATGCAGCGGGAGCTGGCCGAATACGCCCAGATCGGCGAAGCGCTCAAAGACCTCGGCAGGCTCTTTGGAGAGGTACATTTCGTAGAGGATGGCCTCGTCGCTGAAGCCCGCCGCGTGCAGGACCTCGTAGGCGGCTTGCAGGGCTGCAAGGATAGTGGGCCAGATGGCCTGTTCGCTAAAGAGGTCGAGGGCGGCCTCCTCTCTGGCCGAGGAGGCTACCGCGCCGCCGCGGGTTGCTCCAATGCCGTGCGCGATCGAGAGGGCCAGATCGAGGGCGTGGCCGCTGACGTCGCGTTCTACCGAGACAAAGCAGGGGTAGGGTTCGCCGCGGACAAAGCGGTCGCGCACACCAGCGCCGATCATACGCGGGGCGACCATCACGATATCTACGGAGTCGGGTATGGTGAGCAGGTTGAAGGCCACGTTGTAACCGGACGCCACGACCAACGCAGCGCCAGGCTGGAGGAAAGGCCCGATCTGCTCGCGAAAGACCTGCGGCTGCTCTTCGTCGGGGATGAGCAGGAAGACGACTTCGCCCCAGGCGGCAGCCTCCGGTATGCTGAGGACGCGGAAGCCCGCGCTCAAGGCGGCTTGCTTGTAGCTATCATCGCGGTTGCCGATCACGATCTCAGCCACACCGCTCTCGCGCAGGTTCTGGGATTGCGCGGCTCCCTGGTTGCCGTAGCCGATGATGGCGAGGCGCTTGCCCTGGATAATGGACAGGTCGGCATCGCTATCGTAATAGACTGTTACGCTCATGTGCATGTTTCCTTTCCTGGTGACTGCGAATTTCTGCTCTCTTCCCGTCAACAATCTATCACAGGCGCCTGTTCATCGCAAGAAAAAAAGGACACATATCTCTTAAGCAACCTGTGCGCTCTTCAACTGTTCGGCCTGATCCTCATTCATCCGTGCTGTATAGCTGTGATAGTCAGGTGAGAAACGCTGATAGGTGCCAGACAACAATGGCGATGAGATCATGAAATCGGCAGACGCACGATTGCAGGCGACGGGAATATTCCACACCACT
>VBFM01000181.1:7093-12097 GCA_005882595.1 Chloroflexota bacterium
TGCGGCTGTGTGGTGAGTGGATCCCAGAAGAAGATGAGTACATCGATCTCTCCCGCTGCGATCTTGGCCCCAATCTGCTGATCTCCACCCAACGGTCCGCTTTGCAGTTTGTTTATTTCAATCCCGAGTTCGTGTTCCAGGAGTGTGCCCGTCGTTCCTGTCGCGTAGAGTTCGTGCTGCACCAGCAGCGCTTTATTAAAGCGGGCCCATTCCAGCAGATCTTGCTTTTTCTCGTCGTGTGCGACGAGGGCAATCTTTTTCTGCATACTAATTTCTCCTGATTATTTCTTGTATCTTTGACTACTTCCTGGTGAGAAGATAGTTCGCATGATTGATTTAGTGGTCGTTGTTTTTCTTGATTTCTGTTCACCTCACTTATCTGAGGAACTTTTTCCCTATTTGGAAATGAACAGTTGTCTCTCTAAGGGGTTCATCTTCTAGTGAGTGTGCTGGAAGACGAACAGTGTTCGTCTTCCTAGACATATCTTACCATTGACAAATGGCAAAGTCAAGGCTAACATTGTTAGAGATATGGTGTACACGAAGAAAATTGATCGCGAAACGCTTGTAATAGTTGCGTCCGAGTTGTTGGAGCAGGAGGGGATTGACGCCGTTTCTATGCGTCGACTAGCTCAGGCGCTCGATGTGCGCGCGTCCTCCTTGTATCACCACTTTGCTGAGAAGTCGGCACTGCTCAATGCCGTGGCAGAAAAGGGGCTTCACTCCCTTGCAGCGGAACTGGAACAAGCACGTGTTGGGTCCGGCATGGATGCGCACCAACAACTACGGGCACTGGGAATGGCCTATCGTGAGTGGGCA
The DNA here is from genome assembly GCA_005882595.1 of Chloroflexota bacterium. GTDB lineage: Bacteria > Chloroflexota > Ktedonobacteria > Ktedonobacterales > Ktedonobacteraceae > VBFM01. The sequence goes on from VBFM01000181.1 coordinate 7,913, forward strand.
CTGCTGCATCCTCAGCTATATCTGTTGCTTTTTGGAAGCACCCCGGTAGAGGAACAGCCCTCGCCCTTAGGCCGTACCGTGTCAGCACCTATGCTTGCAATAGCAACACAACTGGTGGGCGAACAGAAGGCGGCAGCAGCAACTCAGGCGCTATGGGCATTTGTGCATGGATTCGTGATGCTCGAATTGGCCGGGCAGATGCAGGTGGGCGTTCCAGTGGAGGGCTTTCTGCTTGGCCTGGAGATGCTGGCAGAGGGTCTAGACAACCATAATATCAACACGTTCTGAGTGTGCCAACATGCATGATGGGAATACGTGGTGGAGACGAGGGGATTCGAACCCCTGACCTCCGCCGTGCAAAGGCGGCGCTCTTCCAACTAAGCTACGTCCCCGAGATCAGTTGCAGTATAACGGATCGAACATAAATGACGGTGGAGGGTGGGCCTTCCTGGACTCGAACCAGGGACCTCAGTCTTATCAGGACTGCGCTCTAACCACCTGAGCTAAAAGCCCTCAAATGGTGGGAAAGCATCCATTGACTGGACAACTCAAGAGTGGTAAGGCTCCCACAAAGCAACAACTTTACTACTGTTCGCAATATACTCATGTGTTCAGGTGCCTCTCCGAAGAGAGGATCGACCTGGGATCGGGACTTGTGCAAGTCCCAGGCTCCCTAGAAAGGAGGTGATCCAGCCGCACCTTCCGGTACGGCTACCTTGTTACGACTTCACCCCAATCACCGACCCCACCCTGGACGCCTGCCTCCCCAGCAAAGGGGTTAGCCCAGCGGCTTGAGGTGTTGCCGACTTTCGTGGTGTGACGGGCGGTGTGTACAAGACCCGGGAACGTATTCACCGTGGTGTGCTGACCCACGGTTACTAGCAACTCCAACTTCAGGCAGGCGGGTTGCAGCCTGCCATCCGAACTGAGACTGGCTTTGATTGGATTGGCTCCCCCTCGCGGGTTGGCTCCCCATTGCTCCAGCCATTGTAGCGTGTGTGTCGCCCAGGACGTAAGGGCCGTGCTGACTTGACGTCATCCCCACCTTCCTCCACGTTGATCGTGGCAGTCTGGTCGGACACTGGTAACCGACCACAGGGGTTGCGCTCGTTGCGGGACTTAACCCAACACCTCACGGCACGAGCTGACGACAGCCATGCAGCACCTGTGCATGAGCCCCGAAGGGACCCCCATTTCTGGGGACTTCCCATGCATGTCAAACCCTGGTAAGGTTCTTCGCGTCGCATCGAATTAAACCACACGCTCCGCTGCTTGTGCGGGTCCCCGTCAATTCCTTTGAGTTTTAATCTTGCGACCGTACTCCCCAGGCGGACCACTTACTGCGTTAGCGACGGCACGGAAGGGGTCGATACCTCCCACACCTAGTGGTCATCGTTTACGGCCAGGACTACCGGGGTATCTAATCCCGTTCGCTCCCCTGGCTTTCGCACCTCAGCGTCAGTTGCCTCCCAGGACACTGCCTTCGCCTTTGGTATTCCTCCGGATCTCTACGCATTTCACCACTCCACCCGGAATTCTATGTCCCTCTGAGGCCCTCAAGAGTGAGCGTCTTCCCGGCACTCCCCTCGGTAAGCGAGGAGCTGGCACCGGAAACGCCTCACCCCACCTGCGTGCCCTTTACGCCCAGTAACTCCGGACAACGCTTGCCCCCTACGTATTACCGCGGCTGCTGGCACGTAGTTAGCCGGGGCTTCTTCCTGGGGTACCGTCCTTGTTTCCTCTTCCCCCAGAAAAGCAGTTTACAATCCGAAGACCGTCTTCCTGCACGCGGCGTTGCTCGGTCAGGCTTGCGCCCATTGCCGAAAATTCCTCACTGCTGCCCCCCGTAGGAGTCTGGGCCGTTCTCAATCCCAGTGTGGCTGCTCGTCCTCTCAGACCAGCTACCGATCGTCGCCTTGGTGAGCGTTTACCCCACCAACTAGCTAATCGGCCACAGGCCCAGCTTCCAGCGCCCTCCGAAAAGAGCTTTGCTTGCAGAGGTCTCCCTCCTCAAGCCCATGCGGTCTTGTCGGCGATTTCTCGCCGGTATTCCTCACTGAAAGGTAGGTACCCATGTGTTACTCACCCGTCCGCCACTCCCTGGCTGACCGAAGTCAGCCAGGGCGTTCGACTTGCATGTGTTAGGCACGCCGCCAGCGTTTATCCTGAGCCAGGATCAAACTCGCCATCCAAAGCATCTATAGCCACACCTGCTTGCACAGGTGCAACGTGTCTTGAGGTGAGCGATCCAGGCCAAGTGCTTGCTTGTGTTGTCTCGTACTTGGCTTGTTCGCAGATTGCATTCATTGATTGATTGACAGGAACTGCTCATGTTCCTTTCCTCTTGCTGTTCTGCTTTCCACTTTTCAATTGTCAAGGTACTGATTTTAGCCTGCTGGCTATTACTTCGCAAATGAGGTAGAACGAGTAGTTCGCTCATTTACTTCAGCCCACGTAGTATGTCACATTTCTAGTGGCCTGTCAAGTGATTTTCTGGTCAGTTTTCTCTTGTCAGAAAATCCGTTTGCTTGCTCTTTCAGAAGAGCTTGCTCACGTAGATCAACCAGGATTTCGCATGACCATGTAGATACATGGGCGTAAAAATCCTTGTTGGTTTTACTTGCTCCAGGAAATGGAATCCTTGAGGGGAGCCACTTTAACGTGGCCTACGAGTGCTGCACTACACGACAGACAGGCGCACCCAATCGTGATGATTCAGGTGATTGACTTTTCGTGACATTGACATTATGGCACGCGTTTCGAGTCCTGTCAAGTGATTTTTTTCGATACAGGACATTTGTCACCTGGACGCGGTACAATATGTCTGTAGTCCACAATCTGGAGGAAAAGCGTGAAATCCATCTATATTGCAGGCCCACTTTTCAATACACATGAACGCTGGTACCTGGAACGCATCGCGGAAACGCTCGAAAACGCAGGCTATAGCACATTTCTCCCTCATCGTGATGCTGGCCTGGTGAGACTCGGTTCATTTGAAGAGCGCCTGCGTATTTTTGAAATCGATATTGACGCGCTCAACGCCTGTGATCTGTGCGTAGCACTTTTAACAGGTGCTGATCAAGATTCAGGGACGAGCGCGGAACTGGGATATATGTACGCGCTAGGTAAGCCTTGCTTTGGTATTACCGATGACAAGCGCGGCGCTTTGAATAACATAATCTGGGGCATCTGTGGCAAGGGCCAGCAAATCGTGCGCAGCATCGATGACTTGCTCCCACTCCTGAGTGAGCAGTGAGAACAAGCCATCGAGCGCTGGCATCTCGTAAACTATGCTCGTTTCAACAACTCATCGTGTTTGACATCGTATGGCATCATCCTCCCCTCCGGCATTGATAGGAGCGTGTCGGGCCGCAGGTGGCGCACAAAATCAATGTCGTGCGTTACGGCGATGATGGTGCCGTTGTAGTTACCCAATGCCTCGCCGATAATATTACGCGACATGACGTCAAGATGGGTTGTCGGCTCATCGAGGATGAGAAGGTTTGGCCCATCAAGCACCATTTTTGCCAGGGCCAGGCGCGTCTTCTCACCGCCGCTGAGTGTGCCTACCTGCTGGAAAACGCGATCTCCATTAAAGAGAAAGCGTCCGAGTACGCCGCGCACGCGTTTGCTATCAGTAGGCAGCACGGCCATGGCCTCGTTGAGCACGGTATTGCTATAATCGAGCCCCTCATTTTCCTGCGCATAGTACCCCAGCCGCACCCGGTCGCTCATTGTGACTATGCCAGTATTGAGGGTGGTAATGCCAAGCAGCGTGCGCATCAGCGTGGTTTTGCCCGCGCCGTTGAGACCGATCACAACCAGGCGCTGCCCGCGTTCAACCTGGAAGCTGATATGGCGGAAAACTTCCTTTGTGCCGTAGCGTTTGGTCAGTTTATCGGCGCGCAGTACGATCTGGCCACTTGGTTGGCGTACCGGAAAATCGATCTTGATACGGCGGCTAGCCTGCGGCAGACTCGGCTTGCTCGATTCAAGGGTGGCGATGCGTTTGTCCACCGAGATACGTTGGCTTACGCGGCTTGCGCCGTAGCCGCGCAACTTCTCAGAGGTTTTACGCAAGCGCGCAATTTCGCGTTCCTGCTGCGCTTTGGTGCGTTCCATCAGCGCCAGGGCATCACCTGTGACGGTCAGGTAGTTGGAATAGGTGCCGCGATACTCTTCGAG
>VBFM01000181.1:12378-13391 GCA_005882595.1 Chloroflexota bacterium
GCTGCTCGGCGCGCGCATCCGCCTCATAGTAACCCAGGCGTTCAAGGTCCTCCTGCGCCTGTTCAAAGCGTCTCAAGAGCATTGATACCTCATCCTGTGCCGCTTCTGCCAGTTTGTGCGATAGCTCCTCAAAGGTATGAAGAGCTGCATCCAGCCCGATGCTATTAAAGATGTAATCGCGTACAGTATTTCCTCCGGTCACCGTTGATTCGTGCGCTACATCTTGCGAAAGGTAGCCGTAGGTACGTGGAAGCAAAACCTTACCACCATCGGTTTCCTGCAGGCCTGCGATAATCTTCAACAGCGAACTTTTCCCCGCGCCATTGACGCCGATTAGCCCGGCCTTTTCTCCGGGCGCAACGGTAAACGATACGTCATCCAATACGAGGCGCGGGCCATATGAAAGATGTATATGATTGACCTGTAACATGATTGATATTTCCTTTTATTTGCATTATTCGCACTTTTCATTCTTGTAATGTGTGGTCCCCTGGCGGCCAGCGCTACAAAACATGGAATTACGCCGGGAGCACACACGGGCGCGCTTCGATGGGCATACGTTCTCGCAGTTAGCTGTGATGGGAAACACTCAGCGTCGATGGCGCTAGAGGCGGGCAGCAACAAGAGAAGCGATGCCCGGCGATCTACACCATCATTATCGAGGGAGGATGAGGAACATTGGAGATGCAAACAGGGTAAACATTGGCTGCTCACCTGTTTGAACAGCTATGAGCAGGAGCATCAATAAGTGCCACTTCCTACCGCGTAAGCCCGGCGTGATCGCCTACGCGGGTGAAGAGACCGTTTGGATTGTTACCATAACGAATACTTTTCGCATCTGTTTTATATTCCCAACTGTGTTTAATAGAGGTTTGATAACTTCTGGAGTAATACTACCATCGGGGTGGCTTGCTGTCAAGCAGTTTAGTAGAGGCCAGGGCGACCGCGAGGGTCGCCCGTACAATACTCGTGACGTGTTACACGGGCAAGTTGGTATTGTACGGGCGACCCTC
>VBFM01000182.1:0-7016 GCA_005882595.1 Chloroflexota bacterium
AGCCGCCTGGTGCGCGGCCCGTTCCTGGCCGGCTTCAGCCTGCGCGACTCGCAGTTCTTCGACGATTGGTCCTCCCAGCACCGCGAGCACTGGCACCTGCGCGTGTACCAGGTCTTTGATGCGCTGTCGATGCTGTACGAGCAGGGAGGGGAGGTGGAGAGTGCCATCGAGACCGTGACCCGTTGGCTGAACTTCGATCCGCTCAATGAAGAGGGCTACCGGCGCCTGATGCGGTTGCGCTTCTCAAAGGGAGACCGCGTCGGGGCATTACGTGCGTACTCCCGCTGTCGTACTGTCCTGGCCGACGAACTGCAGGTCGAGCCGGAGCCTGAGACTGTGGCTCTGGCAAAGCGCATCCGCCACACCGCTCCTCTCCGTTCGGCTGAGGTTCGTCCACCTCAAACTTCACCAGCACAGCCACCCGCGAACCTGCTGGACGGTCCCTTCCTGGGACGCACAGCCGAGTTCGGCGCCTTGATCGAGCGCTACGAGCACGCCCACGCGGGACAGCCTCAGATCGTGCTGCTCCAGGGGGAAAGCGGGATCGGCAAAACGCGCCTGGCCAGCGAATTTGTGCGCTGGGCACAGGCGCAGGGGGCCAACGTGCTGGCGGGCAGAGCCCTGCCAACCGGGAGCCAGTTCCCCTACCAGCCGCTCATGAATGTCCTGCGCTGCCGGCTGGAGCAGGAACAGACCCCCGATGGTCTCGGAAGTCCTATCTGGCTGGCCGAACTCGCCCGCTTGCTGCCCGAACTGCGCGAGCGCTATCCTAACTTGCCCGCCCCTGCGACGGACGAGGCGCTCGGGCACAACCGCCTGTTCGAGGCCATCGCTCGCCTCATTCGGAGATGGGCGGCCCGGAGTCCGCTGGTGCTGCTGCTCGATGATGTGCAGTGGGCCGATCCCGCGACACTCGACCTGCTGCTCTACCTCGCAGGGAGCCTCGCCGAACAACCCGCGCCGGTGCTGCTGCTCTTCACCCTGTCTACGAGCGGTGAGGGCTGCGCCGAGGAGCAGCCGAGCTGGGTGATGGCCCTCAAGCGGACGCGCCTTCCGCTGACCGCGCGCGTGCTGGTCGCTTTCACGCAAGAAGAGACGCAGCGCTTCGTGCGAGCGCTTGTCTGGGCCGAGCAGCCACCCGCGGTTGGAAACGGCGGCTCGACCGATGAAGGCTCCGAGAGCAGGGAAGTCGCTCCATATCGCGATGTGCTGGTGCCCTTCGCCAACTGGCTCTCTGTGCAGACGCGGGGGCAGCCCCTGTATCTGGTGGAGACCCTCAAAGAGCTGCTGGCACGCGAGATCCTGGTCCCCTCGCTTGGGGAAAACGGCGCCTGGGGGCTGGTGCTGAGGACCGGGCTACTGGCGGAGACCCCGGTCGGCGAGCTGATCCCGTCGAGCGTGCGCGAGCTCATCCGCTCTCAACTCGCTCGGCTCACCCCATCCGCCTGGGCACTCCTGGTGGCCGGGGCAGCGCTGGGACAGGGGCTGAGCTTCGAGCGGCTCATTGGGGTGGCCCAGCTCGATGAGCATGAGGGTTTACGCGCCCTGGAGGAACTCCTGCGCCATGGGCTGCTCTGGGAGGGGACGCCGGATGAAGAATCGCGGGCGTCCGATGGCTACGCCTTTCCTCGCGAGATGATGCGCGAGGTGGTCTATCAGGAGGCGGGGGCGGCCCGCCAGCGGCTCGTACAGCCACGTGTGTTGCTCGTCATGCGAGAGGAGATCGAGGACGACCAGAACGGGGAGTCCCGTCTTCCTCAGCCTGCTTCCGGGGACAGATACGCGTTTGCAGAGACCAGGAACGGGCATGGAAGGCCAGCTGTAGCCCGAGCGGCCCATGGAGATAGGAGCGAGGCTCTTGCGAAGGATGCTTCGGGCGCGACCAGAACACAGTCAGGCAGATGGACCGGCGGGCAAACGCTACCGGCCGTGAGGGGTGCATGGGGACACGCCGCTCCAGGCTTTTTAAGATCACCTCCGGGCGGTCCTTCCAGAGCCGTTTTTGAGACGCACTGAAGAGGAGGGACATGATGAACACTTTGAACAGCCCTGTGCTGACAGAACCAGGTCATCGAACGCTGGCCGAGGGACGCGCCATGGGGAGGGAACTTCGCAAGAGGGTGCCTCGTTCCAGCCATGCCGCGTGGTCACCGGCTGCTGATCGACCCGATCCAATCGGCCTGTTGCAAGAGCAGGACCGTTCCCGGCTGGCGCAGTTTGTACCGCTTCGCTACGAGCGGATGGTCACCTCGCCGTTCGGCTTTCTGCGGGGGTCGGCGATCGTGATGGCGAGCGATCTAGCTGCAACTCCCGTGATGGGCTTGCAGGTGCAGATGTGCGGCGATGCCCACCTCAGCAACTTCGGTGTCTACGCAACGCCCGAACGCAACCAGGTCTTCGATGTGAACGACTTTGACGAGACGCTCCCGGGTCCGTGGGAGTGGGATGTCAAGCGGCTTGCTGCAAGCATCGTCGTCGCGGGACGAACGCTGGGCTTCACCCGCGAAATGAACAGGCGGGCGGTAGTGGGGTGCGTGCGATCCTATCGCGAACGCATGTGGAAGTACGGAGAGATGTTCCACATCGATGTGTGGTACGCCCGCATTGATCCCGAAAGCATCCGCCGCTTCGTTCGCCGCGGCGACCGCTCCTACGTCAACAAAGAGCTAAAAAAGGCTCGCCGAAGCTCGAGCCTGGCGGCATTCCCCCGGCTCACCCGGGAAGTAGATGGACGGTACCGCATCAAGGATGACCCGCCCCTGATCGCGCATATCGATGACGAGGAACTTGCCCAGCAGCTCGGCGCACTTGTGGAGGGGTACAGCGATTCGCTGCAGGAAGACCGGAACGTGCTGCTCAGGAAATACCGCTTCGTTGATGTTGCCTACAAAGTCGTCGGGGTCGGGAGCGTGGGTACTCGTTGTTACGTCGCCTTGCTCATGGGAGGTGAGCGGAGCGACCCGCTCTTCTTGCAGGTCAAGCAGGCACAGGCATCGGTGTACGAGCCTCACCTCGGGCCAGGCCCCTATCCCAACCACGCCCAGCGAGTGGTGCGTGGACAATATCTCATGCAGGCGGCCAGCGATATCTTTCTCGGCTGGACAGGGATTGGATCCATCGACTTCTATGTGCGCCAGCTGCGGGATATGAAGGTATCCGTGAGCGTCGAGGACCTCGGCGAAAGCCGCTTCGTGCGGTACTGCGAGCTCTGTGGTTGGGCCCTGGCGCGCGCGCATGCCCGCTCGGGTGATCCCGCACAGCTCAGCGGCTACCTGGGCTCAAACGATACATTCGACCGGGCGATTGCCTCGTTCGCCGAGACCTATGCGGATCAAACCGAACGCGATCACGCTGCGCTCCTGGACGCAGCCCAGGCAGGACGTATACCCGGGGTGAAAACCCGCTAGAGAGATAGTACAGTCATGTGGGTGCTCCGAGGCGTACCGGAAAGGAGGGAGACTATGTTATACGCGCAACCGCGACAAAACAGCACGCTACGAGGGCGAGGTGTCCCTGATGGCGTCCTGGTTGGGCAGGCTCAGGTAGGCGATCAGCGCGCCTTTGAGCTTCTGATGAGTCGATACCACCGCCTGTTAGCGAGCTACATTCGGGGCTTTCTCAAGGATGGCGATCAGGTCTCTGATGTGCTCCAGCAGGTGTACCTCCAGCTCTACCTTTCCCTGCCGATCCTGCTGACGAATGTGTCGCTGAAGGGCTGGCTGTTGCAGGTGGCCCGCAACCGCTGCCTGGATGAACTGCGCCGCAGACGCAGGCAGGCAGCCGTCCCTTTCTCCGCTCTCGAGTGGGAATACGGGGAGGAGGAACAGACAAAAATACAGGCAACTGACCTTTACAGAGATCGGGCGCATGCTCGACATGCCAGTGTCGACCGTCAAGACTTACTACTACCGCTCGCTGCCGCAGTTGCGCAGGACATTGGTAGGCGACACACACTTTGCAACCGTCTCGTAGTGTGAAATTCGTAGTGCGAAACCTGTTTGTTTTTGACGAGCCCGCCAACGCTTCTTTTCACTAAGCGCGCGTATCATGCGGACAGAGAGCAAGAAGTTTGCCCGGTTGTAGGGGAACACTCTCATGAATAGTTTTCTCGTTGTCATGCAACAACAAGGAGGATCGAAATGCAACAAATGTTTAGTAACTTTCGTACGATGTTTTTGTTTCGCGGCTTCGCCGCGATCATCTTCGGCGTCTTGACCCTTGTCTGGCCGAGGCTGTCACTATCAGTCCTGGTACTGCTGTTCGGCGTGTTCGCCATTGTCAGCGGAATCTCCGCTGTGGCGGCTGCTGTGCGCAGCCACGGCGAGCAGGGGTGGGGATTGCTCCTCTTCGAGGGCATCCTGGGCATCGCGGCGGGCGTCGTGGCCCTGATCTGGCCGGGCATCACGGCTCTCGCCTTCCTCTTCCTGATCGCGGCCTGGGCGATTATCACCGGCATTCTGGAGCTGGTGGCGCCGCTGGCCTTCCCGATGAGCTTTGGGCGCGGGCTGCTGATGGCGCTGGCCGGTATTGTCTCGATCGTCTTCGGCATCCTTATCGCCGCCCAACCGGCTGCCGGGCTGCTCACCGTGGTCTGGTTGATCGGCATCTACGCGATCGTGTTCGGGATCATGTACATCGTGGTGTACTTCGAATCTCGCTCAGTGGCCTCGAGCCTGGCCTGAACCGAAAGGCATCCCTTCGGTGCTCTCCTACCTGAGGTCTCCCTACATGGGGCAGATCGCGGGTGGGGGATCACGGTTCTCTTGAGAAGAACCGGTGGAACAAGGAGAGGAACTCACCATGCAGCAGGATGGCCGAGACGAAGATCGACAGGGGCAGACGCCTTCAATGGCTGAAGGCCCCGGTCAGGCAGCAAAAGGCGCGCCAGAAATCCATCAGCGCCGTAGGAAAATAGTCGGGTGCCTGCTCCAGGTGTACGTGCTGCAGCTACTGCTGTTTGGACTGCTGGCCTTCTTCGTCCACCTTCATCCCATCCTGCCGCTCGACGTCGCGATTACCCACTCCTTTCAACAGAACCAGGCTCCCTGGCTGCGCATCACGATGCTCGTCGTCAGCTACCCGGGGAGTTCGTTCCTGCTGCCCGCCCTCTTATTCCTGACGGTGGTGGCGTTCTGGGCGCTGGGCGATCGTTTAGAAGCGGTGTTTGCCGCGGGGCTTTCGGCCTGCAGCTTGCTCCTCAACCTCCTGCTGAAGGTCCAGGTTAGCCGACCCCGTCCAACGTCGAGTCTCGTGCATATCATTCAGACTGCTGTGGGGTACAGCTTCCCCAGCGGCCATGTGATGGCCTACATCGCCTACTGGGGGCTGCTCTTCGCCTTCGGCGTCATCCTCTTGCAGGGCAAGCACTGGTGGCGCACCGCTCTTTTGATCATCTCGGCGGCGTTCGTGGTGCTGATCGGTTTCTCGCGCGTGTACCTGGGAGACCACTGGGCCAGCGATGTCATCGGTGCCTACCTGATCGGCGAGACCCTGTTAGGCTTTGCCGTGGGTCTCTATCTTCCCCTGAAAGAGCGGGGTGTGCTGGAGACGCCAGGGGCGCGTGCCCGCATGCAGAAAAAGAAGGCGTTGCGGTCATTTCCGACGAAGGGATGGTTTTAAATGTCTGCCAATACTACTGATACCACACGCGGGAAGGCATCGACTGATGCCTTCCCCGCTGGCCGCGGCCAGCGGAGGAAATTGATTACTGCATTGACGGTGCTGGCGTTTCTCGCCATCATAGCGGTTGCATTGTACGCGGTCTCGTTGATCACAGGGGCAGTCATTCTCCTGCTCGTTTCCGCACTGCTCGCCTACATCAACTACCCACTTGTGCGGTTCTTCCAACGCCGCCTGCGACGCTCTCTGGCAATCAGCGCTGCCTATCTGCTGGTAGCAGCTGCCCTGGCTGGAGTGATGTTTATCGTGACCTCCGCCCTCATCCGGCAGTCAACCTCGCTCGCGCAGTCCATCCAATTCCTGTCGAGCCCGGCTGGAGAGCGTCAGCTTCAACCATTGATTGACTTTCTGGGTAAGCTTGGCATTACCAGTGACCAGGTGGCCCAGTTCAAGAACCAGCTGCTTTCTCAAGTGCTGGCCGCTCTCTCAGGGCTGTTTCCCTTCCTGAGCGGGCTGTTCACCAACATCATCAACCTCGTCGTCGTGATCACGCTCAGTATCTACTTTGTCGTTGATGGCCCACGCGTCATTGGCTGGCTCCGCCTCAAAACTCCGGTAACTCGTAGAGACACCATTAACTTTCTGTTGCACGCCATCGATCAGAGCCTGGGTGGATACATTCGAGGGAATGTGCTGATTGGACTCATAGGAGCATTGGCTACCGGTGCTGGGCTGGCGCTGCTGCACGTCCCATACGCGGCTTTGCTGGGAACGCTCTTCTTTTTCCTCTACTTTGTCCCGGTGATTGGTGCCTACGTGATTGGAGTGTTGTGTATCCTGGCGGCTCTTCCCGAGGGGTTGGTGGTGACGCTCATCGTGGCTGTGTATATCACGCTGCTCCAGGCGATTGTCATCGGGCAGATCCTTTCACCACGCATTTTCAGCAAAACAGTCGGGGTCCATCCCATCGTGGCCCTGTTCGCGCTCTTCGCCGGCGGAGAACTCTTCGGGTTGCTTGGGGGGTTGCTCGCTGTACCTGTCGCTGGGGTTCTCCAGCAGATCATCGTAGCAATCTGGCACAGGTGGAAGAATGAGCATCCCGAAGAATTCCCACCAGAAGCGTTGCCTGTTCAGCATTCAGGGCCGTTGCCTGGCCAGCTAACCACCTCAGGAGATGCACCCACCACTGGCGTCAGGTCCTGACAATGTGCTGAGGCAGCCGGTAGGGAAGCACTGCTACCGTCAGGCTTCTGCTTTGGAGGCGTTCCGTCTATGGGTACAAATGCACTGATACAACCGTCGCATAAGAAGCCATCACCAGGGAGGACGATCGTCGTCGTCTTGCTGGCAGCGCATGGCCTCTTCCTGATCATCATTGGCCTGATCGCATTCTTCGG
>VBFM01000182.1:7060-11104 GCA_005882595.1 Chloroflexota bacterium
CATTGTCGCTGTTCTGGGAGCGTTTCTGGCGTGGATTTTGCTCCTGGGAGGGATTGTTTCCTTCCTCTGTGCTCAGGGATTGCTGGCGTGTCAGCGCTGGGCATTCTGGCTGACGATCGCCCTGGAGGTCATCAATCTGCTGGGAGGGTGGGGCGCGCTGGCGCTGCGGCTGTTCACCCCGTGGCCTATCGCTTTGAGCATGGGTGTTGCAGGGGGCATCCTCCTCTACGTGCTGATAGTGATCGGCCCTCGCACCTTTTCCCGCTGAGCAAAAGTTTCACGACTCTTCTCACGCTTTTCCCCACGCGCTGCAAGTAAGCTGTCAATGTACTCGAGCGCCGCAGAACAGAGCGAACTCTGTTCCATTTGTGATCACCTGGTCGAATGCTCAGCAGTACGCAGGGCACATTGGTGCAGGTACCCGTCCCGGTCCATGAGCACGGTTCCCAGGATTGAGACCTGCGCTTGCACCCTCATCTATATCGTTTGAACAAGAACAAGGAGAAACATTCCATGGCAAACATCTTCGAAACCGCGCGCGCCAAACACGCGTACAACAAGTACCTCAAGGGACTGGAGTCCGTGGAAGGGCTGATCGAGACCCTCAGCGGCCCCGGCCCCTTCACCATCTTCATTCCCACCGATGCCGCTATTGATCGCCTGTCCGACGACCAGCAGGCCGACCTGTTCGCTGACCCTGGCAAACTGGCGAAAGTGCTCAAGTACCACATCGTGCCGGGCTACTTTACGGCCGACGACCTGCTCGATCGCCTCTTCCTCAAAACCCTCGAGGGGCAGCGGCTTCGCGTGTGGTCGGACATTTCGGAGGTCCCGCTGGGGGAGGAAGAATCCGATATCGATGGAGACGCGCTGAGCTATATCTCCAGAGATACCGATCAAGATCAACGGTGGTCATGTCATCGAGGCCAACGTGATCGCGGACAATGGCATCCTGCACGTCATCGACAAGGTACTCGTTCCGCAATTCACTATGCTCTAAAACCGCGTAGCGCACCGTTCGTTCCGGGCTGCGCAGCTCGGCCCAGGCCGGCATACTACCCGGAACGAACGATTCGCCGCGACTTCTCAAGCAGTGAGAGATCATGGGGCCGTATCGAAGCGGCTGGTTCTCGAACCTGCTGGTCTGGCTGACCTTCCTCGGCATGGGCGCGGCCACCGTCGCCGTGTTTGCCACCCTGGGACACTAAAGAATTTCTACATACGGCGATCATACACGCATAGCAAGGAGCAACACATGTTTGAAGCAGACTTCAGGATAACCGCCCAGGTCAGGAGCGATGGGCAAGGGCAGCGCGTCTTCCGCGTCACCGAACGAGAAGCGCCCGCCAGCGATGCGGAGTTTCTGTCCCGCCTGGCGGAGATGTACCAGCAAGGGGTGTATACAGTGCTGCTGCCCGGTGACGACCTGACAGTCGCGGTGCGGCTCGACCTGCCGCCCAGGGAGGTCGAGCGAACCGTCCACCTGGGCGAGGACCGGCTCTTCGAGGGGGAGGGTCTGCCTGAGCCGACCGCGGACCCGCTTCCCTTCCTGCGGGCGTTCTACGAGCCATTGATGCAGCGGGTGAAGCCGGGCGATGTCTTCACCATCACCTTCCGGGTGCAGCGCCCCTAACTATTGGCTGTGCGGCTCTGCTGACAGTTGGAGCAACGGGAAATGTGGCTCACATGACTTCGTGCCTGGTCGCTTCGCCCCACTCATCCAGGAAAAATACATCTCGCAGAGGGTCGCGCATGGAAGAAGCCTTGCTTCACGAGTTATTCGCGGCTAGCCAGCCGGAGGAAAAAGACGCCATCGTCGCCGAGACGATCCTGAGCGCGTTTCCCGAAGAAATCGCGCTCATTGCCCGGTGCTGCTGCCTGTTTCATTGGTTTGACGAGGCCATCGTAGAAGCATTTGCAAAGCTCTACGGGTTCTGTCCTCGCCGCTTCTCCAGCCATTTCTTAACGCTTGCCTCTTTGCCTTGCTGGCCTGGTTTGTAGTATTTCTTGCCTTGCAGACTTTCGGGCAGGTATTCCTGCACTTTTGTGGCAGGAGGGCGCTCAGGATCATCGATCTGCATGTCTTTGTAGTAGTCATGAGCGTATTTGTAATCCTTGCCGTAGTCCAGGTCTTTCATCAACTGCGTGGGCGCGTTGCGAATTTGCAGAGGAACGGGGTCGTTGCGGGTTTTCTGTACATCTTCCTGCACACGGCTGTAGGCTTCATAGAGGGCATTGCTCTTCGGCGCGGTTGCCAAGTAAACCACTGCCTGAGCAAGTGCAAGATTGGCTTCTGGCAGGCCCACGAAATGCACTGCCTGTTGTGCGGCTACACAAACAACTAATGCTTGAGAATCCGCCATCCCAATGTCTTCAGAGGCGAAGCGGATGAGGCGGCGCACAATATATAAGGGGTCTTCACCTGCTTCAAGCATTCTTCCCAACCAATATAAACTAGCATCAGGATCAGAACCTCGCAGTGCCTTATGCAACGCTGAGATCGTATCATAATGCTGATCCCCACCCTTATCGTACAGCAAAGCCCTATGCTGCATCACATCCTCAACCGTAGCCAGCGTAATGTGTATTGCCGCATTCGCTTTCCCCGCTTTCCCGCTGCCCTGTACCGCCAGTTCCAGCACATTCAAAGCCACACGCGCATCCCCATTCGCAAAAATGGCAATCTGTTTCAGCGTCTCCTCATCAATGTCTATATTCAACTCACCCAAACCGCGCTCTTTATCCTCTAAAGCCCGTCGAAGAATAATCACTATTTGCTCTTCATTCAGCCCACGCAACGTAAAAACGCGAGTGCGTGACAAAAGAGCAGCATTTACCTCAAAACTAGGATTTTCCGTCGTCGCCCCGATCAACGTCACGACTCCCCGCTCTACATGGGGCAAAACCGCATCCTGTTGGGCCTTATTGAAGCGGTGAATTTCATCGATGAACATAATAGTACGCTGTCCTGAAAACTGCCGCAGCTTACGAGCCTCCTCCACCACCTTCCTTAGATCAGCCACACCCGCCGAAACCGCACTTAATGTGGCAAAACGAGCATTCGTTTGACGTGCAATCACCTCCGCCAGTGTCGTCTTCCCACTCCCTGGTGGTCCCCACAAAATCATCGATGGAATACGATCTTCCTCAATACTGCGCCGCAAAACCCGCCCAGATCGCAAGAGGTGCTCTTGCCCAAGAATCTCATCCAATGTTCGTGGGCGCATACGTGCCGCCAGCGGCTCTCTTAAGAGTGAAGAGGTCGCTGCGTTCGTTTGAGACGATGAAGTATTATCTGATCCGAAAAGCGATGCTTGATCTGGCATTCCGTCTGCTTCTTAACTAAACACGATAGTTGATCTCTGTGTTCTACAGCGTATCACATTTCTTCTACTACCTGTGCCAGTGAGGGTATTACTTTGTCGCTATTGCAAGACCCTGTTAGGATTTATGAGGGAGGATGTCGAGGCACTTCAAAACGCTATAGCGTATCTCACAAAGTACCTCGACGCTACTAAAACTAGAACGTAAAGGTCTTTCGATACAGAGTGGTTTTTTCTGTCATGACCCGCCCGCAAGCGCTGGTCGTATGCATGGCAGCCCAACAGGCAATCCATTTTGTGGGTCTTCCAGAAGCCAATCTCGCCCTTGCCCAGGCCGTCGTCCACCTGGCCATCGCTCCCAAAAGCAACGCCTTATACGAAGCCTACAGCCGCGTCCAGGAAGACGTACAGAAAACCCGCAACGATCCCGTCCCCCTATGGATTCGCAACGCCCCCACGCAGCTAATGAAAGACCTAGACTACGGCAAAGATTACAAGTACGCCCACGACTACTACAAAGACATGCAGATCGATGACCCCGAAAGACCGCCCGCTGTCCAGGTTCAAGAGTACTTGCCTGAGAGTCTGAAAGGGCGGCGCTATTATGAGCCGGGGCACCAGGGGAAAGAAGCGAGTATTAAGAAGTGGTTGGAGAAGCGGCGGGGCGAGGAGTCATAAAGAGCTTCTTCTCCTTGACGAGAGTCTACACGCTCAAAGCGGA
>VBFM01000183.1:0-3056 GCA_005882595.1 Chloroflexota bacterium
ATTCGCAGCCACGCCTGAGCAATTGGTGATGCATTACCTCTGGGGCTACAGTCGCCCCTCTGCGCAGCCAACTATCGCGGCAGCGCATATTGCCACCGTGCGCCCGGATCAAACGGAGCGCATTCAACGGGAGTGGATTGAGGCTTTGCAGCGACAGGCGATCCAACCAACGCTGGCCTTTGCATTTCTGGCGCGGGGGAGGAATACAGAGGCGTTGGCTCCATCCACAAGCGCTCCTACCATCAGGAGAGAGCATGCGTTTAGCTCTACCTTCTTGAATCTCCTGAGTTGGCCGGGGGAAACACAGCAGAAAGAATTTTATGGTGACCAGAACTATAGGGTGATTAGAGGGTTGCTCAATACCATGGGCATTGTGCGCGTGCTCACACTTGAACCGCAGTCATAATACGAGGAGCAAAGAAGATTTGAATCTTGACAATCCGCTAATCCGAGGAAGTTTCGGCGACAGGTTTGGCGTAATAGTTGTTCAGCTCGTTCAGAAGTAGGGCGTGATTAGCCCACACGTCGCTGGTAAAGGTGTGATATTCGCCGTCACACAGTGGAATGGGTGCGCTGCACCTGCGATGAGGTGGAAGCCGGAAGCGGATAGTATTGCCTTGCACTTCAATCCACAGATGGCGGCGGGTGGTGCTTGTTCCCCAGCGCAACAAGACCAGCGAATCGTACTCGTGGAAGGTGCCTCGCCCTTTCAGCGCATTGGTGTTGAGGGTTTTGAGCATCTCAGCGAGTCCGCTCTCGCGCAGGACGCGTTTGGCATTCTCTCGCACAGCCTGGCGTCGCGCTTCATCGGCCTCGTCGCTCAGAATATACTCAATGTCTTGCTTTTCTTGACTCGTATGGAACGCTCCTCTAGTTAATATACCTTTTGCTCGTACTCGTATTCTACCCTTTGTTCGACATCGGCTAAGCGGTTAGGACGGTAGGACGCATTGCCGACAGCAATCTGGGACAGCGTTGGCGGCAAAACAGAGGCAGCGTTGTAACGAGGAGCGTAGGACGTTTCCTGGGTGGGTATGTCCCGGCGAGGTGTAATATGGTACACATTGCCGGTAGCTTGTTTGGCATAATACTTCGCTTCTGCCGCCAGATAGCTAACTTCCTGGATGCTGTGAGAGCGCCGCATTTGATTATTGACGACACCGATGGACAACGAGACCAGGGGAAACTGATAGGGTCGTCCTTTACGATCAACACCACTGATCGAGCCACGTCTGAGGTCTTCTGGACGATAAAAAGCGACGCTCTCTTCTTTATAGGCCGCGCTAATCTGCTTACAAAGGAGATTAGCACGATCGGGCGTCGTTACGACCAGAAAGTCATCCCCGCCGATGTGCCCGACAAAATCATCTGTGTTCCCATATTCTTGCACGACCCTTTGACAGATACGCCCCACCAGACGGATGATGTCGTTGCCGGTTAAAAAGCCGTAGACATCGTTGAAGGCTTTGAAGTTATCCAGGTCGAGATACAGGATACTCCAGGGTTCCAGGCTATTGAGCTTGTGTTTGATGGCCAACTCGACTTGCAAACCGCCTGGGAGACCAATCAAAGGGGAAAGATAATTTTGTTGGACCCGGCGAATTTGCGTGCGTATGCGAGCAAGCAGCTCATCAATTTGAAAGGGTTTGGTGATGTAGTCGTCAACCCCTAATTCAAAAGCGCGCACTTTATCGGAAAGGTCTCCATATGAACTCAGGGCAACAATGGGAATATGCATGGTTTTAGGGTGGTCACGTAAGCGGCGCGCGACTTCGTAGCCATCAATGCCGGGGAGCATCATATCCAGGACTATCAGGTGTGGTGTTTCTCGTAGCGCAAACTGCACAGCATCTTCGCCGTTTAGGACAGTAACAACCTGATACCCCTCGACCTGTAGTGTGTCCTTCAGTAATCTGGCGATTACTCGCTCGTCCTCGACGACTAAAATGTTGGCCATAAATACTCCTGTTCCAAGTGGATGGTCAGCGAGAAGCCTGTCGAAATCCCTCCCCCCGAAAGAATCCACGCAGGCAGAAACCATCATGAGGGGTTCAAAATAATAAAACGAGTGACAAGAACGCCCTCAGGTAACATACATGAAACATATCGGACCTGCCGCAAATACATATGTTGCACATATTCATATTCCAGTATAACATTCTTGCGCCCATATGCAAAGGGTTTGGCAAACGAAAACGTGTTTGTTAGCACTAATTTGATGTGATTGGATGGTCGGTGGAAATATTACTCGCAATCAGCATAGTTGACGGCCAGCCAGGACTGCGATAAGATGGATACATGAACAGGTGAGCAGGTAACTAGAAAAAGGCGGGGTAATGTCACTATCATCAGCGTCAACCGAACGCACAATCACGTTTCCCAGTCGTGGGCAGCCATCATTTTTTTTAGAGGGCATGTTGCATATGCCGGCAAAGGTGGAGCAAGCCCCCGCCGTGATTCTCTGTCACCCCCAGCCTGCTAGCAGTGATATGCACGAGCGATTGACAGTCTTACTGGCGCAGCAACTGGCTGAAGCCGGAATGATTGCGCTTCGTTTCAATTTCCGTGGTGTGGGCAGAAGCCAGGGGCAGCAGAGCGATGGACGCCTGGAACCGCTCGACCTGGCCGGGGCCATCGATTATGCTTTAGCCCAGCCTGGAGTCAATGCGAAAAAAGTCTGTGTGATTGGACATGGCTTTGGCGCGTATATCGCGTTGTTATTCGCGCCGTTCGATCCGCGCGTACGCACCGTAGTGGCTATCAGCCTCCCGTTGTTCCGCGCGGCAAGCGGTTTTCCTAAAACGTTTGAACGCCCCAAACTTTTTGTGACGGGCGAATTTGATGAGATTTGCCCCCTCTATAAGCTAGAGCCGTTTGTTGAACAGCTCAAAGGCCCAAAGGGGATTAAAGTAATTATTGGCGCACGTCACCTGATGCGCGATCATGAAGAAGCCGCTATCACCACCATCATGAAATATGTGAAGACGTGGGCGAATATGCCTGGAGTGTAGGGAGCATGAATCCAAATAACCCCTTAATTGTTCAAAGTGACCGTA
>VBFM01000183.1:3101-10206 GCA_005882595.1 Chloroflexota bacterium
GCACTCGCCCAGTTTGCCGAGCTGGAGAAGTCGCCCGAACACATTCATACCTATCGCCTCTCGCCGCTTTCCCTCTGGAACGCTGCGGCAGGTGGTATGAATGCATCGATGATTCTAGAATTGTTGACGCGCTATAGCAAGTATGATATTCCTTCCAATATTGTCTTTGATATCCGCGAGTATATCAGCCGCTATGGACGCATCAAACTCGTACGCGACGGAGATATGCTGCTCCTGACTTCCACCGACACCGCGCTCATGGCGGAGATCATCCATCACAAGCGCACTCAGCCCTACCTTCTGCGCCAACTGGATAAGAACACGATCCAGGTGGATGCCTCACGGCGCGGACATATCAAGCAGGCGCTGATCCATATCGGCTTTCCTGCCGAAGACCTGGCAGGCTATACCGATGGCGCTCCACTGAGTATGCAACTGCGGCAGGAAACGCTGAGCGGGGACGACTTCGCGCCGCGTGCCTATCAATATGCAGCATCGGCAGCGTTCTATGCAGGAGGAGCGCCCAGCGGAGGAAGCGGGGTAGTGGTTTTGCCCTGCGGCGCGGGAAAAACCATCGTGGGCTTAGCAACCATGTCCGATATTCAGCGTGCAACCTTGATCCTGACGCCCAATACCATTGCTGTGCGCCAGTGGATACAGGAAATCATTGATAAAACCGATATTCCCCCGGAGATGGTCGGAGAGTATACCGGTGACCGCAAAGAAATTCGCCCCATTACCGTCAGCACCTACCAGATTCTCACCTATCGCCGCCAAAAAAAGAAGGGAAGTGGACAGGAGAACGGTGCGGAGCCAACTGAAGAAGATTTTCCGCATTTCGCCTTGTTTGGCAGCTTCGACTGGGGGCTAATTATCTACGACGAGGTGCATCTCCTACCCGCTCCGGTCTTCCGCATCACCGCCGAGATTCAGGCGCGCCGCCGCCTGGGGTTGACAGCGACACTGGTGCGTGAAGATGGACGCGAGGCCGATGTGTTCAGCCTGATCGGGCCAAAGAAATTTGATGTCCCCTGGCGTGAATTGGAGCGGCAGGGATGGATCGCGACAGCTGAATGTCACGAGATTCGCGTGAGCATGAGCGAGGATGAACAGTTAAATTATGCCGTTGCAGAGGAACGCGAGAAATATCGCCTGGCCGCCGAATGTTCAGCCAAGTTAGAGGTTGCGCACGTACTCCTTGACCGCCACCGCGATGACCAGGTGCTCGTTATCGGCCAGTATCTCGATCAACTGCATATCCTGGCAGAGGAGCTGCAAGCGCCGTTGATTACCGGACACACGACCAATAAGCAGCGCGAGAAGCTGTATGAGCAGTTCCGCTGTGGCGAGATCAAGCATATGGTGGTCAGTAAAGTGGCAAATTTCGCCATCGATCTGCCGGATGCCAATGTCGCTATTCAAGTATCCGGCACCTTTGGCTCGCGCCAGGAAGAGGCACAGCGTTTAGGGCGCATCCTGCGGCCAAAAGCCGATGGTGGACTGGCCTACTTCTACTCTATCGTCACTCGCGATACGCGCGACCAGGAATTTTCAGCCAACCGGCAACTATTCCTGACCGAGCAAGGATATCGCTATGTGATTGAGGATGCTGAGCCTTTGCTAGCATCCGCACCGATATAATCTCTTGCATGAGTTGCTTGACATGATAACTTCTGGGTGATACCCTTCTAGCACATGAGTGTGTGCAGATAAATGACGCGATAAAGAGGATAGTATGGCAGAGCAGAAAACAAGCTACATGGAAATCACAAGCCAGGATTTTGCCGAACAGGTACTCCAGGCGCAGCAAATGGTGGTCGTTGATTTTTCATCGGATAAAAGTAGCGCCTGCCAGATATTTGATCCAGAATTTGCGGCAATAAGCAAGGAATACGAGGGGCGCGTGACATTCGCCCGGTTGAACACCGATACCGATGCCACGATTACCGGCCAGTGGAATGTCGATGGTATTCCTACCGTGATCTTTTTCAAAAATGGGCAGGAGATCAACCGCATTAAAGGGATTGTTATGCGCGAAAAACTGCGGAAGCAGATCGAAGGCACGCTGCTCGCGCATTACTAATTGCGCTTCATATCCAAAGAGATAGCGCAGCATAAAGCGTATTGTAGAGGGCATCCGCAAAGGGTGCCTCTATAGTTTTACATCAAACATTATTGTCAGGAGGGGGTCGCGCGGTATATGCATCCTATTCGACTGGAAGCTTCCTTACACGAAACAATCTGGGGGGGACGAAGATTAGAGCGTGATGGGTGGAAACGGCTACCACCCGGCGAGATCGCAATTGGTGAGGCCTGGGAAACTGAAGTCAGCACTATCGCTCAAAACGAGCCATATACGGGCAAGTCGCTAGGCGCGCTGGTGAAGGATTATGGAGCTGAGCTGCTTGGCGAGCAGGCCATCGCTATTTTCGGACAGCGCTTTCCACTCCTGGCAAAGTTCATCGATGCGAACGACAAACTCTCCGTACAGGTTCACCCTGATGATAGCTATGCCCGTCGTTATGAGTCCGGCAAGTTGGGTAAAACAGAATTCTGGTATGTACTCGATGCCGCTCCTGGAGCATCGATTGTACACGGCTTCAAAGCTCCTACCTCGCGCCGAGAAGTACAGCAAGCTATCGAGGCTGTCACCCTGGAAAACCTGCTGTATGAAGTACCAGTTTCGGCTGGCGATGTGATCTTTGTTCCAGCCGGAACGGTACATGCTATTGGCGGCGGCGTCCTGCTCTACGAACTGCAAGAATACTCGGACATCACTTACCGCATGTACGACTACGGCCGCCTGACCGCCTCAGGAACGCCCCGCGACCTGCACATCGAACGCTCTCTTGATGTGGCGCGCTTTGATCGTTCAACTCGCGTGAAGATGCAGCCTGTCTCACTGAAAGGCGGTCCAGGTCATACTGATCGCTGCCTGGTTGCCTGCAAATATTTTGTTACCCACGAATTCAAGCTACAGCAGAGCAATATATCCCTTGGCTATACGAAGGCCAAAACTGAGAGTAGTTGTGGGATACTCACCTCTTTAGGAGCGAGTTTTCAGGTGCGCTACGGCGATTCATTTGAGTACAGCGAAGAGTTTACTCGCGGGCAGACGATGGTACTGCCTGCCTCTTTAGGCCAGTATTGTATCGAGGGCGAAGGTACGCTCTTATTTTCGTATGTACCCACACCCGCAGATGAAGCATGGAGCGCGTGGAATGGGCAGAACCGAATGTGATTACTCCTGCCTGCGTTTTCTGCGCTCTTCTTCCAGGTCGGTAACCGTTCCTTCAACAATCGGGCCTTCCGGTTCTACAGGTTCAGCGAAGCTGGAGAACGGATTGCGGGGAGGATAGCCTTTCTGCATGCGACCCACATCCGCGACCACGCGCGAGACGCCGCTGGTGAAATTGACGAATAGCAGCAGAACCGCCAGTCCAGCCCATACTCCCAGGCCGACCAGCAACGTGCCTATTAATCCGACAATACCGTTCAGATAGGTTTCGTAAGCCACGGCACCGAGTATGAGTATATAAAAGAAACGCACCAGCACGCGCAGCAGCCAGTGGAAAAACCAGAATACGGCTTTCACCGGATCAGAGGGCATGTCCCACGCTGGTAGTAGTTTCCGTTTTGGCCGCAAATTTCTCATGCAGGCCTCCCTCAAGGGAGCTATTGACCCCCGTTATAGACTCAAGCGCATATTCCTATGTTGTTGGGATTGCATTATACCGCATATTGTAACACTTAGCCTTAGCGGATTGCTATAGCCTTTTTCATGATACAAGTAACCATATGCCCAATCCGATGAGGAGAAAAGCGCTGAGCAGTTCACTCCATTCTTTGAGAGGATTCAAACGAGTACGTAAGGTACGACCGAGTGAAAGACCGATAATCGTCATTAGAAATCCTTGAATGCCAATCAAAATGCATAAGGTGATCGGACTGATTATTCCTCGGCTCGATACCGAACCTAACGAAAAACCAATTGCTAACTCATCCAGGCTGATGCTAAGCGCAAGGAGAAGCTGTTGTTTCCAGCGAAATGAGCTGTTCTGCAATTGAGGGATAGATACTGCATGCTGATGTGTCTTTACTCCCTGGGTATTTCGCTTGTTGAGAAACTCGTGTCCCTCTGCGATCAGTTCCCACAGGCCAACCCCTATCAAGAGCAACGCGCCGGCATAGTGCATGAGGTCACTCACTATCAGGGAGGCAGCATATCCAATGACCAGGCCGATTATGGGCATCAACATCTCCGCCAGAGAGAAGAGGATTGCTGAACGCAGCCAGGGAGGAAGGCCACTTGCTCTTTCTTCATAGGTATGGGAAAGGCTGTCATAGCCATAGCTTTTCATGCCGAGGCTGATTGAAACGCCTAACGTGTCAAGACCCAATGGTAGAACAAATAATAACAGTTGCAAAATGAGCATTATGTTTTCAAGCCCACGGGAGCATAATACGCTCGCTTCCACCCATCGTTTGCAGTGTGACCGGCACCGAGCCTTGATCTCGAATATTTTCAAGATGTATTGGTCCAACTGTGACATCATAAGGGTGCGTAACGATATAGCGAGCGGAGATGCTGATCGACCGGGGTATGAGCGTACTTATGGGAAAGGGGAATGTCGCGATGAGCTGATCCCCTGGTGAAATGGAGGTGGCGACACATAGGCTTCTCACCTCTGGGGCAGTACTTCCAACAGCATTGAAAGATGCGGTGATGGCATAGGTGTAGGTCGTGCGATACACGGGCTGCTGTGAACGTAAGAATTGCCAGCGCGTGACCAGCAGCAACCGGCTGTTGTAAGTGAGCGATTGCGCCTGGTGGTCGAGCAATTGCAGGTGATGCGCGAACGACTGGTTGGACGTACCTGGGATGGTCTGTAATAAAGGTTGAACGAGCAACAGTGAGAAAGGCGCGCCGCCCAGACGCGCTGGCCGGTCAATCAGCGTCGCGGTGGCATACTGCCTGAGCAAGAAGAGCGCGAACTGGTCGTATGGCCCGACCAGAAAGACGGCCGGCCCACCGGCCGGATTGGGAAGCAACAGGCAGTGAGTCGCGTCAAAGACGGTTGTCGGTGTGCGCATTTGTTCAGCGAGATAGCGCAGAGGCACCTGCGTAAATTGATCTGAGGTGACATATACATGATGAAGATGGCGCTGTTGAGCCAACTGGTCGGCTTGGCTCAAGGCTGATTGCAGCGAACCGAGCGTATTATAGCTGAGACCATGCTTGTTGTTCCCGCTGACTTCGTCGATCAAGCCTGCGGTTGTGCCGAGCACCTGCGCGATAAGCACCAGGCAGGCGAAGGCATACACAGCATAACGAGTAATAGTCCACCTGCGCTCCGGCCGTCGTAGCCAGGCGGCGAAACGGTCAATGAAGAGGCCGATCAAGATAAAAGGCCCTGGCATCAACATGAGCAGGTAATAGGGATACAGTGGAACCGCATGACGTGAGAGTACCAGAAGTGGGATGATCTGCCAGGTCAGCAAGACTACGAGGCCGGAGCGCACAGGTTCAGCGCGAAAGTTCGTCCACCATCGCCAGAAACGAGTCCAGCCTGCGCGTATACGGGATATGCGGGATGGAGCCTCGTGCTTGCCGGATCCATCACGCACTGCATTGGAACGAGTGAAGCTCAACACGATGCCTGCAACTGCGGTGGCGAACCCGCACACTACCAGAACCAGCAAGATGCGGCGGAGCCACGAGAGCACGAGTACCAATTGATACAAAAGGGTCTGCGTATTGGTAGGTAGACGATCATAAGGGCTGAAAAAGTCCCTATAGTAGGTGAGGGCGATATTGTCTATATGCGAGGGCAGCTTTGAGAAGTTCAGGATGACTGTGACATCGAAAAAATTTGTAGAAATTTCCCAGAGCAGATACGTAAAAAAGATCAACACGAGCGAGAGTAGACCGAACGCCAGGTCGCGCCAGCGCACCGTCTCCGGCGCGAGTAGAATTGCCAGCGCCAGTGGGATGGCTAACAGGATCGTTGTTTCTTGCAATTGAACCAGTAAGCCCAGCAGGAACAGGGCGGGAAAGAGCCAACCTTTGCGTCGTTCCCTCACGCCCCAGAATAGGGCGAAGAAGAAGAGCACGACAAAGGGCGCGATCATATTCTGCTGCCAGATGAAGCGGCTAAAAAAGACCGGTTCGGAGGCCGTGGCATAGAGGAGCGCGGCGAGGACGGCTGTCAGTCGCCCGAAATAGCGGCGCGTAAAAATATAGGTGAGCAAGACCGCCAGTACATTCAATAACGCCACGAATACTACTGCCCACAATGGATTCGCGCTGAACGCGGCGGGCAGCATGAGGAGGTAGATGACCCCGGGCGGATTGACGATGCGAATAGAGGCAATATTACTGGTGGCCGGGAGCAGTCCATGCACAAGGGCATCACGCGCCATACGAAACACCATCGTCTGATCTTCATCAAACTCGCTGGCGTTGAGTTGGTATAAGCGCAAGAAAGCAGCGATCAGCACGATGGGATAGACTTCCCAGGCGCTGAGCCAGCTACGTATAATATGCATACTCATATGCCAGCGCGACTGTGCGGCATGAGTAATCGGTGGCGATTCAGTAGTTGTCATCGTACTATCGAGTTGCGACAGAACTGTTTTCCTTTATCGCATAAAACTATGCAGCATTTTCCGCACCCCGTCAACATTGGCTTCTACCATCATCGCTTGTTGTTGGGGAATACCTGTCTGGCTATCCTTCAAGAGATGTCCGGTGAGTATGCCAACGATGCGCTCGTCGCGTTTTATAACGCCGCGCTCCACCAGTTTGCGGATGCCTGCCAGCGTTGCAGCTGATGCGGGTTCGCAGCCAATGCCGGAACGATCAATCACGGATTTCGCGGCCAGGATTTCCTCATCACTCACTTCCTCAACGATACCCCGTGTCTGTTCGATAACACGGCGCGCGCGCGTAAAGCTGACGGGATCGCCAATCTTGATAGCAGTAGCTACGGTTTGCGCCTGGACGTGTTCGCGTTCCGAAAAGCCTTTGACAAAACTGCGGTAGAATGGATTGGCTCCGGCAGCTTGAATAGAGGCAATGCGCGGCACGTGTCCGATCAACCCT
>VBFM01000184.1:0-9198 GCA_005882595.1 Chloroflexota bacterium
TTCCCGATACCAACCGCGATACCCGCGCGGCCTGGCAGTGCTGGCGCGATGGCACCAACCCAAGCACCTGCCCCTTGGGAAGCGCCGGCCTGTCCTACGAAGCGGCCGGCATGCAGGAACTGGTCAACGAGGTACGCGAGGAGGGAGCCACCAATGTCATCATGCTGGGGGGCATCCAGTATGCCGCCACCCTGGATCACTGGATGGACTACGTCCCCTACGACCCGCAACAGCAACTGGTCGCCGCCTGGCACATTTATAACTACAGCTGGTGTAACTCCAGCTCCTGCTGGCTTTCACAAGCTCTGCCCGTCATGAAATCCTTCCCCGTGATTACGGGGGAAATCGGTGAAAATGATGCGAGAGCCTCCTTCATTCTACGCGCTATGAGCTTTCTGGATCGTCCCGGTGAAGATGTCCCCCCACAGAACTATCTGGCCTGGGTCTGGAACACCGACCAGAAACCCTACGACCTGATCACCGATTACAAAAGCGGCACTCCTACCAGTCCCTATGGTTCGGCGTACATGCAACATCTGCTCTTCCAACGACCTTAACTCATCGGCACTTTCCGTAGGGGCGGGGGCGGCGGATGATGTGGGGAGGGGACGCTTGCGTCGCCCGCTCTTGCACATCTACCCTCACCGGATTATTCACGGCGCTATACGGGTACGGAAAACAAGCGACGAATTATCATCCCCCATGGCGTTTTCTTTCTTCATGCCTCTGCTCTTGCAGCAATAGCGCTTTAAGCGGGTTGTTCACGATATACTCGCGTGTCAGGTTCAAATCCTCTTCATTGCGAATGACATGCTCATAGTAATCTCGCTGCCAGAAATGCTTTGCAGAAATTTGTCCTTGCATTCTTAGATGTTTAAGGGCTGCTCTCGCAGTTAAAGATTTATAAGCACCCACCACATTTCCCAATGCCGGATGGCTTTCTCTATTTGGATGTAGCCAGAGAATGAAATGTATATGGTCGGGCATAGTAATAAAAAGGTCAAGGGTAACGCTAGAAAAACGTTGTGGCAAAGCATTCCAGGTTTCTTCCAGGATTTTAGATAGTTCGGGTTGTTTAAGAATAGGTTGACGGTCTTGTTGACAGATAGTTACGAAGTAGGCCCCTTTTGATGAGTAGTCATACGAAGGTAGGCGGAGTGATCGTCGGATGGGGAGTTTTGGATCAATGTGATGGTTGTTCAATGGGTATCCTCCGTTTGATATATTTCGGCGGATGGCGGACGGCGGGCGACGCAAGCGTCCCATCCCCCATCATCCGCCGCCCCCGCCCCTACGGCGTGTTTGATACCGTCTCGAGTGATACCATTTCCTGCTTGTTTGTCGAGGGATCAAATCCTGAAGCATGATTGTTTGTGCTTCCTTCTAATTGCGAAGGTACAGAAGGCGTCTCTACTACTTCAACAGGGAGGTTGCTTTCGACAACGAGGCCGCCATCGATATAGATGTTATAGAGGAAGCGAGAAGAGTCGAAGGTGGTGTTGTGCGAGACGAAGAAGATCTGCTCAAAATGCTGCCCCAGTGTGTCGCCGGTGACGACATTGACAAGGCTTTGCATACGGTCGTTGTTGGCGACGCTCAACGGCTCGTCCAGGAGGAGGAAGCCGGGGGCGGCGCCCAGTTCTCGTGGTAGCGCGGCGATGGCGAAGGCCAGGCGCAGGACGAGGGAGACCTGGTCGGCGGTGCCACCGGACATGGCAGGCTGAGGAATGTAGGCATTGGCGGCGGGTTCCCAGACGCTGACCTGGAGGGGGCCGCCGCTTGAGATATGTTCTTCCGGTTCGGTTGTCAGGCGAGCGTCGTGATAACGTCCGCGTGTAAGCAGGGGGAGGAGCTGCTGCATGTAGTATTCTGTGCGCGGGAGCATCTTACGCATGAGACGATCGCAGGTAGCGGCGATGAGCAGTCCGGCGCGCTCTTTGGTCTGGTAGCTGCGTTCCTGCTGGGCCATGCGCCTGGTAGTCTGTTCCAGGTTAAGCGTTACCTTGCCCGTTTCCAGGCGTTCGCTCAGAGCCAGGTCCTGCTGCTCCAGCTGGCGCAACTCCTGAGCCACGGTGCTGATCTCCTCTTCCAGGCGAGCACGATCCTGTGGTGAGTATTCACTGACGAGGGGCCAGACCGCCGCAATGTCGGGCAGCGTATAGCCTTTTGCGGGCGGGCGATTGCGCTGGGCGAGCATGGTAGCCATACGTTCGTGTGCTTGCTCGATCTCATGCTGGCATAGTTCGATTTTGGTCCTGGACGCGCTTTCCTGGATGTTCAAGTTCTGTATCTCGCCGAGGATACCAGCTTCATTGGCTTCCTGCATTTCGCGTTCACAGCGCTGGCGCAGAGCGCGCAGGGCATCGGCGAATGGGTTGGGAGGAACGATCCAGCTGCCGAGAGTGCTGCTGAATTTTGAGAGCTGCCGATAGTATTCAGAAAGCGATTCCTGGTGTTCTTTCAACAAGGCGGCTTGCAAGGCATGACGGTTTTGAAGCTCTTCCTTGCGACCAAGGGCGATTTGCAAGGAGTCGAGTTGCTTGCGCGATGTGGCGTCGGCGGTATTGATGGCGGTCTGTCCGAAGGAGACGCCGAGGGGCAGGACTCGCTGGCGCAGCGAGTCCTGCAAACTCCGCAGGGCTTCACGCAGGGCGATTTGTTGCTCACGGGCGCGTTCGATCTGGCGCATAGGATTGCTGGCCTGAAACAGTTCATATCGTTCGGTGAGGGTCTGCTTGCGCGCCAGCAATGCATCGAGAGCATCCTGGTGAATCCTGACCTTCGACGAAATGTCGGAGATGGTTCCCATTTTGCCGTCCAGAGCGGCAATTTCGTACTCGGTGGCCTTGATGGTTTCATCGAGCTTGGTTTGCAGTTCAGATACGGGTGCGATAGATCGTGCCTCGGCAGCAGCCGGTGAGGATGGGAACGATTTTGCAAAGGCGGGGATCGGCAGCCCTTCCTGGCCCGCTGCAAGGATCAATTCGTTCTGGAGTTGTTCAATAGCGCGCGTATCGACCTGAAGTTTTGCGTCCAGGTTATCCCAATCCTCTTGCTTGCGCTGTTCTTGCAGGCTTGCTTTCTTCGTGCTTAGAGCAGCGAGGGCTTCCATAGTGACATTGAGCTGGTCACGAGCAGCGAGGGCCTGGTTGCGGCTCTCGGTCATTTGCTGCTGGACATCTGCGAGGCTTTCCTCAGCTGAGGGCGCGTGTTGGAGCAAGTATTGCACTTCGTCCACAGAATGGGGGACGTTACCGCCAAGTGACTGGATTTCATGCTCAACTTTGGCCAGCGCTTCCTGGCTGCCGCCTATGCGCATAGCGGTTTCGCGGGCAGCGACCATCATGCCGACGCGATTGATGGCCTCCTGCATGCGCTGATCGGCATCGCGCTCCTTTTCGCGCGTCTTGCCATAGCTTTGCAGGTTGACACCGCCAACCGCGCCCAATACGATGGCTATCATGCCGAGAATAGTCGCGAAGATATATGAATGCCGGAATACTTCAAAAAGAGCGGCACCGCCGCAAAGAGCGGCAATGACGGCGCAGGCGATAAATATGCCCATTTGCATAGCGGCAGCACGCCTGGCGGAAAGCGCGGCGAGGGTGAGTTGTTCCTGCTGTTGATGTGCAGCTCGCACATGCTCTTCGGCCTCGACGAGCCCCTGGGATAAGCCCTTCAAGCGCTGCCATTCCTGAAGCTGGCGACGAATGCTGAGCTGCCGCCAGCGTGTTTCAGTGGCGTCGGCCCTTTCCTGTACCTGCCGGGCTTCTTTTTCGACGAGGGCCAATTCCTGCTCGTTGTCCTGTAACTCTTTGCGCAGTTTCTCGATCTGGGCGGCGTTTTCTTCCGCCTGTTGCCTTTGGGCTACACGCCTGCTATAAGCTCCTTCGGCCTCGCGTAGTGCGGTGAGTTTTTGGGCCAGGCTTTGTAATCGCTTGAGTCGGGCTTCTAACTGGGGCCGCGTGGTGCGGTGCTGCTCTTCTAGCTGATGTTGGGATTGCTGGGCGTCTTCCACAAGCAGGAGCGTATGTGCAATCTGCTCTTCAAGATCGGCCAGTATCTCCTGCAGGTGTTCTTGCTGTTTGAGCCCCAGCTCCAACTCTTTTATGGTATTGACGGCCTGCAACAAGTCGGTGGCCATGCGTTCAAGTGTGCCAAAAGAGCGTGTGAGTTCGGCGAGGCTGCGCACACGCTGCTCCAGTGCGGGCAGTTCTTCTTTTTCGCGGCGTTCCAGCTCGGCCAGCTGGTGCTCAAGCTCTGGTAGTTCGCGCTGCGCATCGGCGATGACGTCGTAGGCGACGATGATGTTGTTCAGGATGGCATCGGCTTTCTTGAACTGCACGATGCGATTCTGGCGCCCTTTGAGTTCAAGCCGTTTGGCCTCGATGTCTGCAAACACCTCTTGCTGCCCATGTATCTCGGCCTCTTGCCGGCTGATCGCTGCCAGGTCTTCGGAGATTGTTACAGCATCGAGCGCCGCTTCTAACTCGCCGAGTTTTTGGCTCAATACGGGAATGCGCGCCTGTACTTCAGCAAGTTTGAGACGCTCAGTACATTCAGTCATCAAGCGTTCGTCTTCGTCTGTCAGGCGAAAATGATCAGCCAGGCGCGACAGTTTTTCCAGGCCAAGCAGGTTATGCAAGGTAGCTTCACGCTCACGCCCGCTCAAGTTCTCCAGGCGGCTCAAGCCTTTCTGCTCGACAAAGCAGGAGTTGCGCAGGGTCTTGCCGTCGATGCGTCCCAGTTCGCTGATAATGCGCTCGTTGGCGGCTTTCAGGTCGGTGATGGTTTTTTCTTCGGGCATACCGAGCTTGCGTACATCCAACGCGATGGTTTGCTCTTCTTCACGGTTTATGGTGCGGGTGATGGTCATGTCGGTTGCGCCAATAGCCAGTGCAAGCGTGATGACGGCATGTTTCTCGCCATAGTGTATCAGTTCGTTGAGAGAGGGGACAGCACGCTTCCCATATGCAATGGTCAGGGGCTCGCCATAGAGGGCGAAATAGATGCTTTCAAATATGGTGGACTTTCCGGCTTCGTTTGGACCTGAAATGAGTATACTTCCACGCTGCGGAAAATACAGGTCTACATCGCGTAAAAGCCGAAATCGTTTAACCTTCAAATGTTTCAGGATTATCATACATTGACCTCTACAGATTCTTGAAAGCCATCCAGCCAGGTGGGTGTGATAAGGCCCCTACGTAGGATGCAAGGTAGTACCCCAAAGGGCTGCCAGGAGTTCTTCTTTAGTAGCTACCAGTGCTCTCTGCTCCTGTTCTTCTTCAGCCGCAGCAATCCATTCGTCCGCGAGCCTGATAAGTTCTTCGCGCAGGGAGAGACGCTCTTCGACCTCGGAGGCCCGGGAGGCATCCTGGCCCGATTTATCGCCCTCGCGCTCATCGGGCAAGAATGTCAGCCCGCTATCGTCAATGGCAAGCGCGAAGGCATGTTTTTCACCGTAAAGCCGCAGTTGATTAAGATTGAGTTCGTGATAATGCTGGCGCGTAAGCTCTCCTTCGAGTCGGAGCTGCACCATTGTATCTTCTGTACATAAGGGGCGCAATCGTTCAAGCACAAGCGAAGTAGGAGATTGGTCGGACGATAGGTCGGCAACGTCTATTACCAGGCGGCGCAGTTGTATGCTATCGACGCTGATATGCCTGCACCAGCGTACACCATCCGCCGCTATGCCCAGAAAGACGAAACCTGGCTCGTCATCGGGATCACTGAAGTCAATGTGTTGTGTTGCCCCCGCCACAACTACTTCGGATCGACCAATTGACTGGCGTTTGAAGCCGTGATGATATCCGGCCAGCACTGCCTGAAAAGCTGGCAGGGCCATAATACTGGCGTGGATCACCTGGGCCTGAGCATCCAGGCCTTGGGCGCCTGTTGTTATGCCCTCGATTGGCGCGTGCAGGAGCAGTAGTGAAAGCGCCGCGCGCTCGATATCGCTATCTATACGTATGTGACCCAGTGGATCTCCCTGCTGGCCAGCCAGCACCCCAACTCCGCAGATGCCTACCAGGGTTCCTCGAACATCGAGCATGACGGGCTGCATGGTGTGCGTTTCACTTCCGAATTGCTCTGCATGATGCGCGTCAGCAGTAGAGGTATGACCTGTGCTCCTCCCTGGAGGGAAGTAATGCAGCGCGCCCAGACGCGCATAGCTCATTTGAGGCGTAGGAATCGCATCTTCTTCAGTATTCAGAAGGTCGCTAAGGCGTGGAGTATCATGCACGCCACCAAGGGCGAACACGCGAATGCCCGCCTGCCTCAACTGCGCCAGGCGGGCCGCTACAAAACTCCGATCTTGCTCGTCTGGATGCGCTGTATCAAACAGATCACCGGCCTGCATAAACAAATCAACGCCCTGGCCTACCGCGAAATCCGTCGCCTGCTGGAAAGCGTGACGCAAACGCTGCCGCAGTTCCTCACGCTTCCGCGGGTGTTGGCTCGAGATGGCATAGCCAAGATGGTTATCGGCGGTCAGCACAATTGTGATGATGTTATCTGTCTGTTCTTGCTGATGATTGGTAGTTTGCTGTTCCATGTACTGCCTTCTATGTTCTGGAGCATCCACATCTATTACAGGAGTCTAACACAAACGACGCGTATGACTAAGAAATAAGGACTATTTGGTCAATAGAGCAGGCGTTCCTTCATGAAAAAACGGCCCGTTTCCCTTGATAGCAGCATCTCATACAAAAGTACCAATTTAACAGGAACCTGAGAACAAAAGCCTTTCTCAGCAGTATTACTCTTATATGTATGATAAATAGAGGGCAGATATCAGGTGTAGGGACGCGATTCATGGCGTCCGGCGCAGGGGAACAATCATCCTGGTGGACGCCATGAATCGCGTCCCTACACACCAAGCCTCCTACTATTTTGACCGGAAAATCAGAATTACGTATACTTTAACCATAAGATTGGGTTCTAGATTCTTCGGAGTGATACGAGTTTAACCATACGTAGGGGCCAGCTGAGCGTACCCGTATTAGACACAGGCACTACCTTATATCACTGCTGTGCGGCAGCGTTGCAGTGATTGCGATCAAGGTACATAGGCGCTCAAGCTGGCTTCTATGTACCAACTTACAGGACATTGATGCTCTGCTGAGCAGGGCATCAACAAGTTATTGTTGAGATTAAGATAAGCAAAGGCGCTATTCTGTTATGTTTCAAATAGATACAAGCAATAGGGGACGCGATAAATCTAGTCCTTACAATATACGGGGGGAGCGGAGTAAAGTGATGGGCATGATGTATAACGAGAGAGAACGCGAATCCCGGCAAGTGCTGTTGGGATTTGCGAAAAGTATTCAGGAACGGGATGTTGTTACCTATGATCACTCACGTCGAGTCGCGACTTACGCACAACGCCTGGCACGTTACCTGGGCTGGAGCAGGCGTGAGGCGCGCGACCTGGCCCTGGCAGGGCTGGTACATGACCTCGGAAAAACCTGGATAGAGAATGATATCCTGCTCAAATCGGATAAACTTTCAGAAGAAGAACGCCGCAAAATGGAGCGGCATCCTATTATCGGTGCGCGTATTCTGATCGGCTGCGATGTTCACCCATTTTTTGTGGAAACGGTGCTCTATCATCACGAGGCCTGGAACGGGCGCGGCTACCCTACTGGCTTAAAGGGTGAAGAGATCCCCTTGAGCGCGCGCATTCTGACGGTGGCCGATGTCTTCGATGTGCTGACTTCACAGCGCCCCTACAAAGCCCCGCTTTCGATTGATGCTGCCCGCGAACGACTCCAATTGGGTTCAGCCGCCAGCTTTGACCCGATGGTTGTGCGCGCATTCCTGAGTCTGGTCGATTCTTATCCGAACTTTACCATCCCACAGCGTATGTGCATTGTACCCACATTTCGGGAGAAACGGGCAGCCAGGTTATCACTGGTAGGCGCATTGCACACGCAATAAAATCTTTGGGAAGGCGCGGCACCCACTCTACACAATTTCCCCAATTTCAAATACGGGACCGTCACGGCAGATCAATTTTGGGCCAGAGCGGGTCTCCATAGCGCAGGTCAGGCAAACGCCGCTGGCGCAGACCAGTGGGCGCACAACCAGGCCTTGCGCGATGTGCTTCTGGCGCAGGCGTTCATAGCGAGAGTAGAGCGTTTCCAATGTTTCATGTGAAACAGCACAACAGACAGCGTCCGCCCAGGCAAGATAATTCCCTGCCACTTCCACTATCTTAT
Source organism: Chloroflexota bacterium (assembly GCA_005882595.1). Lineage (GTDB taxonomy): Bacteria > Chloroflexota > Ktedonobacteria > Ktedonobacterales > Ktedonobacteraceae > VBFM01. Next base: position 8,223 of record VBFM01000184.1, read on the forward strand.
CCGAGCCGCTATCAGATAGGGTAACGTGATATTCGATCTCAGGTGAAAGCAGAGCGGGAGGATAGATGTCTTCAATGGTTGCATATTGGACGAGCAGCGTTACAGCCAGTTCCTGTTCGATAGCCCATTGAGCAAGAAAGGTCAGCGCGCCAATCGTTTCTCCTGCACTTATAAGGAGCAGGTTGCGTACATTTGGCCGCACTTCCCAGCCGTGACCGATTGGCCCCAGGATATCCAGATCAGCCCCTGGCGGTTGTTTGACCAGCCACGAGGAGCCACGCCCACGCGCCGCTACCAGTAAGGTACACTGTTCGCGGGCTCGCTGCACCGTATGTATAAAGAATGGACGCCGCAACAACGGATCGCTTGCCAGCGCATCGCAGCAGCGCACCATGCCATATTGCCCAGGCTGCGCAGCCTGGACCAGGTACGGCGCGTGCAGTTCGATCAGATGCACGCCTGCCCGTATGTCGGTATTGGCAATGATGGTGGCGGTTGACATGCGCACGGTTAGCGAATCATTCCTAAGAAAGCACGGGTCCGCTCGTTTTCGCAGTGGTCAAAGACCTGTTCAGGTGTCCCCTGTTCAACGATTACCGCTTTATCCATAAAGATGACGTGGTCGGCCACGTCACGCGCGAAGCCCATTTCGTGCGTGACTACTACCATGGTCATGCCTTCTTCGGCAAGCTGGCGCATGACTTTAAGTACCTCACCGACCAGTTCAGGGTCGAGTGCGGATGTCGCTTCGTCAAAAAGCATCAACTTAGGGTTCATCGCGAGGGCGCGCGCAATGGCAACACGCTGCTGTTGGCCACCGGAGAGCTTGTGCGGATAGGCATCGGCTTTCTCAGCGAGTCCCACCTTGGTAAGTAAAGCCATTGCTCGCTCCTTCACCTCTTCTCTGGGCTGGTGCAGCACGTGAATAGGAGCTTCGGTTACGTTTTCCAGGGCAGTCAGATGTGGGAACAGATTA
>VBFM01000478.1:0-4533 GCA_005882595.1 Chloroflexota bacterium
CGAATGCCGCTTTTTTGACTTTCACATTTGTGCGAAATCACCTGCGAGGCCAGCGCTGGAGTGAGGCAATACCTGACGGCTACCAGCTAGCATTGCTAGGCGCGCCGATTTTTGCCATCGCAGGCGTAGGTGACCTGGTCTGGCACACGCTCTTCGGATTTGAGGTTGGCATCGAGCCGCTGCTCAGCCCGACGCATCTCCTTCTGGCATTTAGTGCGATCCTCATCATGAGCGGGCCTTTGCGTGCGGCCATGCGGCGAGATATCCCGGCCGAGAGCCACAACTGGACCACCCTGCTGCCCGCCATCCTCTCCATGACGGCTGTTCTCTCGGTCTTTACCTTTTTTACCAGTTTCGTGAACCCCTTCGTCCAGACCTGGACCCTCCAGACTACTTTCGACGATGGCAAGGAGCTTGGTATAGCCAGCGTCCTGTTTCTGGCGGGTATCCTCATGGGATTTGTTCTGGTGGCGCTGCGCCGCTGGAAGCTGCCCGTGGGAACACTCACCCTCGTTTTCACCATCAATGTGGCCTTGATGGGTGTGTTCAATGATAACTACCCGCTCATACCGGTAGCGACGCTAGCAGGACTGATCGCTGATTTCCTGCTCTGGTGGTTGCAGCCATCTACGGCGCGCCCTGAAGCCTTGCGCCTCTTCGCCTTTAGCGTGCCCGTGATCTTCTACCTCTGCTACTTCGTTCCGATCATCCTCACCGTGGGCATCACGTGGAAAATCCACCTGTGGTTAGGCTCGTGTGTAATGGCCGGGCTTATCGGACTGGGCTTGAGCTACCTGATGGTGCCGCCGAGGAGCGCAGTAACGCCAGCAGAAACGTAGAGCAGCGGCTCACCTGTTGAGGCAAGCTCCTTACGAGGCTGCCCGACTGGTTTCGCCAGGCTCCTTCGTCACATGGAAGAGATGGCGGAACCATTTTTCTTTGATAAGATCCAGCTGCTATTCCTGTACAAAAGTGATCCCTTGTTTGAGTTTGGGACTTCTCATGGGATCGGAGATACCGATCATTTTTGGGGGTCCTGTCCGCCTGGTTTCAGGCAGTAATTTCAGGTTCCGTTTAGCAATGGCATATTTCGGGTCGATTTCGAGCGCTCGTTTCAAAGCAGCTTCTGCCTCGTCATAACGTTCCTGCATCATCAAACAAATCCCTATATTCCCCCAGGGCTGTGGCATACAATCGCGCATCTCAATGGAAAGCCGGAAAGCCTGTTCGGCTTCTTCCCAGTTGTTTGTTTGCATGAATTTCAGGCCACGCTGATAGTACCCCTCTTGCTCAATGAGTTGATCGAGTGTGAAGTCTGGTCCTCGCTTTTTCAATGCCATCTCGGCAAGCCTACGACTCTCCTTTATGACATTAGCAATAGTTTTCGTCAACTGAGGGTTGGTGTTTAACTCGGCAGCACGCTCAAAATCGCGCAAGGCCTGGCCTATCCGCATAGTGTACCGGGATGCCATGCCTCTGTTGTACCAGAATTGAGCGTCACGAGGGTTGATAGAGATTGCTTCGGTATGAGCCTCATAGCTTTCAGGAAAGTTCTGCAGCATACTTTGCGCGACTCCGAGATAATCAAGGACTTCAGCGCGCTGCAACGATTTCTGCGGGAGGTAGCCCAGCAATCGCTGGCACGTTTCGATAGCGCCCACATAGTCCTTTGTGTATATTTGCTGGCTCGCCACCGCAATCCAATTATCGACCTGCTGAACCCGGCTAAAGTTAGCCTTTTTCTGTTTTGCTGGCTTAGACTTTTTTGACATAGCTTCCTCACTATAAATCAGGATACTCCACCCTCTCTGTTCCTCGTGTCGTTCCCTTTACATTTTCTCCTGATTCTATCACTTTACATGCAATAAGAGAAGATGTCTGTCGTCTCCTACATCTCTCAAACACTTGACAGACCACAAAGTCCCCATTATACTTTCCACAGAGACATACAAAAGCATACGCAAAGCGCAGAACAGGAAAAGTATACGAACTTGCTGGCGTCATAGAGAGTCGGGCCGGTGAAAACCGATACAAAAGCAGTCGTAGAATGGGCCTGGGAGCAAATGAGCGAACGTTCTGCAAAGAACCAGTAGGACTCATTCGGAACGTCCCCCGTTATCGAGGACAGGATATCATTGGTATCCGGCAAAGAGGGATCACTTGCACTTGTTCTTGAGACAAGCGCAGTTGATCTGAATCAGGGTGGCACCACGAAAGCTTCACGCCTCTCGTCCCTTACATGGGATGAGCGGCGTTTTTTATTGTTTTTAGCACGTTGAAGGAGGTATTCCGATGGCCGTGAACATGAACAATGATGTGAAGGCTGAACCAGCTCCGCTTCCGGCGAACACGCCCGTGAAAAAGCGGGTGTTCTCAGGCATTCAGCCGACAGGCAACCTGCACCTGGGCAACTACCTGGGGGCATTGCGCAACTGGGTGCAAACGCAGGCGCAGTATGACAACATTTTCTGTATCGTCGATCTACACGCGATTACCATGCCGATTGATCCGAAAGAGTTGCACTACAGCATCCGGCAACTCGCGGCGCTCTATATAGCAGTCGGGCTGGACTTGCGCTATTGCAAGCTGTTTGTGCAATCGCACGTGCATGAACACGCCGAGTCCAGCTGGATCATGAACTGCTTTACGCCGATGGGTTGGCTGAACCGCATGACGCAGTTCAAAACCAAAGCGGGCGAGAATGTGGACACCGTCGGAACCGGTCTCTATTGCTATCCCGTGTTGATGGCCTGCGACATCCTGCTCTACCATACCAACTACGTGCCGGTGGGCGACGATCAGCGCCAGCACATCGAGTTCACCCGCGACCTGGCGCAGCGCTTTAACTCGCACTACGGGCGCGAGGTGTTCACCATCCCGGAAGCGCAGATTCGCGAGGTGGGCGCGCGCATCATGGCGCTTGACGACCCGACGAAGAAGATGAGCAAGAGCGACCCAAATCCCAATTCGCGCATCAACCTGCTCGATGATCCAAAAACCATCAAGCAGAAGATTGCGCGAGCGACAACCGACTCGCTGCGCCTGGTCAAGTTCGACCCGGAACGCCCCGGCATCACCAATCTGCTGACCATCTACCAGTTGTTGACAGGAGAGTCCCAGCAGGAGATCGAAGCAGAGTTCGAGGGCAAGGGCTATGGTGAATTCAAGGCCGCGCTCACCGAACGCCTGATCGCAACCCTGGCGCCCATCCAGGCGCGTCATCGCGAACTGATGAACGACCTGCCCACGCTGGAGAACATGCTCAAGCAAGGGGCGGACCAGGTGCGCCCTATAGCGGCAGCCACCCTGCGGGAAATCAAAGACGTAGTGGGACTAGGGTAGCTCATTTGATAGATACGCGCCAGTTCTAGCGTAGGGACAAGGGGAAGCGGGGAAGATGGGCGGGGGCCTTGTGCTTGTCCTGTGGGGATCACGATTCCACCAGGGACTCGTGGAATCCATTGGCGAATAACCCAACAGGACGGGGACAAGCACAAGGCCCCCACATCCTCCCCACACCACACCTTGTCCCTACACCAGAACCGGCGTAGGGACAAGGGGACGTGGGGAAGGTGGGTGGGGGCCTTGTGCTTGTCCTGTGGGGATCACCGGGCGGGGAGCGTATCGCTCGCTACTCATTCATAGGCATCGACCCCTACCTGGTCATGACGCACCGCGGGGGAACAGCCACGTTGCGTCGCATGACCGGGAAAGAGCAAGATAGCAGCAGCCATCACTACACGCTCGAAAACATACCTTGCCATGACCCGCTCGAATTCATCCAGGCTGAATTAGGCCAGTATCGTTTGATAACACCTGCCGGGATGGCTCACGATGAACTGCCACGATTTCATGGTGGAGCGGTCGGCTACCTGTCCTATGAGACGGCGGCGCGTTTCGAACGTTTGCCCGTGCCGGAACGCGATGAACTGGGATTGCCAGAGGCGATATTCAGTTTTACCGAGACCGTGCTGGTCTTTGACCATCTCAAGCATCGTGTCAGGATTGTCACCCACCTGCATCTCGATGCTCCTGACCTGGAGGCGGAATACCTTCACACGCAGGCGCTCATTGAGAATGTGCGGCAGCGCTTGCGACAAACACCGGGGTTGCCGGAAGAACCTGCGCCCCTACATGATAGCGAGACACTGCGCGTATGTTCCAACCGCACACAGGAAGAATTTGAAGCGATGGTGCGGCAGGCGCAGGAATATATCCGGGCTGGCGATATTTTTCAGGTGGTGCTTTCACAGCGTTTGAGCCGCCATGTCAATGCCGCGCCGTTCACCGTCTACCGGGCATTGCGAGCGATTTAGAGGACTTGTATATTATCGGCGCTTCTCCCGAATTGCTGGTGCGGGTCGAGGATGGTGAAGTGACTATTCATCCCATCGCGGGCACACGCCGCCGTGGGCTTGATCCGCACAGTGACCAGCAACTCGCCGACGAACTGCAACACGACCCGAAAGAGCGGGCCGAGCATGTTATGTTGGTAGACCTGGGGCGCAACGATGTCGGAAGGGTGAGCGCGCC
>VBFM01000185.1:0-5684 GCA_005882595.1 Chloroflexota bacterium
TGGGTAGTCCGATACCGTCATCGGTGATCTCCAGGGAGAGCATTTCGCCTAAAGTGAGGCGAAGTGTGCAGGTGCGGGCGTGGGCATGCCGTATGACATTGGTCAGAGCTTCCTGGGCGATGCGGTAACATGCTACCTCGACAGCGGCTGGGAGAGGTGGCAGGGCACCAGGCGCGTCAAGGGAGAGAGCGACTCCGCTAGCGGTGTATTGAGTGATCTGCTCGTGTAGCGCGGCGAGCAGCCCCAAATCATCGACGGAAGACGGGCGCAGGGCGTAGACCAGGCGACGGATGTCGGTGATCGCCTCTTGCGCATGGGTTGTGGCGTCGGCAAGGAGTGCCTCAGCAGCGTCAGGATCATGCCGGAGCAGCTTGCGGGCAGCAGTGAGTATGAGTGTCTGACTTGCGAATTGAGAGCCGAGGCCATCGTGCAGATCACGGCGCAGACGACGACGCTCTTCCTCCCGCGCTGTGACGAGCCGCTCACGCGAACGTTGCAAATCGGCGGTAAGACGCACGGCATAGACAGCGACACCTGCCTGGCGAGCGAGATCATACAGCAGCCGATAATCGGCAGCAGTGAAGGGCTCGCCAGGCACGCGTGGAACGAGGAGCAGTTCGCCGACCATCTCAGTTTGGTAGACGAGTGGCAGGCGGAGCGGCGCATCCGGAGAGGACCCGTAGGACGCTGCAATAGCGAACTCGTCACCCTGCTTGAGGGTAATCGCGGCATAGGGCAGCTTGAGTGCCTGGGCAACGGTCTCAACAATGGTAGGCAACACTGTCTGTGGTGCAAGCGTTGCTTCCAGGCGTTGTCCTAAGCGTGAAAGTACCATGTAAGGGGCATCGCGCTCTCCATACATCAGGCGGTTGACGCCCCGTTGGAGGTGATTCCGCAGATACTGGAAGAGCACAGCGATGAGACCAGTCGCAAGCAGCGAGATGACGAGGTTGCCTTGTGTTTGGAGCAGCACGCCAAGACCACCCACAACCAGCACGTAGATGCCGACGATGCTGGCAGTAAGCGTACCGTAGACAAGCGTGCGGTTGATGATGACGTCGATATCCCACAGCTGGTAGCGCAAAATCGCGATGCCCATAGAGAGCGGGACGAGGAGCGTGAAGAAGGCGAAGATGGGACTACCAAGCTGGGTGAGGAGCATGAAGAGGGTGAAAGCAGGATGACCGATTAGAGAAGAGTGTGAGCCAGACACGCCGGATGATGGGAAGATCATAGCAGGTAAGTACCATACAATAAATACAACGAGTCCCAGGGTAACTGCGAAGACTACCCATTTGGTTTGCTGGCGCTGGATGGCGTTGGATATACGTCGGTAGCGATAGAGTTGAGCAACCACAAGAAAGGTAGATGCGCCAAGCACAAACAGCTTACTGAACATGCCAGAGAAAGGCCAGTCGGGAAAGAAGGCGGGAGGCACATACGCTGCGCTCAACGCGACCACAAGCCAGCGCGTCCAGCGGGGCACGAACTGCCCATTGGGAAAGAGGGAGAAGACGAGGAGGAAGAGTACAGGGCCGAGGAAGTCCAGGAAGTGCATTGGCAAGCGCCACGCCAATGCACTCTTTTCCAGAGGGCCAGGAAGGCAGCTTATACCGACAACACCTTCCGTGACGAGCATCATCGCGACCAGGAGCGCCATCCAGTCGGCGGACTTGTGCCAGACAATCACTCCGCCGACCGCGAACCACCCCAACGCTGAGGCGACGATGAGCGTAACGCTGAAGACCGCGTAGCTGCCGACGGAGAGGCCGAGGTCGCGAAGTGCCTGCGCAGGATCTAGAGTGAGGTGCTGGGAAGTGCACGTGGTTGCACTGACCCCTATTGTCTGGAGTTGTGCAACGTATACCGGGATGCTGGCGACGAAGACACTGAGTGTGAGGACGACCAGTGCAGCCCAGGAAACCCAGGCAAGGATAAGCCAGCGACCATGCAAGCGGGTACCGGCTGCGCCTGGTCGGTCAGGGTTGATAGCCGCCAGCGCTGACGTAGACCAAATATGCATCGATATATTCCTCTCCCGGTCATCTTGCCGGACCGAGGGTTGCCCTCAAGACAGAGCAATTGATGTATGCGACGCGGTTAGATGGAACAAACTCTATCACGAAAGAGATGGCACATTTTTACTGATGAAGGGCGAAAAAGTAGCGAAGTTCATAGACTTCTATGAACTTTTTCTGATTGATTTATAGCATGTGGATTTTCTGTTGTAAAGAGAGGTTGTATGAAACGATTTGACTTCCAGGGCGACCGCGAGGGTCGCCCGTACAATACACGTTGACGTATCAAACAGGCTACCTGGTATTGTACGGGCGACCCTCGCGGTCGCCTGGCCCTCATGCACAGCTTCTAGTATGAAGTGGTGGTGCCATGAGCGTTGCGAGGCGTTCCGCTGTGTTGGGCTGGAAATCTTTCATAGATTCTGCTATGAAGTGGTGGGCTGGTGAAAGATCTGGGAGTCTGGTATCATGGGTGTAGGCTCCTTGTTACAAGAGGAGGTGGTTAAGTTTTCCTTTTGTAATGCAGCTTTTATAACGCCCGCTTGCGAACTGCTTCTGACCTTCTGAAGGAGGGTGGGAGCTGAAGGCAAAGGAGAAGATATGTTGTCCCCTCTCGAAGTCCGTGGGCTGTTTCCTCGTTTGCACGATGTTATTTTCATGAATCACGCGGCTGTCTCGCTTCTCTCTACGCGAACCGAGGCTGCGGTAGTCCGGGCTGCGGATGAGCTGACAGGGCCGTATTATCCCGACCTGCGTGGGCGAGCTGATAGGCTGCGGGCGATGTTAGGCTCGCTCATTCACGCGCCGAGTGAAGGAATTGCGCTGACACGCAGCACCGCCCATGGCTTTACCATTCTGGCGCAAGGGCTTGAGTGGACTACTGGGGATAACGTGGTTGGGGCGCGGGGGGAGTATCCCGCTAATGTTTACCCGTGGATGGCGCTTGCCCGGCAGGGAGTTGAATTTCGTATGACCGAGCCGCGGGATGGTCGCATTACCCCTGAAGCGGTTATGGAGCTTGTTGATGAGCGCACCCGCGTGGTGACGCTGAGCCACGTGCAGTTTTGGAACGGGTACCGGGTCGACATTGGAACGCTGGCGACTGAGTGCCACCGCCGGGGCATCATTTTCGCCGTTGATGTGATGCAGAGCCTGGGAGCTTTGCGGGTGGACGTGGAGCAACTCAAGATCGACTTCCTGGCAAGTGGGGCCTGCAAGTGGCTGCTTGGCCCTGCCGGTATCTCCTTCTGCTACTGCCAGCTCGATTTATTGGAACGCTTGCAGCCGGTGCTCGTCGGGGCTGGCTCTGTGCGCAGGCGGGACGACTACTTCAACTACGAGCTGGACCTTCCGCCAACCGGGCAGCGCTTCGAGGAAACCTGGATTTCGCTGCTGGATGTAGCGGCTTTCACTGCCGCGGTCGAACTCGTGCAGCAGTTGGATGCAGAAGCGGTGGAGAGGCGAGTCCTGGAGTTGAATAAACGCCTTACGTTGGGGCTTGCAGAGCGCGGCTTGCAGGTCGTAGCGCCCTGGCCGAGGTCGGCTGCTGAATCCTCCGGTATTGTCTCGTTTCGACATCCCGATCGGTCGGCGGAGGAGGTGTTCGCTTTCCTCTGGGCGAACAAGGTTATTTGTAGCCTGCGGTCGGATTTCGTGCGCCTGTCGCCGCATTATTACAATACAGAGGAAGAGATCGACCGGGTTTTGGAGTTGCTTGAGGCGAGGATGTAACTTCTGGGCATCTCGGAGCGCGCCTGGGTGATGGAGGGCGTTTCTGGGAGGACAAAACTTTCTTGTTTGTATTGTAGGGACAAGGAGTGGAGCGGCGTGGGGAGGGGGCCTTGTGCTTGTCCTCGTCCTGTTGAGGTCATGATAAAGGAACGTCATGGAAAACCCAACGGGGTCGTAATACCACCAGGACAAGCACAAGGCCCCCGCGTCCGCCCCACGCCGCCCCTTGTCCCTACGGATGGGTGGGGGAGGATCTTTGGGAGTTCTTTTTGGTACCGTTTTTTGACAATACAGGCAGAATAGGATAAAGTACAGGTGTTCGATATAATACCAGCATAACTCGATGATGTAGAGGGCCAAGCTGATGATTAAGCCGTCGCGGGTGCAGTACTTACAAATAAAGAGCCAGTATGCCGATGCTATTCTCTTTTACCAGGTTGGGGACTTCTACGAGACGTATGACGAGGATGCGTATGTTGCGGCGCGCGTGTTGCAGATCGTGTTGACGAAGAAGACGTATGGTGAGGAGAGGGTGCCGATGGCGGGGGTGCCGCTGCACGCGCTGGAGAATTATGTGGGGAAGCTGATACAGCATGGCTATAAGGTGGCGATCTGCGAGCAGGTGGGCGAGGTTGGTAAAGGGCTGGTTGAGCGGGCGGTGACGCGCATCCTGACGGCGGGTACGCTCTCTGAACCGAACTTGCTTCCGGCGCGGCAGAATAATTTTCTTGTAGCCATTGCCTCTGGGCGTACGCAGACGGCGTTGGCGGCGGTTGATGTCAGTACGGGTGAGTTTAGAGTGACCTGGTTTGCGCCTGACGAGTTGCCCGCGGCGTTGGAGGGCGAGTTGCAGCGCCTGGCTCCTACGGAATGCCTGCTTGTCGAGGGGAGCCGCGCCTATAAATTTCCCTTGGAAACGATGACGCTGACGACGTGCCCGCCTTATTTCTTTGAGCTGGAGGCGGCGCGCACGCGACTGTGCCGACTTTTTGGGGTGCAGTCGCTGGATGCGTATGGATGCGCGCAGGTGCCCCAGGCTATCGCCGCGGCGGGTGCGATTGTGGCTTATCTTGAAAAGATGAATGTGAAGTTGCTTTCGCTGCTTACCGGATTGCGTTCGTATGCGACGACCAGCTATATGACGCTGGATGCGCATACTCAGCGCAACCTGGATTTGCTGCAAGGGGCGCGCAGTGGCTCGGTGCAGGGCAGTTTGCTGGGGGTGCTGGATCGCACGATTACGCCGATGGGGGCACGACAACTGCGGCGGGCCATTACGCAGCCACTGCTTGACCTCGCTCAACTTGAGGCGCGGCTGGACGGAGTCGAGGAACTTTACGAGAGTCCGGCTATGCGCAGTCGCTTCACGATGTTTTTGCAGCGATTGGGCGATATCGAGCGCATCGCGGGGCGTGTGCGCCAGGGAACGGCTATTCCGCGTGAGGCACTGGCGCTGCGCGAGTACCTGCAGGTCATTCCGCAGTTACAAAGCCTGTTGCGCGGTTGTAATGCGCTCCTGCTGGCTGAACTTGCCGATTTCCTGGATGCCTGCCCTCAGGTGGGGGCGTTGATCGATAAGGCGCTGACACGCGCAGGTGAAGAGGATGAGCGCGAGGACGATGGGCGGCTGATCCGCGCGGGCTTCCATGCGGAACTGGATGAACTGATCGCCTCCATTCACGACTCGAAGCGCTGGATTACATCGTTGGAGGCGCGCGAGCGCGAACGCAGCGGTATCAAGTCGCTGCGGGTGGGATACAACAAGGTCTTTGGCTATTATATCGAGGTCAGTCGCGGCAAAGTGGACCAGGTTCCACCGGACTATATGCGCAAGCAGACGCTCACAAATGCTGAACGCTTTACTACGCCCGAACTGAAAGAGCACGAGGCGCGCGTACTCAGCGCGGAGGAGCGTATCGATGAGATGGAGCGCAG
>VBFM01000504.1:0-1560 GCA_005882595.1 Chloroflexota bacterium
GCTTCGCCAGGGGATGCCAGTGTTATGTTGGCAGGATTGATGGCAAGTTTGTTACCTATGGCTGGGTCACGTTCGACGAGGAAAGCATTGGGGAGCTAGGGCTGAGCTTTCGTCTTCAACCGGGTGAAGCCTATATCTGGGATTGCGCTACGCCTCCGGCGTTTCGCGGGCAGCGCCTCTATCCCGCGCTGCTGGCATACATGCTGGGCGAATTGTATCGCGCAGGCATGCATCGCATATGGATCGGCGCGGACGAGGATAACCTGCCCTCCCAAAGGGGCTTTATGCTCGCCGGCTTCATTCCCGTCGTGGATATTTTGATGACGGGTGATGCGACGATGCGAAAACCAAGGATACGTGGACGACCAGGGGTTTCTGAGGAGGTTGTAGATGACGTTCGCCGGGCAATTTTTGGTAATTCAGGTCATTAGAGGTCAGACGATGAACGAACACTTAGATAAGATAACAGGGCCACACCAGGGTCAGCCGCTTTTGCTAGCAGGGGAACCTTTGGAGAGTGCGAAGGCGGCCATGATTATGATGCACGGGCGTGGAGCCACGGCGGAAGATATTCTCATGCTGGCTGACGAATTCAAGCAGCCGGGTTTCGCTTATCTCGCGCCACAGGCAGCCGGAAATAGCTGGTACCCCAATAGCTTTCTTGCGCCCATCGCGAGTAATGAACCGGGTCTTTCTTCCGGTCTCGCGGTCATTGCCTCTCTCCTCGAGCAATTGATTCAGGCTGGTATCTCAAGCGAGCGTACAATGATCTTAGGGTTCTCGCAGGGCGCCTGCCTGTCGCTGGAGTTCGTGGCGCGCAATGCTCGTCGCTATGGGGGCGTTGCAGGCTTGAGCGGGGGACTCATAGGCCCCGAGGGCACTCCACGCAACGGGTCGGGGTCGCTCGCGGGCACACCCGTCTTTTTGGGATGCAGCGATATTGATCCTCATATTCCAAAAGCGCGAGTACAGGAAACCGCGGAAGTGTTGCAGCGGCTAGGAGGAGACGTTACGATGCGACTCTATCCACGCATGGGCCACACCGTCAACCGTGACGAACTGCGCTCTGTGCAGGCCATGATGTCCGCGCTTCTCTTGAATTGACGAAACTTTACTATGGAAATTTCTTTGTCAGGGTGAGGGAAAAGGATTCATAACCCTGGAGGAATTTCTATTACCATATCTCAACCTTTTCACTCTCCCCTCACATCATTTGTTGTGATAGGTTTGATATGCAGCTTGCCAACGAGACGGCGTCTCTGGCAAGTCTCACTGCAACGAAACGGCGTCTCAGGGTCCATGTACTATAGAACGCTGATGATGTGAATGGAAGTTAAGCCATGCTCGATATTACGAATCTCTCAGACGCCAGGCGTACTCTACTTGAAAAGTACTTGCGTGGGAATGTGCCGCAAACTGCAACGCCTGGGCAGATTATTCCCCGGCGCACTGCCCCCGGGTATGCGCCTCTCTCCTTTGGGCAGCAGCAGCTATGGCTACTGGCTCAAATGACCCCAGATACTCCGGTGTATAACGAGTGCGTGACCATTCATATGCCCG
>VBFM01000504.1:1606-5198 GCA_005882595.1 Chloroflexota bacterium
GGTGGTGGATGGACTGCCCGTGCAGGTGGTGCACCCATCGCTCACGCTCACACTCCCCGTAGTTGACCTGCGTCACCTTCCTGAAGCTGAACGAGAGGCTGAGGCCCTGCGAGTGGTGACAGAGAAGGCACGCGTGCTGTTTGATCTCAGTGCGGTTCCTTTGCTGCGTCCTACATTGGTACACTTTAACGATGAGGAGCATCGCCTATTTTTGACGTTGCACCACATTATCTTCGATGGGGTGGCGATCTACCAGGTTTTCCTGCCAGAACTACGCACGCTCTACGAAGCCTTCTCAACCGGGCAGCCTTCACCGCTTCCCGAATTGCCCATCCAATACGGTGATTACGCGCAGTGGCAACGAGAACGGCTGCAGGGCGATGTGTTTGCGGAGCAACTGGCTTATTTGAAGCAACAATTGGCAGACGCGCCGACGACGCTGGAATTACCCACCGATCACCCACGCCCGCCGGTGCAGACTCACCGGGGTTCAATGCGACCATTTGGGCTATCCAGGCGCCTGACGGATGAACTAAAAGCCATGAGCCGCCAGGAAGGGGTCACGCTGTATATGACGCTGGTGGCGGCGTTCAAGACGCTGCTCTACCGCTACACCGAGCAGGAAGATATGCTGGTCGGGACGGCTACGGCCGGGCGCAAGCACAGCGAGATGCTGGGCATGATGGGATTTTTCCTGAACACGCTGGTGCTGCGTACCGATCTGTCGGGCAATCCCACCTTTCGCGCATTGCAGCAAAGGGTGCGCGAGGTGATTCTTGAGGCACTGGCCCATCAAGATATCCCTTTTGAGTACCTGGTCAAGGAGCTGCAGCCTGAGCGCAACCTGGGCCAGAACCCGCTCTTCCAGGCGCTGATTACGCTTGAACCTCCACTGCCTGTGCTGCCATCTGGATGGACGCTGACCCAGATGGACGTGAGAGTTGGCACCTCTAAATTCGATCTGTACCTGGAACTCGATGATCGACCGGAGGGTCTCATCGGTCGTTTCATGTATAATACGGATTTGTTTGATGCCTCCACTATCGAGCGCATCACAGGACACTGGCAAACCTTGCTCGAAGCCATTGTGCGTGATCCCAATCAACACATCGCTGACCTGCCTCTGCTGACGGAACAGGAGCAAGAACAGTTGCTGGTGAGATGGAACGCTACAAACACAGCTTTTCCTGAGAACAAGCCAGTTCACCAGATATTTGAAGAGCAGGCGCAGCGCAGACCAGGCGCGGTTGCGCTGGTATTCGATGAGCAGACAATGACCTACGGGGAGCTGAACAGGCGCGCCAATCAACTGGCGCATCGCCTACGGCGGCTGGGTGTAGGGGAGGGAGCGGAGACGCGGGTGGGACTGTGTATGGATCGTTCACTGGAAATGGTGGTTGGTCTGCTGGGCATTCTGAAGGCCGGGGGAGCGTATGTGCCGCTCGACCCGTCGTATCCCAGAGAGCGCCTGGCATTCATGCTCCAGGATACGCAGGCTCCCGTTCTGTTGACCCAGTCAAAGTTGCTCGATTTGCTGCCAGGAGACGAGGACGCGATAATCCTTGATAACCAGCTTGCCAACGCACTGCGTGCAGGGTCCTTATCCAGCCTGTCAACGGACTGCGTCCTACCTACGGTCAGACAAGCTGAAAGGAAGAGTGCTGCGCACTCAGGCAAGCTGCAAGGTAGTAATCGCGTCCCTACATTTTGATTCCTGATTAATTTGTTCATAGTCACAATTGCGCCCCTACAAGGAACGAACGATCATGGTTCCAGCGCCTTGATCGGTGAATAATTCTCTCAATAACACGTGCGGTTCTCTTCCATCTACGATATGCACACGCGGCACAGCAGACAAGATATCGAGGCAGGCAGAAACTTTGGGTATCATACCGCCGCTAATCACCCCATCCTTGACCAATCGTTTTGCCTCTGTCTCGTCGAGTTCCGAGATCAATGAGCCATCGGTCTGGCAAATCCCACGAACATTGCTCAAGAAGATGAGTTTCTCCGCTTTCAAGGCCCCGGCCATGTGTGCCGCCACAAGATCGGCACTCTGGCTGACGGCTTCGCTGTTCAATACGATGATCGATGAAGCGCCAGAGGAGTTACGGGGAGTGAAGCAGTTACTAACGGGTGGAGAGGCGCTTTCGGTGACGCATATACGGCGCGCCCTGCGCCAGTTGCCTGGAACACAGCTTATCAATGGCTATGGGCCGACCGAAACCACGACCTTTGCCTGCTGCTATCCCATCCCCGCGGACTTGAGTGAGTCGCTGCGCTCTATCCCTATCGGGCGTCCTATCGGCAACACCCGGGTGTATGTCCTTAATCGTCAAATGAAGCCGGTGCCTGTTGGTGTGCCAGGGGAACTCTATATTGGGGGCGCAGGGGTGGCGCGCGGATACCTGAATCGTCCCGAACTGACCGCTGAAAAGTTTATTCCCGATCCATTTAGCGATAGGCCGGATGCGCGTTTGTACAAAACTGGAGACCTGGTACGCTATCTCCCAGACGGAACCATTGAGTTTCTGGGCCGACGCGACCAGCAGGTGAAGATTCGCGGCTTCCGCATTGAGCCAGGGGAGATTGAGACGGTGCTGGGACAGTACGGTGCCCTGCGTGAAGCTCTCGTGCTGGTTCATGAAAATGAACGCGCAGAGAAATCGCTGGTGGCCTATGTTGTTCCTGGCCAGGGGCAAAATGTGACGGCGGCGCAAATGCGCCAGCATTTGAAAGTGCATTTGCCAGAATATATGATTCCCGCGGATTTCATTGTGCTGGAGTCCTTACCGCTGACGCCCAATGGTAAGCTGGATCGGCAGGCGCTGCCCACACCGGAGAGCGCGAGGAGGACAGTAGGAGAAAACTATGTCGCTCCCAAATTGATGATCCATCACCAGTTGATTGCTATCTGGGAAGAGTTGCTGAACAGGCAGCCTATTGGTATCACAGACAATTTTTTCCACGTGGGAGGCCATTCTCTGCTGGCAGCCCGGCTGGTGGGTCGTATTGAGCAGATTTTTGGCAAGAAAATTGCTCTGTCTACACTTTTCGCCGGGCCAACCATCGAGCAACTGGCCCAGGCAATTCAGCAGCGGATAGATGCAGACGAGGGGAGTTCACGGGCTGCTATTATCGCTGTCCAGACCGGGAAAGCGGGGCAGCGGCCTTTCTTCTTCCTGCATGGCGATTATATGGGAGGCGCGTTCTACTGCTTTACACTGGCGCGCGGGTTGGGAACCGAGCAGCCATTTTATGCCCTGGAACCATATAAATTTAACGGGCTGCGCGTTCCACCGACCATTAAGGAAATAGCGGCTGCTCACCTGGAGGCGATGCGCGCAATTCAGCCGGAAGGACCGTACCTGTTGGGAGGTTTCTGCAATGGCGGGCTGATGGCCTACGAGATGGCGAGCCTACTGCGTGCAGCGGGACAAACGATCGACATGCTGCTCTTGATCGACCCGGCATCTCCCCCACATAGCACTCTACGCATGGCTTATACGCGTATTTGCAGTATGTTAGGCATAGGCGAAGATACACAGATCGATTGGCAATTGCGACTGCGCCACATTTACAAATACCTGCG
>VBFM01000504.1:5299-6323 GCA_005882595.1 Chloroflexota bacterium
AGGGCCATCGATTGCCGAAGATGCGCAGGCTTCTACCCGATCCCGAAGTACTCCGGCAGGATTGGCCCGGCATCTACCGATGGGAAGCTTCCGGGTACAGGCCAGGAATCTATGATGGAAAGATTACTTTTGTGTGGTCGAGCGAGGATAAGTTCCGCAAAGCATGGTTACGCACTATGCCTCCTGTTCACTATGATAAGATATTTGTGATTCCAGGGTCGCATCTCATTCATACGCCTGAGCAGGTAAATGCTCTGGCACAATGCCTGCGTGCCTGTCTGGATATTGCCGAAAAAGAGCAATAGATTTATCGCTGCTTCAGCGTCTGTGAATAACGCCAGGACAATCGCCGAGGTTGTCCTGGTTGTCCAATTGTACTCCCAGTGCTACACTACAGGCTCTTTGCTCGGCTCAAGCTGTTTTAAGCTCTTGCCCAGGACGATCAGCAGCGCACCTAATTTACCGGCCAGTTTTCGCGTCATGCTGAACTGTTCCATCTCGCGCAGCACTTCCTGGTGACGTTCAAGCATCAACTTCTCGTGAATATGGATGTTAGGGATCATGATAGTTCTCCCCTGCCTGCACCTTTCAGGTGCTCGGGTCTTGTTCTCTTCCAATCGAGAACTCCTGCTCACAGTGTACGTGGCTGAAGGCTAATACACATCCGTAGAAGCACGTGAAGTCATAACGTGTCTAGGACTGGCTACGGGGGAATCATTGCGCTCGCTACTACGTAGAATGACGTGGAGGTTGCAGTTCTGCTCATAGTAGAGTATAGTTACTGAGGCGATACACAGCGAAAGTTGTCAACTGCATCTCCAGGCGTAACCTTTCTTATTATGTATGCATTAGATCTGGTGTTTCATCGATGATTACCCTCTCCCCAAGGAGGTGCAAATATGGCTGACCGCGTAGGGCAACAGCTTGGCAATTATCGTCTCGACCAGCTGCTCGGGCAGGGCAACTTCGCCGATGTCTACCTGGGGACACATATTCATCTCAACACCCAGGCTGCCATCAAACT
>VBFM01000186.1:0-7028 GCA_005882595.1 Chloroflexota bacterium
TGGTGAGCGCGGTTGAATCGCATGTGCTGGGTGAACTGCCAGGGAACCGCGTCATTTTCCGTACCTGGCAGGAGATACAGACCCACCTGCAGTCCATATTGCTCGCGGGTACGCGTATCGCGATGGAATATTCGCCCATGAACGCTATCCCGTATATGTCGCGTGTGGATGCAGGCACGCTCGAACTGGTGCGTTCGTGCGGTGTAGAGGTTGTCAGTTCCGCCAACCTGGCGCAGCGCTTCGTGGCCCAGTTGAGCGAGGCGCAGATGGAGAGCCACCGCGAAGCCGGTAGGCGTTTGATCGCCGCCAAAGATGCGCTCTTCGCAGCCCTGGGCGACGATGTACGCGCCGGTGCGGCCCTCGATGAGTACAGCGTGACGCAGCGTTTTACCACCCTTATTTCGCAGGCAGGGCTAGTTTTGCCGGAGGGATCACCTCATGTCGCGGTCAATGCCAATGCCAGCAACCCGCACTATGAACCGACCAGCGCTCAGCATAGTCCTATTGGGCATGGCGACCTGGTACTCTTCGACTTCTGGGCAAAATTGCCAGAACCGCATTCCATCATTGCCGATTATACCTGGATGGCTTTCGCTGGCACACGCGACGAGATCCCCGCACGGCAGCGTGAGGTGTTCGAGATTGTGAGGCGAGCGCGCGACACAGGCATAGCCTTTGCGCGTAAGCAACTGGCGGCGGGTGAGCGCGTCGAGGGCTGGCAGGTGGATGATGCTACACGTGCTGTTATTGCCGGGGCGGGCTATGGCGAGTATTTCATTCACCGCACCGGTCACAGCATCGGCACGGTGGTGCATGCCGATGGAGCAAATATGGATAATCTTGAGACACGCGATGAGCGTGTCCTGCTCCCCTCGACCTGCTGCTCTATTGAGCCTGGCATCTATCTACCGGAGTTTGGCATACGAAGCGAGGTCAACATCCTCGTGCATGAGCATGATGTAGAAGTCACCGGAGTGCCTGTGCAAGCAGAGATTGTCGCCCTCTTGTAAGGACTCCCTACAACCCTCCTCATATTTCAACGTATATGATTGTGAGAACTCAATGTTGAACAGGCGTCGTTAATCAACGCCATCTAGGGAGGTATTATCTATGGGTGATGAATGGCAAGAGGGTCCTGATGCCGCATCAGACAGGCCCCCTCAGTACTCACAAGACGATTTAGATAAACGCATCGAAGAGATTCGGCGTAAAGTTATAGAAGGCACCAGCGAAGCACAACAGCGTATCAAACGTGTCGTTGATAGAGCGGGGGGGTACTGGCAGCAATCGAATACCTCGTTACAAGCGCGCCAGGCGAACAGTGTAGAAGAGGAACGTATTCGCCACCTGGCCAATTCATGGAGCCTGGGCAACTGGCAGCTTGCGCGCGAACTTGGCACCTATATGGACCTCGTTTCGTGGACGGAAGACGAGGTATGGGAGATCACTCTACAGTCGCGCTGGGAGACGCGCTCAATGGAAGTCATCTCCGAACCTTATAGCGGTCGTCCTGTTGGAAAAGTGCAGCCGTTATTGCCTGTATGGGATTATGAACTGCCCACTGTCACCGGTTTGAAAGCTCCCGAGAGCCGCACTCGCCTTACAGGGCAGGAAGAGGTATTTGCCTGCACCGCCTGTAACAGCACCGGGCGTCTGCTCTGCGCCTCCTGTAGCGGGCGCGGCTGGGTTGTCTGCCCGGACTGCAAAGGGCGCACGCGCCTGCGCTGCACCACGTGTCGTGGTCGGGGCTACGTCGCCGACTGGCAAGACGCGAAAAAGAAATCGTTTTTCCAGAAGCGTGCCGAAAATCTGACCGATTCGGTCACGAATAAGGTCTCCGACATGTTCGAGGGCATGCGCCAGCAGGGTGTGCCTATCTCCAATCCCATGGATGCTGACCCTGCCAGCAAGGGGCGTACTGTTCCCTGCCCGGACTGCGTTAATGGCGAGGTCGATTGCACCTGTGGCACGGGTAAGCGCGTCTGCGAGAATTGCCAGGGCTCAAAAACTGAGATTTGTTCCCACTGCGGTGGCACAGGCAAAGTAGTACGTCATCGCGAGATTGTGCGGCGTTTCGACCTGGGCACACAGACCCAGATTGTGGGGGTGACAGCTATTCCTGAGCAGCGCCTGGCGAAAGCGAGTGGGGACCTGGTCTATAACGCCGAGGTCAACGAAACGCTCTATCCAGATGCCGCTCCCGAAAGTGTGCCGATGGATGTATGGAGCGCCGCCGTCCAGTTGGCGCAAAACGTCACCGCTGGTGAGCGCACAACCAACCCGCGTGAGCAGTCGCGAGCCAGCTTACAGGTGTTGGAGTTAACGCGCATCCCCTATACCAAAGTGGATTATCGCTATGGAGACCAGGACTATGTCTTCTACATCTACGACGTGGATGGAAAAGAGAAGTTTTATGCTGACCGCTATCCCGCTCGCTGGGATCGCGTCGAGCGCCTCTTCCGCTCCATCACCAACGACCTGATGGCTCCCGCCCAGGGCACCGCGCAGGCCAATGCGGCTGGCGATCAGGTACGCGGCTATCGCGTGCCCGTTGAGAAGCCACCCTACTCGATTACTGAAGAAGAGGAATAGATTGACGGTATAAAAAATCCCCGCAACAAGCGTTGCGGGGATTTTTTATACCGACTCATGATGAAAGGAAATTCGACCATGATTGCTGAGCATCTCGAACGCTACCTTTTAGCCATACCGAAAGCCGAACTGCACGTTCACCTGGAAGGGTCTATACAACCTGCGACGCTGCTCATCCTGGCACAGCGGAATGGGGTTGACCTGCCGGTACACACTATTGAAGACGTGCAAAAATGGTTCATCTTTCGCGATTTTAACCACTTCATCGAGATTTATCTGGATATCACCCGCTGCTTGAGAACGATCGAGGATTACGAGCTGATCGCCTACGAGTTTGGCGCGAATATGGCAAGACAGAACATCCGCTATGCCGAAGTGACATTCTCGCCGAGTACCCATCGCTACGCCCTCGGCATTCCTCATGACACCTATTTTGCCGGATTGACACAAGGGCGAGAACGAGCGCGGGCTGAATTTGGCGTCGAAATTCGCTGGGTCTTCGATATCGTCCGAAATGTCGAGGACGAGGCACGAAACCGCGAACTGGCCGACTACGTGACATCTGTAGCGATAGAGGGCAAGGACGATGGTGTGGTGGCGTTAGGTCTTGGCGGAGCAGAGATAGGCTATCCACCCGAACGCTTCGCCCGCTGGTTTGAGAGGGCGAGGGAAGCTGGATTGCACAGCGCACCTCACGCCGGAGAAACTGTCGGGCCGACCAGCGTATGGGGCGCTTTGAGGGTATTGGCAGCCGAGCGCCTGGGACATGGTGTGCGAGCTATTGAGGACCCTGCGCTGGTGGAATACCTGGCGGAACAGCATATACCGCTCGAACTATGTCCTACAAGTAATGTATGCCTGGGCATCTATGCAAATACTGCTGGGCATCCATTCCCGCGCTTGTATAGCGCAGGAGTGCCTGTTACCATCAACTCTGACGATCCGCCCTTGTTCAATACCGATCTCAATACCGAGGTCAAACTGCTGGTTGACCCGTTCAATTTTGACATTGAGACGGTCAATCACATTGTACTGAACGGTGTGCGTCACAACTTCTTGCCTTTAGAAGAGAAGCAGGTAATGGAAGCGACGTTTTCGGCGGAAATGGCGCGACTGCGGCAAGTATACGGGTTGTAATGAAGAGCGGCAACTGTATGTCATGATCTGGATAGGTACTTCGGGCTGGGTCTATCCTCACTGGATTGAGCGATTCTACCCGCCGGATCTTCCCATGCAAGACTGGCTTGCTTACTATGCCAGCATTCACACCTTCTTTCGCTGCTCAAAGAGGGATACACGCTCGATGAAATCCATGAACAATTTGACCGTATCAGTATCGCTACACTTGAAGGAGCCATAGACGAAGTAGCAACCATAATTACCTAAGTTTGGCCCAAATTAATGGCTGTATGGGTGGGAGCGAGAAGCTCCCGCAACGCATCAACTAACCGGGGTGCCAAAGGGGCGGCCTGATTGAGCACAATCTGGCTGATCTGGCCGCAGGCATCCATCACCAGAAAGCCACTGATATGGAAGACATCACGCACCATGCGCAGCATGCCATAGTGCCGCAATTGGGCGGGAGCAGCGGCCTGAGTCAGCCACTGGCGCGCCCAGATCACGACATTGTGAGCCAAGGTGCCCAACAGCATGACCATCTGCTGGGCCTCAAAGCGTTTCTTGCTGCGCTTCGTACTGCCCAGGCCTTGATGGTCGCCCTTGAAGGAGGTCTCTACGCCACCGCCACGCTGATCATACAGAGACACATAGGCCAGCAGCACGGTGGCCGGATCGGCATCGGGCCGGGCTGTCAACTGGGTCAGGGCCAGCACTTCCTCAGGCGAGAGCGTCGAGATCAGCACGCCGATGCCCCACTGTCCATTGGCCTTGCGGCAACGCACCGCAATCCGTCGCACGGGACGAGCATACTCCGTGGCAGGCAAGCGTACCCAGCCGACCTGTCGCCCCTCTACCTGAGGATCATCGACCCACTCCTGCACGCTTGCTGCCAAGCGCCCAGCGCGAGCGCTGGAGTAATCTTTGCCGTGGATCTGATAGCCACGCACCAGCAGCCAATTCACGTCACCCACGCTCCCGCCGCCCGCATCGAAGCGCACCAGGGTACGCTGTCGTTTGCGCTGGTTCAGCTCCAAGGTCTGCTCAGCCGCTTGCATCAAGGGCTGCAACGCCTTGGTCAGTTGCGTCTTGCCATCGAAGAGCCGATCGACGACCACTTCCTCATAGCGGCTCGCCAGCACCCGGCCCAATTGCCGTCCACGCCGGTTGCGTTGCTTGGCAAAATAGCCTTTGCTGGCAAAGGCGGCTTTGGGTCCGCACGGCATGCCGCTCATATCTACATCCAGCACCTGGTACTGCTGCTTATAGTCATGCCCAAAGCCCTGACTGTGCTGGCGATAGATCGTATCGAGTGCTTGTTCCATTTGTCTCACATTCTCGGCAGTGCAGGCATCCAGCGTCTGTTGTACCACCGATTGCTCTGCACACTGCTGCCGTCCGAAGGCTGCCTGCAAGCCCGGGTCCGCTCTCAAACGGGTATTGATTTCGACCAACCCATGAGCTCCGGCCAGCAGGCTAATGAAGGCATCGTACACCTTCTCTATCGGTGTGTGCTTGATCGCTTTCTGGGCAATATGCACGGTCTTACGGATCGGGCCAAACACGTCCAGTTGCCTCAATTTGACGCCCACCGCCGCCAAACTTGCACACCCGGTAAAATGTTTCGTGGTAGACTCGTTCATGATGATCCTCCTCTCTCAAATTTCACACTCTTGAGATAGGTATGATCCATCATCGCTCTTTTGGCAAGTCCCTTTCTGCTGGCAGCACCCTGCCGCTAGTTTGGACAAAATTTAGGTAAATAAGGATGCGTAAAAAGGCACGCTCTTGCCCGATTCCTCTGGGGAAGAGTAACATACGCGTCAGTTCCATCGTGTAGATAATAGAAGCGATAATTGATGACTCGGAGGAAACAAGAAACTACCCTCCAATCTGGAAAGGCTAAAGGGGATCACAATGCAAAATTCAGACAATCCGATGGTTGACACGGAGATGCAGCTGTGCATTCAAAACTGCCTGAACTGTTATTCAGTTTGCATGAATATGGTGAATGGGGCTCAACAGGCGAAGTCGCAGTATACCAGCATGCTGCAAGATTGCGCTGAAATGTGTATGACGACAGCGCACTTCATGGAGCATAATTCTCCACTGTACGGGTACGTCTGCCAGACCTGCGCCCAGGTGTGTAATCACTGCGCGGGCGAATGCGAGAGCAGGGGCGATACAGACTGCGCCAATGCGTGCCGCAACTGCGCCTGGTCCTGCGAGCAGCTCGCAAAATTGGTGCCTTAACTATACAGCCTGGAGGCAGGTATGCGGTGTGTACCCACCTCTAATATACCTCGTCCGCTATCAATCCCTGGCGGAATGCGAAAATCGCCGCCTGGGTGCGATCACGAATACCCAGTTTCTGAAAGATAATCGACAGGTAATTTTTTACCGTTTTCTCAGAATAGACCAGCTGCTCCGCAATCTCCCGGTTGCTCATGCCGGTGGCGACATAGCGGATAATTTCAATTTCTTTCTCGGTGAGGGCGTGAATTGACGGCCCGTTCGACGCCAGCTCCGACAAACGCCGGTATTCGCTGACAAGCGTACCCGTCAGTTCGGGCTCGATGAGCATACCGCCGTTGTGCACGGCGCGAATGGCCTGCGCAAGCTCGTGTGACGAGGCGCTTTTGAGCAGATAACCCCTGGCTCCATTGCGCATGGCCTGTAAGACGTGCTGCTGCTGGCGATACATCGTGAGTATGATCACAGCGATTGAGGGGAATTCCTGGGTGATCTGGTGTGTGATTGCAATACCATCTACCATAGGCATGCTGATATCCATTAACACTACGTCTGGACGTAGTTGGCGTACCTGCTGCAGCGCGTCGAGGCCATTCACGGCTTCGGCCACCACGCGCATATCTTCCTCTAAAACAAGTAGCTGGCGTAAACCTTCACGCATCAATGCATGGTCATCGACCAGCAAAATGCTAATCACCGCTGTTTCCGTGCCTACTTTGCCTGCCTGTATCCCTTCTTTTTCTGACTCAACGGTCGCAGAGGTAGGCGTCTCAGTCTTGAGAACTGTTGATTCGGGATTAACTGTATCGATGACAACGACTGCGCGTTGTATATCACCTGTTTGCTTGTATTGCATACATGGCTCCTTCTCATGTGCGCAGCGCTTGCGCTGGCTGGAAAATCATGAACGGTTGTGGTTTAATGTTAGAGATTCTACGGTTAGTATAAGCAACCAGGCGATATTCAGCATCACTCACCTGGGGGATTTCGTGTGTTGTGCGTTAATATTTTTGGATGTGCTCTGCGTTAATTGTAGTAGAGCAATGTAACAGGCTATGTAGAAGTGG
>VBFM01000186.1:7145-7439 GCA_005882595.1 Chloroflexota bacterium
CAGCGCGTTTACCGGCTCGCTCTGCATATTGCGCAGCAAGAAGGCGCGGATCCCTTCATCGTTGGCGTAGCCGCCCTGCTCCATGATCTGGGCCGCCTTACGCACGACGAAACCCGGCACCACGCGGATCTTTCAGTGATCCACGCCAGAGATTTACTGACCAGATACCAGGTTCCACCAGATAAGCAAGAAGCTATCTTGCACGCTATTGACGCGCATAGTTTTAGCAAAGGCCTGCAGCCTCGTACCCTGGAGGCGCGGATCGTACGTGACGCTGACCGGCTCGATAGCCTG
>VBFM01000187.1:0-13851 GCA_005882595.1 Chloroflexota bacterium
AAATTTTGGCTCCGGTTGCGCGAAAAGAGTCAGAATCTGCTTGTGAGAAATACCTCGAACAGCGGGATTACGCGGGTTAGAATAGGTGAAATCATAGAGCAGTATCAGGCCTCCAGGCTTCAATACCCGCCACATTTCGCTAACAATCTGCCGGCGTAATGACTCGCTCAAAATAGAACTGAATACAACAAAGCTCATCACCAGGTCAAAAGCCGCGTCCTGGTATGGCAACCGATGAGCACTTCCTACTTGCCAACTAACTGAAGGATGCTGCTGCTGCGCCTGATCAATTCGATGAGCCATTAAGTCAATTCCGAAGAGGTTAGTAGATTGTGCGCCATAACCCAGAAAATGGAGCAAATTCCCTCCATTACCACAACCCACATCGAGAATCTTCTTCTCACGCAAGTCGGTAAACCCATGTCGTTTGAGCAAAGCCAGAAGATTACGCTCCAGGCTTTGAGAGTGAAGGAGGGCGGTCTCGTTAAAAGGGCTATAGCGGTCGGCGGGTATATTGCCTGAGTCGCGCCGCCTGTACTCGGACTCTAAGCGTGAAAGCTCCTGATCTAACATCACCAACTGTTGTTGTTCCACTGTGTTTTTCCTCTTTTGTCACTTCTCAAGAAGAATTGATTGATAAAGTTCCTCAAGTTTACCCGCAAGAACCCGGTGGTCATGATTTTCGATTATCCACTCTCTCGCTTGTCGTCCTAGCGACATCACCATTTCAGGATTCCGGAAGAGATATTCAAGGCGCTCGTCAACCTCCTCTGCCGTCGCTGCCTGGCATATCGGTGGAGGAGTTGGATATGCATCATCATAGCGAAACGAAGCAATCACAGGCCTGGCACAACTCATCGCCTGAAGTTCCGATAGCCCTAATGCCCCCAAAGCTAATTGCCCTACAATAACGTCAGCGGACAAAATTAATTGCTCCACCTCACCTGGAACTACAAGGGGAATAAACTCGAAGTAGCGCCCATAGCGCTGCCGATATTCCCCTTTCAGAGAACCCCAGTCGAGTAACTGTACGCGAATGCCCACATGGCGTTTGACAAAGTGTACTATCCCCTCCAACGCAATATCAACGCCTTTATTGAGGTCAAGTCGTGCAAAGAGCAAAATTGTCCAGGGACGCGACGGTTCGTCGGCAGTATTTTTCGCGGGTGCAAAACGCTCCCTATCAATAGGAGCGGGTGAGAGAAGCGCATCGGGGCGAACTGCTCGAACGACTGGTAAGAGATCAGGCGTAACACACAGGACAGCCGCAGCGCGGCGCAAAACAGGCTCCAACATCACACGAGATAAGGGGTGTTGTAATCGATGGCGCACATCACCCCCATGACAATGCACAATATACGGTATACGGCTTGCCAGGCCAAGCACGCCATAACTGGCCCAGTGAATATGCACAATATCAAAATGACTCCGGTTGAGTTTGCCAACTACATGTCGCATGTCCAACACACGCCAGGGCATGAAAGCCATTTTAACAGGCAATGGCGCTAACCCACCAACAAGACTCGGCTCGTACACTTCCACGTAATGACCGCGTCGCTCGAGATCCTCGCCATAGGTATAGGCTACCTGATTGATTTGATGCACCTGCAAAATGCGCATTACCTTCCTCCTATCTCGTTATTGCCAATGTAGGCCAGAAATCACCTCATCCCTGGCTGCAAGGATTTTGAGGTAGAGCCGAATAAGATGCCGGCCTTCCTTCTCCCAGCAGAGATCATACCGGGCAGCCTCTCTCGCATTGCGGCTCCAACGGGCAAGAGCAGCCCGATCCGCTAGCATCGCATTGATAGCATTGCCGACATCTGCTGGCGCAAGCGAAGATACTATCTGGCCAACATCGTAGGTATTGATAATTTCTGCAACAGCAGGCAGTGGAGAAGACAGAACAGGCAAGCCAGCCATTAGATATTCAAAGAATTTGTTGGGCAGGCACAGCCGAATACTAAGGGAATAGTCCGGAGGAAGAACATTTAAACCTATATCCGCCGAAGCGGTCCAATCTAGCAGTTCGGCATAGGGAACAGCCGGAATGATTTTGACGCGGTCAACAACCCCTTCGCTTACAATCAAGGATTTCAGGAGAGCCGGAGTTGCTCCAAATCCATTGCCCATCAGCACAATCACAATATTGCGATCTAAGTATTTGGCCGCCCGGACTAGTTTATCGAGTCCACGCTTAGAATCCATATTACCTTGATAGAGGGCAATGCGTGCATTCGAGTCAAGGCTAAGATATTGCCGCAGCCGATCACTTTTCGAAGGCGCCTGGTAGACCGGTAGATTGCGAATCAGCGACACATGTGGCACGTGATAGAGATTGCAAATCTCTTGCGCTATGGGAGAGGAGACAGTAATAATTCCGGCACAACGTTTTACCACATGAGTAAATAAGCGCGTTAACAACGCACTCCACCAATGCTGCTTTTTCGCGCTGCAATATAACATGGTGCTAATGCATTATCATCATGAGCGTGATAAACGTCTGCTGGTATCCGTATCAATTGCAGCGTAATATAAACAAGCTTCTGAGTTGATCTTATCAGGCGAAATGGTCCGAAACGGACAGGTTTAAGCCAACCTGACTTCATTATATGTTTCACATGAATGCCGCCAATATCTTCCTCAACGGGGCGAGTCAGATCGTCTTCGATATCGAGGATAGTGACCGCGAAACCTGCCTCTACAAGCGCAGTAGCTGCGCGCATAACCCGTCCATCAGTGCGTACCAAGCCACGCACATGCATACAAACCCTAAAGGGTATATGCTTTTTTGTCACCACCCTATCATCATGGGAAAGTGTTTTCACCGTGTAGAATCCTCCAGAATATGCTGATTATAAGACTTCGTAGCGGTTGGATAACCATCTTCCAAGCAGGAGCAAGGCTTTGTTACGGTTGGATAACCATCCTCCAAGCAGAAGAAGGAAGCCACCATAAACCACTAAAGCGCCAAGCGAAATGCTCCAGGCTCCATACGTGCCCTGTCCTGAGGCCAACATACTGCTCCCAACATAGAAAGCGATACCTACCAGTAACTCAACGGTAAAAATGCCAACTTCATAAGGAATGGGATAGAGACGTTGATTTACCAGGTAAGTAATTAATGCAAGCAATATATAGGCAAGAAGTGTAGACAAGGCCGATCCCATGGCTCCATAGAGTGGAATCAAGACCAGATTGAAACCAAGGTTGGCAAGCGCGGCCAGTGTAGTAAAGATCGAGTTAAACCAGGTTTTACGCTTTATAGATTGTCCCGTCGTGAAGAATGTATAGACGCTAAAGAACACTGTTGATACCACAATAATAGGGATAACGGAGACAGCCTCACGATACACGGGCGGAAAGAACAGGTAGAGCGCAATCGTGCCTACAAGTGTGAGAGCAAATGCGGCAAAGAATAAAACAATGCTATACCAGCGAAACACCAGCTTAAAGACATGTTGAGCATTATCTTTTTTGGCAATGTTAAACAGTGTTGAGGGCCAGGCAAGTGTGAATGGCGAGAGGACCACGACGCTCACCACGCTCCCCAGGGTATAAGCCACGCTATAGCTTGCCGTCTGGGCCAGCGATCCTATTCGACCCAGCAGAAAGCGATCTGAAAGCTGTAGCACCCATACAGACACTATAGCGAAGATATTGGGTACCCCAAATGACAGCAGTCCTCGCGCAATATCAAACCGCAGGCTCAGACCTGCGCGTACCAGAATGACAGGTAAAGTACAGATTATGACAAGAGCATAGCCAACTCCGGTAGCCATCAACGAACCTACAATACCCATATGTAGCATACCTACGAGTACGATATTGGCTCCTAAGGAGATTAAGAGGTTGGCAATCGACAATAGCGAAAAATACAAAGCACGGTTTTCCGCTCGCATCCAGGAGAATCCAGGAACGGCAAGATTCTGTAAAAGAACAACGAGCGCCGCGACTTTCACAGCATCGCTAAATGACGCGTTGTTAAATAACAGCGTCGAGAACCAGGAAGCGTTTAGTATCATGCTCACACTCATACAGAACGAGGTGAGAGATAAAAGCACAACGACCGTTGAAAGTACATCCAGGCGATCTTTTTGAGATTCATAATCGTAGTTATAGGAGCGAAAAAAAGCTGAATTAAGACCTAGCTGTGTCACTCCAGTCAGAAGAGCAATAGCGGTGTTCAACACTGCCAGCGCCCCATACGCCGTATGCGGGAGGTTGCGCGTCAAAAACGGGGCCAGTATTAAGGAGATAAGAGGACCCACCAGTGAGGCCAGGGCGTATAGGCCTGAACTTTTAGCAAGATCTCGCATGAGTAAGGTATAGCTCTCAGATTTTATGCCGTGTGCCGTAAGTTTTGCTGTCTTTGGTGCAACTTGTATTACTGGAATAATCCATGTAGCCTGCTCTTCAATAGGGAGGCCACCCATCAGGGCATAATCATAATGGTTTGATAGCGACAAGCCATAATTCACTGCCGGGTTGCGATCAGCAGCCGACGGCGGGATATCTATAGCGGGCTGTTTCAGTGTGGGGAGGTCTTCAAGCCATAGAGATTTATTGGGCGATTTATCCTGTGATGATGCCACGATCAACTTCTACTTTCACTTCCAACCGCCAACTCACTTTCATCTAAAAATTCATGTAATGCTGACCAGTGATGTGTTGCGACATAAATACGAGCCAGGCTACCTACGTTCCTACAACTCTTGCAACTTTCAACCAATGCTTTTATCTGCGGCGAGTAGAGGAGACGACATAGCCCCTAAAATAACCCAGCCTATCGCTGCTAGAGGTGAAAGCGTCCAGGCATTGATGCTCATACTATTGACGCTCAGAGCAATGATGGCGGCAATACCTCCAGCCAGCAAGTAGCGTGTACCAGCATCGACCTTTCTCCAATTCCTCCAGGCCTGCCATAAAGCCAATAGTAGTAGAGCAAGAAACACGATGAGGACCGGGAGACCCGCCATAGCACCCAACTCGAGGTATGAATTATGTGGATGCGATAAAGGGAGATATTGCGCAGGCACTCTGTAGGGGTCAGCGGCTTGGAGATAATTCGTCAGGCCCAGGCCTATCCCCGTCAAAGGAAATGCATGAATAATATTGATGGCTGTTTGCCAGGCTCCCACCCGTAATGATACCTCGGTTGGGTTTGATAGGTGTTGGAATTGAAGATTGAGCTGAGCCGGGAAAGCTATCATTATGATTAGCCCGCTCACAATTAGAAGGACGGGCAACAGAACAAGACGAATAAGATAGCGACCACGCTTCATAATAAACATAAAGACAATAATACCAGCTAAGAAACCGATCCAGGCGCCTATACTATATGTAAGAAGCAACGCAATCGACATGAGAAGCACTTCGATAATACACAGAATTTTCTGTATAAAAGAGGTAGCCTCAGCAAAGAGACCAATGGGAAGAAAGAGCAGCATAGCGAAAAATGTACCATTCCAGTCAGGATTAATCAAGAATGATCCAGGGCGGGGAATGCCATAGCTAGTCAGGTCATAATGTGATACCTGCGTCAGATACGCGTCGATGTGTGCTGAGCCAAACACAATTGTGCCGGTCGCATTTTGAATAATTGTATGTATAGCTAGAAAGGCTCCCAATGTCGAAAGAATCTGGAAAAAAGTTCTCAAATGCACTCTATTACTGGCAACCAGCATTCCCAGCCAATACATCAACAAAGTCCCCAAAAAGATATTAGGATAATAGAATGCCAGGTCATAGTGACTCTGGGCACCTCGAATTGCCGGGGGAATACCTATTATCAGCAATAGACCCCACAACCATAGAGAGCGAGGGGCTACTCGCGGATACTCAGGAGAGCGTATGAAGCACAAGAGAAAGAATAGCCCAACTGCGATGGCAGTCACAACGATTTCCAGCCCTAGATACCAATCAATATAGATATGGGCAAAAATGATCAACGCTACAGCCAAACCATACTGGCGTAGAGCAAGAACGAGTACAAGTAAAATAGCTCCTGCAATAAACACTACTGTAGAAACGTCTAAACTACCTAGCACACCGCCAAGTAACACAGCTATCGTAATCGTCAAGAATGGAAAAATAACGGAGCCCAATAACAAGATCATTCTTCGCTCTTCCGCAGCTTTTTCGCCGATTACGTCGTTTTTTATCACTACCACTTTTCCCTATCGAGATCGTAAACTATACTTTGAATACGACGCAGCTACAACTGAACTGACTCATTCTTCACAATAGCTGCCGGCAGCGTCTCAATCATGCGCTGAATAGAGGCTCTGTCAACTAGCTTCCTCGCGCACTCTAATCCCGCCAACACGCCTGGCGCTCGCTTTTGCAAACCATGAGCATCGCTGGCAATACAATGAACCAGCCCCTTTTTAAGGAGTGTTTCAGCAGAATGGCGCACCGTCTTCCCCCAAAGGCCAGAGAGACTACTGGCTGTCAACTGAGCTAATGCCCCTTGCTCTAGCAATCTGACGAGCCGATGGGGGTCCTTCTGAATCGTATGGTAGCGCTCCACATGAGCAAGCACAGGAATAATACCTGCTGACCTCAGCTCAAAAATCACGCGCTCTGTTTCTGGAATCCAGGTGCTGGACCACAGTTCCAGCAATAGATAGCGACTGCCATTGAGCGTGGCAAGCCGGTCAGATTGAATATCTTCTACCAATCCTGGATAGATCAACGCTTCGTGGCCGCCAAATAGACGGAGTGGAATACCACAGCGATCAAGCGTATACTGCATATCATCGACACGGGCCTGAATCTCTGAGGCAGAACGCCGTGGAAACTCGTCGTTGTAATGCGGTGTCGCAATTGCACTATGAATGCCTTCCTGCACCAGTACCCGTGCCAGGGCCAGAGATTCCTCAACAGTCTCTGGCCCATCATCGATGCCGGGCAAGATATGCAGATGTGTATCGATCATGGTGATTTCCTCAATCATGCTCTCTAGTCTACAGTGTACTGATCACTCAAAACCGCCGCTATGGTTCGGCTACTCAGCGTGATAATCAAGCCCTACACTCAAATCCTTATCCCATGATTCGCTCAGTATAGCCGCGTGGGTAGTACTGGACACGAACCCTCCGAGCTTACCGGTCACATTCGCCCCTAACGGGAGCATCACCTGCACTTTCAACATGCGCTGCGCTCCGGCTTGTCTTTGCAGCTGCATCCTTCTTTGCAACGCTGTAGCTGGTCCATACCAGCGTGATGGTAAGGGTCTGCCCATAGATAAGCGAGAAGAATCCTTCCCATACCTGGCAACCAAAGGCTGTACTCGCCCCACGCGGGTGCCAACCATCCTGCGCGGACAACGTACTCCCAGACGGTGCATAGACACGAACGTAGTCTCGATAGAGATGCACACCGTAGTCACGACCCGGCAGCGTCCAGGCATAGCTAATAGTAGTGCGATGAACGGCATTTCCCTGCTCATCGATGGCGACCTGGTCATTCACCGTCGTAACGATAAAACTGTTCGCTTTATTGGGTGAGACATTGGTATCCACGATAAACAGGTGGTCTCCTGGCGGCGATTGAATTGTCCCATCAAGGTGAAGGAGTTGCAGCACATTTTCTGCCCCGCCCGCGTTAAAATAGACCTCCACGTCCTTTGTTCGCAAGGCATTGGTCAGTACGTGCAAGAATTGCGGCATAGCTGAGGATGAAAGCTGCTGCACACGTGCCAGGAAATGCTCTGCCAGCAGTTCCATGAAGCGCTTGCGCTCTGATGAGTGCCCATCAGGCGAAGGAATGTAGCTGCTCCCTTCGCCCGCTGCTCTTCCCCCCAACTGGTGAAAATGGATCAGACTAACCAGGTTCTGCGCGGTCACCGTTTCCTGGTATTCTGGAACAGAGATTGGCCCGGTAATGGCAAGCGCTTGCTGGATGAGCGCCGGGGTAAAAGCAATCACCCCCAGGACAGGAACATTGCCACCCTCACGTTGATAGTTTAGCTCCCCGTATCTTGCCGCCGTTGGAAAATCAGCGTCGAGGTTGGAGTCGCGAAAACTCCAGCTTTCCCATGCCAGGTAGTTTGGGAACCACGAGTACGCCGGGGGATAAGGGATACGCTGGCCTGTCAGCGCGTAAGGATGATCAAGCAAAACCACATCGGTTATGCGCGCGCTTGTCAAGCGTCCACCAGAAAAGGTGGCAATGCCATAGTTTCCAATGAACCCGCCGGTTGGCCTCAGTTCAGTCGAGTCAAGGACTTCCACCAGGTAATGCGCCGGTGTACCGATCCCCAGCATCGCTGGCAGAACCGGGAGCAGCTTTCCAGCGGCGTCAAGCCATGTCCGCAGCGTTGGCAACTCACTCTGAAATGTTGTTACCATCTTGCCAACCTGTGGGATAAACTGCACATCACCCGGCTGCACCTGATGCGCCGCAATAATAGCCTGGTCGAGCACGACTTTCATCTGCTGGAAATCCTGGTCTATAGTGTTGAAATCCGCCATAGTAAGACCGTGACCCTGGGTACGCAGTGGATCGTGAAACCGGGATACCAGGATATCCAGGATACTACAACCCAAAACTCCGGCTTGAGATAGCCCTACGGCTGTGGACGCGAGGTGTAGCGCAGCTTGCAGACGTACGCCATAGACGGGGATAAGCATAGCTATCCCCGGTATCGACTCCAGGCCATTATCTAACTGGACAAAAGTGGTATGTGCAGCCGCAAATTCCAGGCGAGCGTGATCAATAGTACCAGCATCAAGCGGGTCCTGCGCCAGCCTTTCTAACAGATTTGCCCCCGTTCGCAAATTTTGCATCCCTACACCTGCCAGGGCCAGATAGCGATGATAGTTGGCATTGTACGCCTGGTAGCCGACTATGGCGAAAACAGGCGCGAGTATAGACATGAGTAACAAGATAAACAGGAAGACGTAAAACTTTTTAGACTTGCGCCATTTTCCTTTTACCTGCTCTTGCCGCACCGTTACCAGGCTTTTCGTCTGTTCTACTATCTTCATGCGAAACTACCTCGAGCGCTTATGGGATGAATTGAGAACACGCATAGCAGCAGCAGGAGCGACAGAAGCGTTCGCGCTCCCACTTTTCTGAGCGCTGTTCTGCGCGTTGTTCTGAGCGCCATCCCGATTCTGCCCCTCACTGCGATTGCTGTAATAGTAGTAAGAATAGGACCTATCGTGGCGAGCAGGGCGTTGTTTATTTACGACGCAACCAAGAATGTGAGCATTAGCCTGGGTTAGTATCTCTTTCACTTGCTTGAGGTTCTTTTTATTTGCACGAGTTATATCAGCCACGACAAGTACCCCATCAACCTTTGAGGCCAGAATGCTGGCATCCGATAAACCTAAAATGGGAGGCGTATCAAAGATCACCACCTCGGCTCCATAAATTTCAATGCCCTTGAAGAGCCGCTCCATCGCCTTCGAGTCAAGTAACTCCGAGGGATTTGGCGGCAGCGGCCCGGATGGCATCACTCGCAAATTTGGAATGCCCACTGCATGGACAAAGGGATCAAGCGACACGGTTGGCATGGATGTGGTACTCGTCGACCCGAGAGGTGAACTCAATAAGGAAAATTGCTGAGAGGGCGTTTGAGGAGGCACCGCTGTACTAAATGCCAGAATGGCATTGCTCAAGCCGATTTTGTCTCCGGGGAGATTAAATTTTTCGTGCTGTGTTGGGCGGCGCAAATCGGCATCGATGAGAAGCGTGTTTTTCCCTGCCTTGGCCATAAAAATTGCCAGGTTGGCTGCAGTGACACTTTTACCATCACGAGGCACAGCGCTTGTCACCAACAGTGAACGCAGTGGTTTGTCAACGACTGAAAACCCAATATTTGTACGCAGGATGCGATACGATTCGTTGTTAGCGCTATGTCCCTTTGGATCAATCACATCTTCCCTGTTCGAGGTACCAGCTCTCCAGATCGTCGCCAGCACTGGTAAGCCCATCAAAATAGTGAGGGCTTCGTTTGTGCGCACGCGCGTATCCAACTGCTCAAATAGCACCGCCAGCAACAGTCCCAAAAATAAACCGGCAATAAACCCGCCAGCAGTATTAAGCAAGACACTCGGCTGAGCAGGCCCCAGGGCAGGCTGGGCCGACTGAGCTACAATTAAGAAATCTCCACTCTGTGCCTGTGTCAATTCCAGCTGAGCCAGCGCTGTCTCCCACTGGTTATAGTGCTGCTGCAGACCGTTGAGTTGGTTCTGTAACACATCTATGCGTCCCCTGTTTCCTCCTTGCCCCTGCAATGCAGTTATCTGGTTGGAAACAGCGTTAATCTGCTGTTGAGTCGAGCTAAGGTCTTGTTGTAACTGTTGCTGCGCAAGGTGGTTGTTTTGCTGCAATACCTGCAACTGCTGCTTGATTAAAGTCCCAGCAACGTCGTTTGCCAGCTTAGCCGCTCGATGCGGACTGGGATCCAGCACATCGATCTCAAAAAGCTGGGTATTGACTCTGGGAGTCGATGAAACTTCGCCAGCAAGTTGTTGCACAGTCAGATCAGGATAATGGGAAGCAACTTCACGTAATACGGGATCACTAACCGCTAACTGTGACTCGGTTTGCACAAGCTGATCGCTCGCAAGCAGGCTGTTGATGTCAGCCTGGTTACTCGATGATCGAATAGCAATCTGTACAACTACCGACGACTTGTAGAGGGGAGTCATCAGTTTGCTCCCAACAAATGCCCCCAACCCTACCACCGCGAAGCAGATCACAATAAGTTTCCACTGCTTCTCTATCGTCGTCCAAAACTGTTCAAATGTCATTTCTATTTCTCCTCACCAACCAGTTCCTCCGCAGACATTTACACTGGCCAGTTTGTTTGCCTGTCAAATTGCCGCGATTAACTCGTGAACCTGCACCATCTCAAAGAGGCAGTCGCGTAGCTGCGCCATACGGTCACTTTGCAGCGCCTCATCCAGGCTCAGCATCCATTGCATAATCGTTGAAGGCGCCGGTATGCCGCAGGTATAAACCACGCTAAAGATTTTATCGTGAACTGTGGAAACCAGCTCTTCGTCGGATGCCACCAATGTTTCGTGTAGACGTTCACCTGGACGCAGACCCGTGAAGACGATCTGTATATCACGCCCCTCGCGCAAACCATACAGGCGAAGCATCTTGACCGCCAGGTCCAGAATGCGCATAGGATAGCCCATATCCAGCATATATAGCCCACCTTGCTCAGCAATCGCCGCCGTGGTGATCACCAGCCCGCACGCTTCAGGGATGGTCATGAAATAGCGCGTTGCTTCAGGATCAGTCACCGTCACAGGACCGCCGCTTTCGATCTGCCGCGCAAAAAGAGGCACGACACTACCACGGCTACCAATGACATTGCCAAAGCGTACAGCGCAAAAGCGAGTTTGATAGCACTCCATTTGCGCCAGCGACTGTACGACCAGTTCCCCGGCTCGCTTTGAAGCGCCCAGAATACTGACAGGTGCGGCAGCCTTATCAGTTGAAACAAAAATGAAGCGATCTACCCCGCGCTCTCCTGCCAACCGGCATAGATGGTAGGTGGCAAGCGCATTGGTATGCACCGCCTGGTCAGGAAATTGTTCCATCAGGGGTACGTGTTTATATGCAGCCGCGTGAAAGACAATCCGCGGGCGTACCTTCGTGAAAAGGCGCGACATTGCTTGTGCATCCCGAATATCTCCGATATAGGGAAATAAGTTTGCTGCACGTGGATGGTGGCGCAAACTTTCGGCCAGGTCAAACAGCCCGGTTTCGTTCGTATCCAGCGCGATCACCAGTTCTGGCTCATAGTCCAGCAATTGTCTGCATAGTTCCGAACCTATTGATCCGGCAGCGCCCGTCACCAGAATAACTTGATTTTTCAGAAGAGCCTGGGCCTCAGCAGATTGCAACGGTACAATTTCACGCTCCAGGAGATCTGAGAGGTTTACTCCGTGCAGGCACCCGGTGCGAGGTTTTACATCCGAGCGAGATCCATTCATAGCTGTATTCTCTAAACGCCTCATAGCACTCCCATCCACAGTCCGTTAAAACTTCCCACTACATACCCCTTCTTTTTCATTTTTTATATGTTTCAATAATTCGCCCAATTGCCGCTATAACATCCTCGACATCGTCATCGCTCATGCCCGGATAAATGGGCAATGAGATAACCCGTTGATAAATGTCCAATGCTACGGGAAAATCACCAGGCACCAACTGACATGTCTCACGATAGAAAGGATGCAGGTGCAGTGGAATAAAATGCACGCTGGTGCCGATATTCGCCCTGGCAAGCTCCTGGATAAACGCATCTCGCGTGATGGTAAGGCGATCTAGCTGCAGCCGCAGCATATAGAGATGCCAGGCATGCTCAACATGTGGAGGATCAGGCGGCGTCACCAGCTCAGGCCATTGCGAAAATACCTCTGTGTAGCGCTTCGCAATGGTTTGCCGACGTTCCAATAACCAGTCACAGCGAGCCAGTTGATGCAAACCAAGCGCGGCAGCAATATCGGTCATGTTATATTTGTAACCCGCCTGGATCACTTCATAGTACCAGGAACCCTCGGCGCTATAGCGCTTCCAGGCATCACGGCTGATGCCATGCAGGGACTGCATTGAAGCGCGTTCTGCATACTCGGCATTGGCCGTGGTGAGCATACCGCCTTCGCCCGTTGAGAGCGTCTTCGTGGCATAAAAGCTAAATGCAGTCAGGTCGCCCATCGAGCCGATCATGCGCCCGCGATATCTCGTGGGGAAGGCATGGGCAGCATCTTCGATGACAGGCAAATTATGCGCTCGTGCGATGCTGAGAATGCTATCCATCTCAGCCGGCAATCCGGCAATATGGACCACGATGATGGCTCGTGTGCGCGGTGTAATGCATTTTTCCAGTCGCAAAGGATTGAGATTGCAGGTAACAGGATCGACATCCACAAAGACCGGGCGAGCGCGAAAATAGATAATCACCTCTGCGCTCGCGGTGAAGGTATAGACGGGTACGATCACCTCATCGCCAGGCTGCAGGCCAATCGCATCAAGCGCAAGATGCATAGCCGCGGTCGCCGAATTGACGGCAACCGCATAAGGCGCATCGACTTTCCTGGCAAACTCGCGCTCAAAACGCTTCGTTTTCGGTCCCGTGGTTAACCAGCCGTTACGCAGGGTATCTACCACCTCGTCAATTTCCGCCTGTGTGATATGCGGCACAGCAAACGGCAGAAATGTTGCGCGCGGTTTTCGGACATCTATTGTGGATGTCCCTACACTTCCC
Source organism: Chloroflexota bacterium (assembly GCA_005882595.1). GTDB lineage: Bacteria > Chloroflexota > Ktedonobacteria > Ktedonobacterales > Ktedonobacteraceae > VBFM01. The sequence continues at coordinate 13,238 of VBFM01000187.1, forward strand.
CCCCTTGTAGGGAAACTCTTACCTTCCATGAAAGCTGAATACCTCTACTAATGTCTTCAGAATAATGACGATATCGAGGAAGCAGGACCGGTATTCGATATAAAAGAGATCGTATCGCAACTTATGTAATTCGCTATGATCCCCTTCGCCGTAGCCAAACTTCACCTGTGCCCAGCCTGTGAGGCCAGGTTTCACCACTACACGATAGCGGTACATAGGATCGATCCTCTCCATCTCCCTGGCATACACCTCCCTCTCTGGACGAGGACCAATCAGGCTCATGTCTCCTCGCAGGATATTGAACACCTGCGGCAATTCATCCAGGTGGGTCGCGCGCAGTACCCGCCCGACCCGCGTCACCCGTTTATCATGCGCATCCGCCCATATTGCCTGCCCCCCGCTCTCTGCATCCGTGCGCATAGAGCGAAATTTATAAATACGAAACGGCTTTCCTTGAAACCCCAGGCGCTCCTGGCTGTAAAAGATCGGGCCGGGCGAATCCAGGTAAATGAGCAGAGCCATGATCGGTAATGTCAGGAGTAATATCGCCATACCCAGTAGTCCAAAAATGTTGTCTAGCACCACACGCCAGGTCGAATAAAGCAATGAGAGCC
>VBFM01000188.1:0-6746 GCA_005882595.1 Chloroflexota bacterium
CAAAGAGGAATGGAAGTGGGATACGCCGGTATGGTCTCACAAGGGACTGGTGTGTTCTGCTGGGACTTTCAAGGAAACCGTGAAATTGAACTTTTTTCAAGGGGCAATGCTTCCCGATCCCCATCAACTCTTCAATGCCGGACTTGATGCGAAAAAAACGCGAGCAATAGATTTCCATGCGGGCGATGAAGTAAATGAGTCTGCCCTACAGGATCTCATTCGTGCTGCTGTGGCTCAGAATGTTGGATAAAGAATGAGGTATCGGAGCGAGAGTGCACCGGAATGAGCCTGGTGTCTCGCCGGAGAGCTAAATTGGGATGGATGGATTATCGTGAGTTGTATAGGGACTGCCGGGCATATCGATCATGGGAAGTCGACGCTGGTGAAGGCGTTGACGGGTATTGACCCTGATCGACTGGCAGAGGAAAAAGAGCGCGGCATGACGATTGACCTGGGCTTTGCCTGGTTAACGCTTCCAGGCGGGCGCGAGGTCAGTATTGTGGATGTGCCGGGGCACGAGGGCTTCATCAAGAATATGCTGGCGGGTGTCGGCGGAATCGACGCGGCTTTGCTGGTGGTCGCCGCCGATGAAGGTGTGATGCCGCAGACGCGCGAACACCTGGCTATTCTTGATCTGCTGCGCGTACGACGCGGCGTGGTTGCGCTGACAAAGGCAGACCTGGTTGATGAAGAGTGGCTGGAACTGGTGCAAGAAGAGATCGCGGAGCAGTTGCAGCCGACTTCGCTGGCAGGCAGCGCCATCCTCCCTATTTCTGCATATACCGGGCAGGGTTTGCCCGTGCTGGTTGCTGAGCTGGAGCGTATTCTCAATGAGGCGCAAGAGCGGCAGAATATCGCGCGTCCCCGCCTGCCTATCGATCGCGTGTTCACCATGACAGGCTTTGGTACGGTAGTCACCGGTACGCTGTTGGATGGCGCTTTCAAGGTCGGGCAGGAGGTCGAGATACTGCCGCCTGGAATAAAGACGCGCGTTCGTGGCCTGCAAACGCATCGACACGCGGTTGAAGCGGCCAATCCCGGCAGTCGTGTCGCCATCAACCTGGCGAATGTGCCGCGCACAGGTTTGCAGCGCGGAGATGTGGTGGCGCTGCCGGGGCAGTTCCAGCAAACAATGTTGATCGATGCGCGGATTCAATTGCTGCCCGACGCGGCGCGGCCACTCGCCCATAATACGCAGGTGGACTTCTATACCGGTTCGCAGGAAGTTCCCGCCAGCGTGCGGCTGCTCGATGTGGAGGAGCTAAAACCGGGGGAAAGCGCGTGGGCGCAGCTGCGTTTGCGTCGCCCGGCGGTGATGGCGCGTCGAGATCGTTTTATCCTACGCCTGTCCTCGCCCAGTATGACCATTGGCGGCGGCGAGGTCATCGATGTCCATCCGCGTTACCACCGCCGTTTTCAAGCGGCAATACTTAACACGCTGGAGACGCTGGAACGCGGTTCACCGGACGAACTGGTGCTGGCGGCTCTTGACAGAAGGCGAGAAACAAGGAAATCGGGGGGGCGCGAGGCGAAACCAGGAGCGCAGGAAGCGAAACCGGGCACTCATGAGAAACTGGGGGCGCATGAGAAACCAGGCGGGCATGAGGGGAAACCAGGAGCGCATGAGAAACCAGGGGCGCGCGAAGCAAAACCGGGATCGCACGACAAACCAGGGCGACCGCAAGGGTCGCCCGTACAATATACGGGGCTGGTGGGGTATGAGTGGGTGGAGGTTATGAAGCAGAGTAATTTGGCGCAAGATGTGACGTTAGAGACGTTGGAGACGTTGTTAAAAGAGGGACGGGTACGGCGCGTGGGTGGGTTCTGGTTCGCGCTGGCGGTATGGGAAGCGCTGCGGGAAGAGACGATACGGCTGTTACGCGAACACCACCATCACTATCCGCTGCGCGGTGGACTCTCGAAAGAAGAATGGCGCGCGCGGCTAGGGCTGCCGCCAAAGATGGCTACGGAGGTGTTGGCGGCGTTAGAGGAAGAAGGACAGGTGGCCGAGGCGACAGGGGCGATAGGCGCGGCGAGAGCGATGGGCGGCTACATGCGGCTCCCCGATTTCACAGCAACATTTACTCCTGAGCAGCAGCAGCAGGTTGACCGATTACTTCATCAATTTCGCGAACACCCCTTTACTCCCCCCGGGCGCAACGAGGCGGAAGCGATGGTGGGAAATGAGGCATTGGGCGCGTTGATGGAGCAGGGAACGCTGGTGAAGGTGGGGAACGGGGCGGATGCCGTGCTGTTCCTGCGCGAGAGTTATGACGAGGCGCTGTCGAGGTTAGTCGCCTATCTGCGAGAGCACGGTAAAATGACGGCAGCCGAGGCACGCGATGTGTTGGGAACCACGCGCAAGTATATCTTGCCCCTTCTTGAACACATGGATGAGCGACGAATCACGCGCCGCGTCGGTGATGAGCGTTTAGCGGGTTCAGCAGGGCTGACATGACAATGGTGGAGACACTTCCAGGGCAGGGGCAAGCCCAGCCCGTACCCTACACGACGCAGGACCCGACTAGTATAGAGTAGGGACGCTGGCTCTGTCCCCGCCCTGATGAGTATAAAGAAGCTATTAATGGATGAGATCAGTAGTACTCTTGTTAGCCATCACTGCAACGCTGCTGCGCAGCTACACTACGTGTCAGCAGTGATGATCAGTAGTAAATTGGTGGTACAAGGTGTTCCATAAAGTAGCAAAATGCGTTACAATAGTGTGCGCGAGCAAGTGATCTTTAGACCAGTCCTTTTAGAGTCTGTCTGAACGCGAAGCGGCAGCATGCAGCGCGTTGGCCGACTGGATAGAGACCAGGTGCATTTTTGTGAACGGGTTGTGAAGTGAGAAGCTTCCCTTCACACATGGGGAGAGCAATGCAGATCGAAGTTCTGGGTGATCGATACCAGTTACAGGAACCGATAGGACGAGGTGGTATGGCCACGATCTATCGTGGGCGGGACCTGCGCATGGATCGAACTGTAGCCATTAAGGTGCTGCGCGAAGTATATAGTACCGACCCCAAGTTTGTGACACGCTTTCAACGTGAAGCCAAAGCGGCGTCGGCGTTACAACATCCCAATATCGTGCAGGTCTTTGACTATGGTCAGACCGACGGCAATTATTTCATTGTCATGGAACTGGTGGAGGGGACGGACCTGCGCCGTTACCTGCGTTCTCGCGGTGTACTGGACGTGGATCGAGCCATTATCATCGCGCACGATGTGGCGCTGGGACTGGGAGCGGCTCATCGCCGGGGTATCGTGCACCGGGATGTCAAGCCACAGAATGTGCTGGTTGGGCGCGGCGGCTCCATCAAACTCACTGATTTTGGCATTGCCAGTGTCTATAAAGATATCAACGCGGAACGTCTGACCACGACAGGCATGACGCTTGGCACGGTGCAATACTACGCGCCGGAGCAGGCGCAGGGGGAAATCGTCAGCCCGGCAGCCGATGTCTACGCGCTGGGCATCGTGATGTACGAGATGCTGACGGGGCGCACGCCCTTTGATGGCGATACGCCGGTAGCGGTTGCCATGCAGCATATCCAGGATCCACCCGTGCCTCCCAGCCAGTTCAATCCCAGTATCCCCATTGCCCTGGAAGAGATTATCCTGCGCTGCCTGGAAAAAATACCGGAGATGCGTTTCCGAGATGGCTCACAACTGGCGCGTGCGCTTGAGATGCTGGGTGACGCGGAACTGGGAGAGACGATACCGTATACTCCAGGGCAGACGCCTCTACCGGGGCCTGTCACCTCGATACCTCCACGCCCAAGTACCAGCGGCCGAGGTCCGGCGCGCACGTCGGCTTCTTCACCAAATAACATGATGCCAACAGGTGTCTCACCTGATCAGAACGGCATGGGCCAGGTCCCCACTTCCCAGGGGCAACAGCCGGTGTATCTCGATCAGCAGATATATACACCTCCCATACCACCGCCAGATTCAGGCTCGACGCGCCCATACCAGCGCGGCGTCGGCGTGGCCGGCAATGACCAGCGCGATTCGCATTTCGCCACTATTATCACAGTACTTATCCTGCTGGCAACCTTATTATTGCTAGGCTTTAGTATTTACCTGGCGATCCAGCTGGGCTTCATCAGCATACCAGCCTTCAACAATGGTGGGGCAACGGCCACGCCAGTCGTGGTCAATGGCACCGTCCCCGATCTACGTGGTGATGACTGGACAACGGCGCAAAAAGCAGCGCAAGATGCAGGCTTTAAATTAGCATTGGGATATGGTCAAACTTCCCAGGCGGGGGTGGTAGTGCAACAGAGTCCCAATGCTGGTACTTCTTATCAGAAAGGCCTGACCATCAACGTCAAAATGGGTCCGAAAACAACGAAGGTGCCTGTAATACTTCCAAATACTCCCCTCGCGGTGGCGCAACAACTACTGATGCAAGCAGGCCTTAATTCTAAAGTCGTACCTGCCGGTAAGAATCCCAATCTGGGACCGAACATTGTGACGAGCGAGTCGCCGCTTTCTGGGACGACAATCACTGTCGGTGATACAGTCACGTTGTATGTGACAAACTATACCGCCGGGTCGCCTGCTGTAACACCGAATCCTACACCCAGCCCGACGCCAAGTCCTACGCCTAGCCCGACGCCGAGTCCTACGCCTAGCCCAACGCCAAGTCCTACGCCTAGCCCGACACCGAGTCCTACGCCTAGCCCGTCGCCGGGTCCGTCGCCATCACCGACGCATTGAGGGTTGTTGTGCCTGGCTTCCCTTATGGTATATCATAGATGCACCAATTGAAGGGAAAGGGAACATCAAGCAGATTGGACGCCATCGAACGCGCGCTCAAAGAGCAATTTGGTCATGATACGTTTCGTCCGGGTCAACGCCATATCATCGAGCATATTTTAGTGGGCCGGGACGCTTTTGTTTTGATGCCGACGGGCGGGGGGAAGTCGCTGACGTACCAGCTACCGGCGATACTGCTGCCCGGGTTGACGATTGTGATTTCACCGTTGATCGCGCTCATGCATGACCAGGTAGACCGTTTGAGAGCGAACGGCATCGCCGCTACTTTTATCAATAGTTCCCTCAGTCCTACCGAACGTATGGAACGGGAGCAGGCGGCGCTCAATGGCCGGGTGCAGTTGCTGTACGTGGCACCTGAGCGGCTCGTAACGGGCAATTTCCTGGCGATGCTGGACGAGGTTGAGCAGCGCGTAGGGCTGTCGCTAGTGGCGGTTGACGAGGCGCATTGTGTCAGCGAGTGGGGGCATGATTTTCGCCCTGAGTATCGCCAGCTTGGAGTGGTGCGCGCACGGTACCCGCAAGTTCCGATGATGGCGCTGACGGCTACAGCCACAGAACGTGTGCGCGGGGACATTCTGACGCAGCTGCGGCTGCACGATCCACACATCCATATTGCCAGCTTCAATCGCCCCAATCTCTCCTATGAAGTGCGGCAGAAACGCCAGGGATCATTCAAAGAATTGGTAGAACTGCTGCGCGAATTGGACGGCGAATCGGTGATTGTGTACTGCCAGAGCCGTAAAAGTGTCGAAGACCTCAGCACGGCGTTGAACCAGAGTGGCATCTCGGCGTTACCATATCATGCCGGCTTGAGTAGCGAGCAGCGCACCGAAAACCAGGAACGGTTTATACGTGATGATGTGCCGGTGCTGGTGGCGACCATCGCCTTTGGCATGGGAATTGGCAAGCCGGATGTACGCGCGGTGATTCACTATGATCTGCCGCGCAATCTCGAGGGGTATTACCAGGAATCGGGAAGAGCAGGTCGTGACGGCTTACCTGCGCGATGCACCATCTTCTTCAGTCACGGGGACCGTACGAAGGTAGAGTTTGTCATCAACCAGAAAGAGGATGAGCAGGAGCAGCGCATCGCCCGCCAGCAATTGCAGCAGGTGGTGGCGTATTGCGAAAGCAGCCTGTGCCGCCGCAAGGTACTGCTGGCCTATTTTGGCGAGACGCTAGAGGATGGATACTGTGGGAACTGCGATACTTGCGCACACCCAACCGTGCAGGAGGACCGCACCGGCGACGCAATAAAGCTGCTGTTCTGCGTGGCGAAAACGGAACAGCGCTTTGGGATGCGCTATGTGATCGACGTGCTGCGCGGCGCACAGACGCAGAAGATACGCGATACCAACCATGACCAACTTCCTATCTACGGCTATGGCAAGGAACTGAGCGCCGAGGAATGGCTGCGCCTGGGCCGCGCGCTCATTCACCAGGGTCTGCTGACCGAGACGACTGATGGCTACCCTGTGCTGAAATTAAACGCACTCTCGTGGGAGGTGCTACGCAAGCTGCGGAAGGTGGAGATCGCCGCGCCTGTGAAAGCCATCCAGCCGCGCATGGAGAAAACGAGCAGGCGATCAGGACAACCGCTCCTGGAAAAGACCGGTGTGGATGCAACCATACCGGAAGAGCCGGGAACCGAGGGGTTATTCCAGCATTTACGTACGCTGCGCAAACGCATTGCCGATGCCCAGGGTGTGCCGCCCTATATTGTTTTCTCCGACGCCAGCTTACAGGCAATGGCTCAGCAGCGCCCGCAGACAGATGAGCAATTCGCGCAGATTTCTGGTGTAGGCAGCACCAAACTGACTATGTACGCGGCGACATTTACTGAAGAAATTGGCATGTACTGCGAGACACACGGACTGAGGATGGGATTGATGCCGGCAAAGCGGCTAAAACCGGAACCACGGGAGGCGCCGAAAAAGGAGACAAGCGCGCTGCCAGCCGCCAGT
>VBFM01000189.1:0-12419 GCA_005882595.1 Chloroflexota bacterium
CGATATCGCCATCCTGAATGACGTAATCCTTGCCCTCAAGCCTTTGTAATCCTTTCTTCGAGGCAGCGGCGAAGGAGCCGCCAGAGGCCATGAAGTCTTCGTAGCGCGTTACCTCGGCGCGGATGAAGCCACGTTCGATGTCCGAGTGAATCTTTCCGGCGGCTTCCGGGGCCTTTGCGCCTTTGGTGACGGTCCAGGCGCGCACTTCATCTTCGCCTGCAGTCAGGAAGGTTATGAGGTTGAGCAGGCGGTAGCCGACCTGGATGACACGATCTGCTCCCAATTTGGGCAGTCCAAGCGATTCCAGGTATTCGGCGGCATCCTCTTCGGGCAGTTCGGCGAGTTCGGCTTCCAGGCGGGCGGAGACGGCTACGACTTCGGAACCTTCGGCCCTGGCGCGTTTCGCAATCGTGGCGATGCCTTGCAGTTCGCTTTCCAGCGTTGAGAGATCGACATCCTCGCCGGCCGCGATACGTGCTAGAAGATCACCTGCTGCGCCAAGCGCGTCTTCGCTGACATTCAGGACGTACATGCGCGGTTTGAGAGTGAGCAGGAAGAGTTCGCTCAGTACGGCGCGGTCCTGGGCGAGCAGCTCAAGCTGGCTGACGAGTTTCAATTCGTTGAGGGCATCTTGCAAGAGTCGCAGGATTTCGAGTTCCTGCTGGTATTTCTTGTCGCCCGATTTGGCGGCTTTGGTGGCGCGCTCGATGCGTTTTTCCACGGTAGAGAGGTCGGTCAGCGCCAGTTCCGCGTTCAGGCTATCCAGGTCGCGGTTGGGATCGATAGTGTCGTAGATATGCGGGACGTTGCTATTCTCGAAGGTGCGCAGGACAATCGCCAGGGCGTCGGCATTGCGAATATGCCCTAAAAATTCCGCGCTGAGTCCTTCGCGTTTCTCGTCAGCCGCGTGGCTACTCTGGCCAATACCCGCGACATCCACAAATTCGACGGTGGCAGGTGTGACCTTTTTCGGGTGAAAGATGTCCGCTAACGGTTGCAGGCGAGTGTCCGGCACCTGCACGACGGCGAAATTGGCCTGGACGGTGCTGGTGGCGTAACCGCTGACGGGCGCGCCTGCTTTGGTGAGCGCGTTAAAAAGCGAGGTCTTCCCACTCTGGGGGAGACCGATGATTCCTATAGTTAGAGCCATATTAAAACCTCTTTATCTTGACGTTATCTGTGCAACCCGATACAATATGCATGTCTAGAGTACGTTTCCCACAAAGCGGAGGGTTTCTTTTATGCCATTGTACGAGTATTATTGCTCGGACTGCAAATCAAAATTTGAGATGCTTGTCAATCACCAGCATGCCGATGATGTAGTGTGCATGAAATGTCGTAGCCAGAAAGTGCGTCGTCTACTGTCCGTCTTTGCTCGCTCCACCGGGGGTGGAGAAGAGGGCGCGTATGATGATATGGCGCCATCGATGGGCAGTTGCGGCTGTGGTGGCAATTGCGGCTGCAATTAACCAGGTTTTATCTTCATGTTTAACAAAGTTAGCTACCGGCGCGGCGTGATAGAGGGGGTTATCCTCTACACGCTGGGTCGCCTGGGCGCACTGATTACGCCTGCCTTTTTCCCCGACTGGGTTTTTGTTGCCGCCCCCCTGCTCTTTCTGGTGTTGCAATTTTTGCTTGCGCCTCTATGGGCCACGCGACGCATACAGTCTACCAGACGCGAACGTTTAAGTAAACGTTTCTGGCTGCTAGGCCCACGTCTGGCCGCTATTTGCATTGGCATCGACCTGCTGATTTCGCTGGCGATTGGGCTTTCCCTGTTTACTTTTACCAGTGTGCAGCAGGGACCTGCTCTGTGGCGGTTCTTCGCGAGTGGTCCCAATCACCTGAGCCTGCTCGATTTTGGCTTCTACGAGGTGAGAAGTATTGCGCTGTTGCTGGCGTTTTTCACGCTGACGGTAATCTGTACACGGCTGGCAGCGGGTGGGTTTTTGCGGTTTACGATGCCATCGGGGGGCAATAGGGTGACGTTGTAAAGAGAGGTCAAGCAAACCGCCCCAGGTCAAACAACTCCGTATCTGCATTAATAGCTCTGATCTGCTGAGCAGGGACAGAGTAAGGGCCGGATAGTGTGAAAAGTACACATAAAAAATGCATAAAAATGCGAGAAATTGGATAAATTAATGAAGAAAAGACTTGCAAATCAAAAAGATTTGGTGTATGCTTGCATGCGGTATCCGATCTCGGTCTGGCATACAGCGTCCGTCCAGAACAATACGCCCGCGCTGCTAGGGGTGACAATCAAACTGGTGACTCTGCAAGGATATGGACCCGGAGGAATACCAACATATCACAAGGAGGTCCCTAGTTGAGTTTCGAAGACAAAACCCTCAGATGTCGCGAATGCGGAAATGATTTCGTATTCACAGCGGGTGAACAAGAGTTTTACCAGCAAAAGGGCTTGATGAATCAGCCTAGCCGTTGCCCTTCCTGCCGTTCTGCGCGGCGTAACACCTCTGGCGGTGGTCGCTCCGAACGCGGCCCACGCGAGATGCACACGGTCATCTGTGCTGAGTGCGGTGTGGAGACGCAGGTGCCATTCTTACCCAAGAATGACCGCCCGGTCTATTGCAGCTCCTGCTATGATAAACAGCGGGTAATGCGCAATTAAGTCTGGAAGCGTTGCTGGCTTCCGGCACTGCATCATCAAATTAAAGACACAAGAGATGAGGCCAAGGTTTGTTCGCGGCCTCGTCTTTTTTACGTTATTCAGCTCCATCCGTTTCTATATACAGAGAGCATATTATTAACCTCCGCTTTAGAGCTTCGTATATCTAACAACAACACGACATAAGTGGATAAGCTGTTACGTTATGGTTGTATTATACGTACGAAATTATATTACGTAGTATGTACACATTGATTGCATTGTATGCGTTTGTGTTCTAAACTATGTAGTAAGAGATGCGCCACACAGGGGAATACTGCATGATGACCATAAATCCAGATGGGTCAGTTGCGATTTCGCATATGACACTTGAACATTTGCTGGCAGAGATCGGCCAGTATTTGTCTCCACGTGAGATGGAGACGATTCAACGTGCCTACGAAGTGGCAAATGAAGCGCACCGGGGCGTGGTGCGCATCTCTGGCGACCCCTATATTCAACATCCCCTGGAAGTGGCGCTACTGCTGGCTGACATGCGCATCGACGCGGACGGCATTGTGGCGGCCCTGCTACACGATGTCGTTGAAGATACCGATTACACTCTGGAAGAACTCAGCACGCAGTTTGGTGAAGCCGTGGCAAATATCGTGGATGGAGTCACCAAATTCGATACCCTGGCAGGCAAACATGGAGAGGGCCAATTTATTGCTGCCGAGTCAGCCGCGTTCACCCCTTCGTTGCCTGAATCCCCTGAGCAGGTCGAGCAAAGGCAGCGTCAGGCGCGTGATCTGAAGCGCCGCCAGCGTTCGGAGACCGTGCGCAAAATGTTGCTGGCGATGGCGGAAGATCCGCGAGTGGTGGTGCTTAAATTAGCTGACCGCCTGCATAATATGCGCACATTGAGCGTGATGAACCAGGCTCAACAGCAAAACAAGGCGCGCGAGACGCGGGAAATATACGCGCCGCTGGTGCAGGCGGAACTGGAAGACCTGGCCTTCAGTTACCTGGGGCCGGAGAAGTTTACGCAGCTTGCGCGTGAGGTTGAAGAGGAGCGACGCAAGCGGCAGCCCACCATCGACGCGATTTGTCAGGCGCTTGAAGAGGAGATGAACGAGGCTGGCATCCATGCCGAGGTGCACGCCTGGCAGAAACACCTGTCCAGCATCAACCGGAAACTGGAACACAGCGGCGGCGAGCTGAGCCAGATACACGACCTGGTGTCGTATCGCATTCTGGTGGACTCGGTCCACGATTGCTACCTGGCCCTGGGGCATATTCACGCGCTGTGGCGTCCCAAAGATGGGCGCATTAAGGATTTCATCGCGACGCCGAAGGTCAACGGCTACCAGTCATTGCACACGACGGTGTTCTGCCTGGATAATCAACTGGCTGAGATTCAGATTCGTACGCATGAAATGGAGCGCATCGCCGATTACGGCATCGCCAGCTACTGGTACCTGAAAGAGCGCGGGGGCGCGCGCCTCTCTACGCGCGAGATGATTACCTGGATCGAACAACTGCGCGAGTGGCAGCGCGAACTGCCGGAGAACGCCGACGAATTTGTGGAAGCGGTCAAAGGTGACATTTTCCAGGAACAGATTTTTGTGTTTACACCCAAAGGCGAGGTGAAAGATTTGCCGCGCGGCTCCACGCCGCTCGACCTGGCGTATCGTATCCATACCGATATCGGCGATCATTGTGCGGGTGCGCGCATCATTACCAATCTTGAGGACAGTGGACGTTTGATCACACGCATTGTCCCGCTCGACTACGAACTCAAAGGCGGCGAGATCGTCGATATTATCGTGGATGAAAACGTGCATCCCTCGCGTGAGTGGCTGTCCTTTGCGCGAACCACTTCGGCGCGCACCAAGATTCGCCGCTACTTGAAAACCTATGAGCGCGAGGTGAACCTGGAGTTGGGGCGTGAACGCCTGGACCTGGCATTAAAAGCGGTGGGCGCTCCTGGTGTACGCGCCGTTTCGGATGAAGACTTGCTCAATACGAACACACAGAAGAAATACAATTCGTCCGATGACCTGTTTATTGCCCTGGGACGCGATGACCTGGCGGTTGGGGAGGTGTTGGAGAACCTGGCGCCGCTTTTGCAGCAGCGAGGTGAGTTGGAGCCAGAGGCCAATCTAGGGACTCGATTTATCCCGTCCGAAGTTTCGAAAAATGGATATCATACCAACATCACGGGCGAAAGCGAGCTGCCGCAGGGACTTCCTTCCCGACTGCTTGACACGCAGAGTAGGACGCAGCCCGCCTGGAAGTCTGGTAGTCGGAATACGGACCCGGTCGTCAAACTGGCACATTGTTGTTGCCCGCTGCCGGGAGACCCTATCGTGGGTCTATTCAATCCGCATAAGGGTATTATGGTGCATCGCAAGGATTGCCGGACCCTGCGCCGCCACAAGGGACACGTATCAGAGCGCCTGCTGGAGATCAACTGGCTGCAGATTGAGCCGCAGCGCTACCTGGCTCCCATTATTCTCGTGGCGCATGACCGGGCCGGGCTCCTGCGTGATGTGGCGGCTGTGGTCGCCGACGCGGGGATCAACATGACTTCTGTCGCATCTACCACTAATGCTTCATTGCAAAAAGCCGTGATTACTGCTACATTGGAGATAGAGGCCATCGACCAGATAGAGCCGATTTTTGAACGACTGCAACAGGTGAAGAATGTGGTGAGCGTGGGTCGAGATCGCGGTCGCAGCGTCCATTCATGAATGCTAGAAGGCGACCGCGAGGGTCGCCCGTACAATGACCGGGCCGTTTCCCTGCGTGTCATTGTACGGGCGACCCTCGCGGTCGCCCTGGGAAAGCGAATGCATGAGCGACCCTCGCGGTCGCCCTGGAAAAATGGAAACGTCCATGATACATATGCCTGTAGGTGCTTCTTCAACTACACAAGAATTTGCGAATGAACGAGCGCAAAAGTTACTTAACATCGTTCGACAATATATGGCTCCTGCTGAAGTTGAACAGGTTCGGCAAGCGTTTGAGCTGGCTCAGACTGCGTGCGGAGATACGCACGGCGAGCGGCAACTGACGCTGATAGCGCACGCGCTGGCGGTTGCCACCATTATAGCCGAGATGCACATCGACGCGGTGGGCGTCGCCTCCGGCATGATTTTTGAAGCGGTAGACGCTGATCTGCTATCGCTTGAGCGCGTCGAGACAACCCTGGGCGTGGCTGTAGCACGTGTGGTGGGTAGCATGCTGCGCATGAATATCCTGGAGCGCAAAAAGCAAAGTGCCGGGGCTAATGATCGCTCCCGACCAGGTGCCACAGGCGATGGAGACAATACACGCGAGCAGAAGAAGCAGCGTATACGTGAGGCGCTGCGCCGCCAGCAAGCCGAGACCGTGCGCAAAATGTTTTTTGCCATGTCAGAAGATCCACGTGTCGTCTTGCTGAAACTGGCGTATCGACTCCATGCCATGCGTCTCATATCGGAGAAGGCCTACCCCGTCGATCAACAAGAGATGCTGACTATGGCGCAGGAGACGCGCGAGATTTACGCGCCGCTGGCCGGGCGACTGGGCGTCTCGCGTGTCGAGAGCGAACTGGACGATCTGGCATTTCAGGTGTTGGAACCCGATAAGTATGCCTGGGTGCGCAACATGGTGGAGGCCGAGAGCAAGCAGTGGAGTACCTATGTTGATCGCATCTGTCATATCCTTGAAGAAGAGATGCAAAAACTGGGCCTGCACGCGGAGGTTTCGGGCCGTGTCAAGCACCTGTACAGTTTCTACAAGAAGCTGCAGCGTACCGCGGGCGATGTCGAACGCCTGGAAGACCTCAAGGCCGCCGCCGATTTTGGCCAGATTCACGACCTGGTGGCGTTCCGTATCCTGGTAGATTCGACCCCGGATTGCTATCTCGCGCTTGGCCATGTTCATAGTTTGTGGAGGCCGAAGGATGGGCGTATCAAAGATTTCATCGCCAATCCTAAACCTAATGGATACCAGGCGCTGCATACCACCATCTTCTGCGAGGATGAGCAGCTGGTGGAGATACAAATTCGCACCTTTGCCATGCACGATGTGGCTGAATATGGTGTCGCTATGCACTGGCACTACAAAGATGTCGGTGATCGCGCCTCAGCTTCTGCCAGAGAACTACTATCATGGCTGCGCCAGCTCGCTGATTGGCAGCGTGACCTGCGCTCCGCCAATGATAGCGAGTTCGTAGAGGCGGTGCGCGACGAAATTTTCGACGAACAGATTTTTGTCTTTACCCCCAAGGGAGAAGTCAAAGATTTGCCCGTCGGCTCGACCCCGCTCGATTTTGCCTACCGCATACATACCAAGATCGGGGATAAGTGCGCGGGTGCGCGTGTCACCACCGAAAGCGGCAGTGGCGATGGCGAGCGCCTCGTGACCCGCCTGGTGCCGCTGGATTACGAACTGAAAAGCGGTGATATCGTCGATATCGTCACCAACCGCACCGCCCACCCCACGCGCGACTGGCTCAATTTCGCGCGTACCGCCGCGGCGCGCAGTAAAATTCGCCGCTATCTCAAAATTCACGAGCGCGACATCAACATCCAGATCGGACGCGAACGGCTGGATCGCGAACTCAAAATCTTCGGTGTGCGTGGCATTGACGCCGTCAATGAAGATGCGCAAAACTGGCTGCTTTCCGAGTATGCCAAAGCATCCTTTGAAGACCTGCTCGCCTCTATCGGAGGTGACGATATCCGCCAACATGCCGTCGCCGTCAAGCTCGTGGACTACTGGCAACAGCGCGAGGCGCGTGATGTAGGGACCCGGTTTATCCCGTCCAAAGACGAGGATGAAGCGCTCGCTCTTCCCGTGACCAATCGCGGGGCACCTTCGGCCCGCCTACAGGTCGCGGGTGTGAGCGGCCTGCTCACCAGCCTGGCCAATTGCTGCAATCCGCTGCCCGGTGACGAAATTGTCGGCTACATCAGTCGCGGCAAGGGCGCCGTCATTCACCGCGCCGACTGCAAAAACATCGGTCGCTATCGCGAGCGTGAACGCGAACGCCTCGTCAACGTCAGTTGGACCAGCATGGGCCAGCAGCGCTACCTGGCTCCCGTCGTCATCACCGCCCATGATCGCGCGGGCCTCATTCGCGACATCGCCACCGTTGTCTCCGAAGTCGGCGTCAACATGACCTCCGTCGCCTCCAACGTCAGCGCCGGTAAAGATATCGCCCTGATCAACGCGACCTTGGAGATAGACGGATTGGATCAATTGCAGCGCCTGTTTGTGCGGCTTGAGAGAGTCAAAGGCGTCATGGGGGTCGAGAGGGATTTGGGAAAGGTCAACAAGCGCCAATAATGAGCACCATGAACATCCCTGCCCTCACCGGGGCCTACATCGACACATCCGCCTTTCACGCCGATGTGCAGTACATCGAATCGCTCTGGCAGCGTATCCCCATCAATGGCATTGACCTGCCCATCATAGATATCGGCCAGGGCGAACCACTCGTTTTTGTCCCAATCCTCGAACACCTCGAATTTGTCTATGCCAGGCAAATCCGCGCCTTCAGCCAATCGCGGCGCGTCATTCTCTATCGACGCCAGGAAAACCGTACCCGCTTCGTCGGCCTGGCGGAACGCGCCGCGGAACTCCTGCACGTACTCGACACCCTGGGATTGGAAAAGGTAGACCTGGTCGGGCATGGTGACGCCGCCATGGTGCTGTTCGAGTTCGGAATCGCCCACCCGCAGCGCTGCCGCTCACTCACCATCATCGCCCAGGCCGCCGATTACCAGATTGCGCCCCATCCCTTCATCTGGCTCCTGCACGAACTCTTCCTACGCCTACCCGTCGAACATTTTCTCCCTGCGTGGTTCCTGCGGCGCCTGGTCGTCAACTACATCGTCGCCCAACGCCCGCCATCCCCCCCTGACCATCACCCATCCGTAGGGGCGGGGGCGGACGTGGAAGAGGGGAGGGGACGCTTGCGTCGCCCGCCATCCCCCCAACTACCCCGCCAACTCATCGATGAACAATTTCACAAAATTGCCTTGTGGCCTTTTGTCTACAAGTTCTCAGTCCTCCCCATCATCCATTCCTTCGACGTGCGCCAACAACTGGAACGCCTGACCATGCCCATCTTACTGATTAATCGCGCTGATGATGCCCTTTCGCCGGAGGCAAAAACACGCTGGTTAGCGCAACACCTGCCCAACTGCACTGGCTACCACGTCGTTACAGGTGGAGAACGTTTCTTCATGTACGCTCAGGCCGAACAGGTGAATTCACTGATGGCTGCTTTCCTTGAGGGGAAATCATAAAATCCATGTTTGTATCCATTTTTCGTATCATATTGTAGAATGATCGTAATCACACACGGCGTGGCACAGGGCAAACAGACATGAGCACATCATCCCTCCCCTACTTCTCCGTCATCATCGCCGGCGCAGGCCCGACCGGGCTGGCTATGGGCAACTTGCTCGGCATGTTCGGGATCGATGCCATCATCCTGGAACAGAACGCCGGGCTGAGCGATTGCCCCAAAGCCATCGCCATGGATGATGAGGGACTGCGTGTCTGTCAGGCCATGGGGCTGCATCACAGTGTGATCGAACACCTGCTGTATGATATTGACGCGCACTACATCTCAGGCAAGTATTACCTCGCCAGGGTCGCGCCCACCAGCAAACGCAATGGCTTCTCACTCATCTCCACCTTTCACCAGCCAACGTTAGAAACCATCTTCTGCAATGGCCTGCAGCGCTTCCCAGGCGTTGCCCTCCAATTTCAGCACACCGTTGAAACCTTCGAGCAGACCGGCGACAGTGTCATCGTCACCGTCCGCGCTCCTGGAAATGTGGTGAAGCGCATCGAATGCGCCTACCTGCTCGCCTGCGATGGCGGCAAAAGCGGCATCCGGCGCGCCCTGAACATCCCTATGCTCGGCTCAACCTATGCCCAGAAATGGCTCGTCATCGACACGCTGGATGACCGCGACCCATCTCCAATCGCCAAATTCTTCTGCAATCCCTCCCGACCGGCCGTCACCGTTCCTGCTCCTGATTCCGCCCGCAGGTGGGAATTTATGCTCTTGCCCGGCGAACAAGAATCCGACATGTTACAGCAAGAGCGCATCCATTCACTGATCCGCCAGGTTGGTGGTCCATCCAATCCTCACATCGCGCGCAGCGCCATCTACACCTTCCATGCCTCCCTTGCCGCTCACTTCTCGCAAGGCCGCGTCTTCCTGTTAGGAGATGCCGCGCACATGTTGCCACCATTTGGAGGGCAGGGCTTGAATTGTGGCCTGCGCGACGCGCATAACCTCAGTTGGAAACTACGCCTCGTCCTGCAAGGTCTGGCCGCGCCCGCGCTCTTATCCACCTATTCCATCGAACGTTCCGCACATACCGCGCAAATGATCCAACTCTCAACATTCCTGGGCAACATCGTCATGTCCACCTCAAAACCCCTTGCCTTCCTGCGAGACAGCATCTTCCACACCATCAACACCATCCCCGCCGTCCGCAACCACTTCACCGAAGCGCGTATCAAGCCCCAGCCCCGCTACAAAAAGGGCCTTATGCTCGCAGATAACACCAGGGAGAGCAAAGCCATGACCGGCACCATGCTTCCCCAGCCCGAAATCAGCACAACGGAGGGCAACAAAACCCTGCTTGATAACGCGCTAGGACCCGGATTCGCCCTGCTTTGCCTGCATGATGATCCCCGGCGAGCGTTCGCATCGCTGAAAGCCGATATCTGGCGCCGCCTGGATGTGCGTTTTGTGGCAATTTCCTGCAGGGACACGCTTCATCGCGTCCACGATTTCCCCCTGAAGCAACAGAAACTCTTCGTATTGGGCAACAGAAACTCTTCGTATTGGTTCGTCCCGACCGCTATATCCTGGGCGTATTTCAAGAGCACCAGGCTGAAATATTCGCGGCGCGTCTACAAAACTATCTTGCCGCTTTTCCGCGCTCTTCGTTCTCTCACAATGCCAATCACTATCATACCAACCCCGATGATGCCGAAAAATAGACCCAGGTTATCCATCGCCTGGGCAATCCCCCTGGCCCACTCGAGCGCAATTCCACCCAATACCGCGCTGCCCCAGTCCCTTTGTTCGTACTGGCTTGCGAGGCGATCACCACCGGCGCAAGCACAAACAGGCCTACGCTCATCAGCGTGACAATGCTGCCAAAGACAATGAACAAGACGCCTCGTTCTCGTTTTTTTGTTGGCTGCTGATTCATCTTGCGCTGCCTGCTCCTCAGCTACAGTACGCAGAATGCCCTGGATATCTCACAGGTGGATTGGCGTAGGGACAACCCTCGTGTGCTTGTTTGCCAAGTTTACGCCACAGATCCCGGTCCTGGATGAGCTTGAGCGTAGCCTTTGCACACCCTTGCGTGTCATCAACAATATAGCCGTTACGCCCGTCGATGATCTGGGTGCGTAAACCTGTCACAGAGGTTCCGACGACAGGCTGGTATTTCCACATGGCTTCCGTCGCGGTCAGGCCAAAACCTTCACGGGTTGAACGTTGCAGGATGACGCTGGAATAGCGCTGGAAGGCGTTCACTACTGAGTGGCTTATCACGGTCGGATCATACAGCAGGTGTATATCTGGATCGTTGCCTGCCTTGGCTTGTATGTCTGTGAGAATCTCTCTGGCTTTGATATCATCAGCTGCCTCCATGGCACCTACCAGAGCTACTTGCACAGAAGGCAGCTCCTGCTTCACCAGGCGATACACGTCAAGTACCTGCCAGGGATTTTTCCAGTTGCCGAAGCGTGACACCTGCGTGATGAGCGGTCGCGTCGTGTCTATACCGCACTGCCCCAACAGCTTTAACCCTCTGGCTGCTGTGAGATAGCTATTTTTTTCACTGAAAGGATCTATCGTTGGCGTGATCACGTGTGCCTGATCTTTCGGCAAGTCCGGGAAGATAGAGAGCGGCGTGTTAAAAACACAGACGCTGTAGGCACCGAGGAACTGTTCGATGTAGGCCTTTCCGCCTGGATCTGGATGCGCTGTGTCTACGTGGCACATCCACAGAGCCGGTCGCATCCAGGGAAAGAGTGTTGCAAGGGGAGCGAGTTGAAAGTCGTGGATGAAATAGACATCCGCCTGATTTTCTTCTGCTTGCTGCATGACTGGTATGCGACGTAATTTATCCAGGAACTCGCGCTGCTCTGCTAGAGGGATGTTTCCGTGCTCCATCCCTTGGAGGAGATCTACCAGATGGGCAGCGAACAGGTTAGAGGCTTCATCCAACGGGATCACTTTCCAGCTGTGGGGAATGCCCAATTCGTCCATAAGAGGGATGAGGCTGTGAAGAAGTTCCGCCACTCCTCCACCTTGAGCCGTAGTATTGACGTGAAGGACGTGCAATCCAGCCAGAGACTCGGCCGTAGAGGAAATGTGTGCCAGCACATCTTCCCCAACAAGGCGTTTATAGCGATCTAACTGCGAAGATCTTTTCAAGGAACATTTCTCCTTCTTGGTGCGCGTCATGTTCTTATCAACCCGGCGAGATCGTCAATGCAGAAAGGACGATCAGGCCACCTTTTCTTTGCTCATCGCTATCACTTGCTGGTAGATGTGGGCATAGTTCTCAGCCATCACCTGTGCCGAGAAATGTTGCTCCACATGCAAGCGCGTCGCCTCTCGGTCGATCTCACCAATCCGTGGCATTGACTGCACTATCTCATCAAGATGGTGCATATTCTCATCAATCCATCCTTGTTCTGTAACCTTCTTATGAGAGAATACGTTTCACTCCATCAAAAAGAAGACAAGAGCGGTTGTTGTACTAAACGTGGTAGA
>VBFM01000276.1:0-29449 GCA_005882595.1 Chloroflexota bacterium
AACATTTCAAGCTCCCTGCGCGCTGATATCGCGCAAGATCAGGTTTATGGTGTTGAGGGTCTTCTGGAAATTAAGAACAACCTGGTTGCCGATGATACATTGGCGGCTGATGTAGCAATGGCCCTCGGACAGAACCCACGCACGCGCGAACTGCCGATAGGTGTCTATCCTCGCCTGGGCGTGGTAAGGCTCAGTGGCGCTGTACGCAATGAGCAACAGAAAGCGGCTGCTGAAGAAATCACACTTACAATTCCTGGGGTACGTTCGGTCATAAATGACCTCGTGGTTGATCCGAGCGCCGATATGCTACATGTCATGTCCGCGCCGGAGGGCGGAGAGATGAAAGATATAATCCCCGGAAAATACGTCAGGCATACGCAATAATATGGACACTACAGAACAGGTTAATCCTGTTGTACCTGAAGCTGAACCAATGCCAGCGGGGGCTGGCATTGATGGGCAGGAGACTGCAGAGACCTCTTCTCTGAAGGAGGCTTCACAGTCCAATGCTGTTGTAATGGAGGAGGTGGCGGCCCGCAAACCTGCGCCAAAATCGGTGAATGAGGGGGTACCGCGTTATATGCCCACACAACGCCGTGAGGTAGCGGCACTGGCATTAAAAGAACTCTGGCAAGAGTTGAAGCTTGATAATGATATGCCGCTCATCTTTGCCTCTCCACTGCAACGTAGAGTGCAGTTAGAACACCATCCTCTCCTGCTTCAGCGGCTCGTGACCGCTGGCAAAAAGTCCAAAAAAGCCGCGTTCGGGCAATTGAAGGATTGGGAGGTATTGCAAGCTCCTTCCTACACACAGGGTATCGCTGCGACCGGGGAAGTGAATACACTGCTCAAAGCCGATATGATGCACCCGGCAGAGGTTGGCGAGCGCGGCTCTATTCCGTCCGCGCCCTATAGCTGGATCTGTTATACCTTCAGTAGCGGTTGGAAAGCCCTTTCCGTCTATTTCTACGACTCGGATAACAACGATTCGCATACCCTGAACGCGGTTCCCCCTGGGCATCAGGATGAATGGCTGGCTTTTCTCAAACTGCTGGATGATCTGCATGATAGCATCTGGCGTCGTGAACGGCGCGGCTCCATTGAAATTATTGGTGGTAGCAACGAACTGGCGGACGTCATCAAAAATGGCTCCTACGATGACATTGTCCTGCCGCCTGCCACCTTAACCCATGTCATGGCGCAGCGTCACATCTTCGACAAAGAGATGCTGAAACGCTATGCCGCGCTGCGTATGCCGCGCTTGCGCAAAGTGTTGCTGATTGGCCCGCCCGGAACAGGCAAAACAACCGTGCTCAAAGCAGAGGGGGCCTATCATGCCGGGCAGGGCGGATTGGTGTTCTATGTGAGCGCTCCTCCCTATGCCCGTAATACCAGCGCATGGCAGCAAGTTTCCCTTGCCCTGAGCCTGGCCGAAGAAAGTCAACTCCCCTCGCTCGTTCTGGTCGAAGATTTTGAGCTGTTCGTTTCTAATCCCACAGAACTGCAACTGATCTTAAACACACTCGACGGCGTGGCGACACCCGATAATCCGGCGGGAACCCTGCTGCTGGCCACGACAAACGATCCTGAAAAAATCGATTCGCGTATTCGCGACCGCACCGGGCGTATCGATGTCATGATCGAAATCGGCCTGGTGGAGGATGTCGAGCTAGCGGTGCGCTTGCTGGCTCATTTCCTGGGTGACGCTTACCGCGAGAAAGAACACGCTCCCATCGCGCCAAAATTCTTGAAGTATCCCGGCAGTCATTTTCGCGAAATTTGTATTGGCGGCACCATGCATGCATTGGAACATGGACGTGCCGAGGTACTAGGCTCCGATTTACTCTGGGCGCACGAAGTGATTCTCACCGGTAAAACCATTGCCGAAGAATCAGAACGCTTCATCCACACAACCACGCGCAAACGCGGCAGTTACTTTGGGCGCAATCAATAAATGAGCGCCTGCTCCAAATCTTTTATAATGTCGCCGACATCTTCGATGCCGACCGAGAGACGGATGCAGCCATCGGTAATGCCAATCTGCTGGCGTTCGATGGGGGTCAAGTTGCGGTGCGAGGAAATTGGCGGGTAGCTTGCCTCGGAATAGATATCGCCGAGCGTGGTCGCCGGCAGGCAGAGTTGGAGCCTGTTCATAAAACGAGACGCCGCTTCACGCGATTGCCCCTTTAGCTCGAAAGCCAGGAGGCCACCAAATTTTTCCTGGCGAAAGAGTCTTGATGCCAGGCTGTGGTGTGGATGGTCAGGCAGTCCAGGATAATGCACCCGTTCAACCGCCGGATGTGATTGCAGGAAGCGTGCGACCTCCAGGGCATTGGAGCAGTGACGTTCCATGCGCAGCGCCAGTGTTTTCAAGCCTCGCATCACAAGGTAGCAATCAAATGGACTGAGCATAGCCCCCAGCATGGTGGCGTATGTGCGCGCCTGTTGGACGTACGCATTTTTCGCGCAAATGACCACTCCGCCCGTTGTATCACCATGACCACCCATGTACTTCGTCGCGCTGTGAACAACGAGATCAAAGCCGTGTTCGATGGGCCTGACCAGGTAGGGCGTCGTGAAGGTGCTATCGACAATCGTAACAGCATCAACCTCCTGAGCGGCAGCGCTGATCGCATCCAGGTCGATCAATTTCGCCAGTGGGTTGGAGAGCGTTTCCACGTAGATCACATCGGGTTGCTCGTTTCGGATGATCTCCCCAACATTCGGACAGCACAGGTCGCGCAAGACCATCTCAATCCCGATAGGAACGAAGAGCGTGCGTAACATGCCAATGGTTGGGCCATACAGGTCCTGTGCTACCAGTATCTTTGTTCCAGGAGCCAGTCCTGCAGTCAACAGCGCGGCGTGGATAGCTGCCATGCCTGAGCCAAAAACGACAGCGTCAACCCCATGTTCAGCCTCCGCGAGCACGTTTTCGAGCGTCTGCGCATTCGGATTGCCCTGCCGCGCGTAGACATAGGCCTTCTCGCCCGAGGGGAGTTGGCCGCTGAACGCCTGGTCGAGCGTTTCTATGTCACTATGCAGATAGGTGGTGCTGGGATAAATGGGTTGTACTGTTGGGGTGCCGGAGTTCTGCGTAATCGCGTGTTTTTGGCTGCCGTGTACTAGCAACGTATCCAGGGTCCAGGCTTCTTCTTGATCTAATGGCTTCAAAGCGTACCTCCAGAAGAGTAAAAAAGCGATCTTCCCAGGTCTCCCAACGCGAGTGAGGCGCAGGCATATATACAGGGGAGCCAGTAGGGAACGCCGAGGAGATCGGGATGCAGATATGAGAATGCCCCTGCTGCCACCAGGATCATCTCAATCAGAGTGCCTGTAATGGCTGTCACGAGCGACAAAACGATAGTTTGCCAACCGCCCCTTGTCAGGAGCCAGAAGTTTATGTAGATGAGCAGCAGCAGCCCCGTTTTCGTAAATGTATCGAATACACTTGCGCTGATCAGATACGCGAGCGGTATCCATGCCAGCGCGATGATGCTATTGAGAAGTGGCCGGTGGCGCCTGTGGTGTAGCAGGGGATCGACCAGGGGATGAGAATAGACGATGATGACAATCGCGGCTCCAAAAAGCAAGGGAACCCACCACGCCAGCCCGAAAAACGCGGGTGATGCATAGCGTTCCACCTTGCTATAGACATGCAACGCATCAAGCATCGTACCGAGCGTTGCTCCCAATAAAAATAACCAGAGCAGCATTTTTCCCCGAACTATCTGCATGGTTGGGCTTCATTTCTCCTCTTTCAAGGCGTACACAGTTTATTGAGGTAGCGCAAACATTCCAGCAGTTCCTCAATAGCTGGCAGATTCGCTTCATTTTCAGCTATCCACTGCTGGTACAAAGCGTTATAGCGGTCCACGATCAGGATACTGGGGTGACAGGTGCGAGCATCGTCATTCCATTGCGTATAACGCGAAATGACCTCTCCTTTAGGATCGGCAAGCAGAGCAAAAGGCAGGTGTAATATCTCCTGCGTTTGCAAGTTGGTGATGACCGTATCCGGCGAAATTGCCAGGATCGCGCACTCCTCCTCACGAAAAGTGGCGTATCGTTGTGCAAAGGCCCGTAATAGCCCCCGGCTCTCGCTTGTAAGCGAACTTCGTGTAAAGAGCAGCACCAGGTGCTCACGTTGTTTGTAGTCCCAGGGACTATGAGGCATGCCATCCGCGCCGGGCAGGGTGAATGCTGGAATGATCAGCCCAACTTCAAGTAGTGGTTGGTTGCTGTTCGTCATAGGTTCCTCATACATGAGATAATAGAGTAATCCAGGTGTATTCCATTAATGAAATTGTACCTCATAAGAGCGAGATTTGTTGTAGTAAGCATGGCACCTGGTGAGAAGGAAAGTAAGCATGAACACAAACGCCCGGCGTTAGTGCTTGCATTCCCCATGAGGAAGACGCATAATTACGATAGTGCGACCTACGTGGTGGCTGGCTATTATTAATAATCCTGGAGGACCTGGATAGAATGAACGGAAAAATGAAGGCGGCCCTCAAAGCCGAGGCGGCGCCTGGAGCAACGGTTGCCCTGGTAGATATACCTCAGATTGGCCCGCGTGATGTGCTGGTGCAGGTGAAAGCCGCTTCCATCTGCGGCACAGACATGCATATCTATGATTGGGACGCGTGGGCGCAGCATCGCATGCAGACCCCGCGTATCTTCGGCCACGAATTTGCCGGTGAAGTCGTCGAGGTCGGCAGCGAGGTCACACAACTTGTTCCTGGTGATTTTGTAGCTGCAGAAACGCATATCACCTGTGGTCACTGTTACCAGTGCCGCACCGGTCAGGCCCATGTCTGTCGGAACGTGCAGATACTGGGAGTAGACCGCGACGGCGCGTTCGCCGAGTACATCGCCATTCCTGAAAGCGTCGCCTGGAAAACGGGCAAAGAAATCGACCACAGCGTCGCCTCGATTCAAGAGCCATTTGGCAACGCCGTCCACGCCACCTTCGCCGGTGATATCACCGATATGACGGTTGCCGTCTTTGGCTGCGGACCAATCGGCCTCTGGGCAGTGGGCCTATCTCAAATATCGGGGGCCAGCACCATCTTCGCCATTGAACCCAACCACAAGCGGCTCGATATAGCCGCCGAGATGGGAGCCAACTATATCATCAACCCGCGCGAAGTTGATCCGGTGCGGCAGATACTCGATATCACTGATGGCCTCGGTGTCGATGTCGTGCTGGAAATGTCGGGTCATCCCGTCGCCATCCGCCAGGGCTTTAAGGCGCTGCGCAGCGGTGGGCGCATTTCGCTGCTGGGCATTCCAGCGAACATGGTTGAGCTTGACCTTGCCAACGATATCATTTTCAAGGGCGCAACCGTCCTGGGCATCTCAGGTAGACGCATCTTCGACACCTGGTACCGCACGCGCCGTATTCTCGAATCCGGTCAACTCGACCTCAAGCGGGTGATTACGCATACGTTGCCTTTTGAACAAATTCATGACGCCATGGAGATCATGAAATCTGGTGACTGTGGGAAGATCGTCATGACATTTTCATGATCTTTTCATGTAGGGGCGCAATGAATTGCGCCCTCACCACAACAAAACGCCTTCCCAAGAGGGCGCAATGAATTGCGCCCCTACAAAATTACAATGAATTAAGAGGGATTTGAATGGATAAACTGCAAGCTTACCTGAAAAACGAACTGGACGCGCTGCGCGCGAAGGGCGTCTTCCACCTGCCTCGCGTGCTGGAGACGGAGCAGAAGGCCACCGTCATTATCGATGGACACGAGGTTATCACGCTTTCCTCGAATAACTACCTGGGATTGACGGTGCATCCCCGCCTGCGCGAAGCAGCGATCAAGGCCATTGAACGCTACGGCGTTGGTTCTGGCTCGGTGCGCACCATCGCCGGTACCATGACCCTGCACAATGTACTGGAAGAGAGACTGGCGCGTTTCAAGCATACAGAGGCTTCCTTGACGTTCCAGTCGGGTTATGCGACGAACCTGGGAGTGATCTCCGCTGTGATGCAGGGCGACGATATCATTGTCAGCGATGAGCTGAATCATGCCAGTATCATCGATGGTATTCGCCTGGGTAAAACGCCGCGCAAGATCTATCCGCACAAAGATATGGCAGGCCTACGCCGCGCCCTGGAAGAGTCACAGGGCGCGAGCAAAGTCATGGTTGTCACCGATGGCGTCTTTAGCATGGATGGTGATATCGCCCCCCTGACGGAGATTGTGGAACTGGCGGAAGAGTATGGCGCATTTGTGATGGTGGACGATGCCCATGCCAGCGGCGTGCTTGGCAAGAACGGTCGCGGCAGCGTCAGCCATTTCGGGCTGGATGGCCGCGTCGCCTTGCAAATCGGTACGCTCTCCAAAGGCATTGGCGCGCTCGGAGGCTATGTGGCCTGCAGCCAGGATATGCGCGATTTCTTGCTGCAGCGCGCGCGTCCTGTCCTGTTCAGCACCTCGCATCCACCCTCAGTAGTCGCCACCTGTATCGCGGCGCTGGATATCCTCGAAGAAGATACCAGCCTGGTCGAACGTCTCTGGGAAAATACCGCCTTCTTCAAGAGTGGCCTGGAGCAGCTTGGCTTCAATACGGGCAAGAGCGAAACTCCCATTACGCCTGTGATCGTGGGTGAGGGCGCGTTAGCCATGAAGTTCAGTAACCGGCTCTTCCAGGAAGGCGTTTTTGCGCAGGGCATCGTCTTCCCCACCGTGCCAGCCGATAAGTGCCGCGTGCGTACTATTGTGACGGCCCTGCATACACGCTATGAACTGTCAAAGGCGCTCGACATCTTTGAGAAAGTGGGCAGGGAACTTCAGATCATCTAACGCACGAGCCTCTGAAGAAAAGACGACTCTACTGGGGCCATTGGCTGTGCCATTTCGCTCATCGAACATAGTTCGTATGCTAAGGCCCTCAGTAGTAGTCGCTCTTTTGTATGCCGCATTTCTGTGCCTATTTTCGATCATACATGGCTACAGCGCGCTTGACTTTGTACACCTGGGTACCTATTGGACGCAGCATAAGCGGCCTGGTACAGTAGGGTATGATGGGCAATTTTACTATCAGCTTGCCCGCGACCCGCTTGGGGCGCAAGCGTTTATGGACAACGTTCCCTATCGCTATCAACGCCTGGTATTTCCCCTGGTTGTGCGTGTGCTGAGCCTGGGGCAGGTAGATCTCATTCCCTATATGCTCCTGCTCGTCAACTTTCTATCGATCGTGCTGAGCGTCGAGATCGTTTCTCGCCTGCTGGTTAAACATGGATTATCGCCCTGGTTCAGTCTCGCCGTAGGTCTGTATTATGGGCAGACATCATCTCTGGTTTTTGATACCGCCGAGCCTTTCGCCTATTTGCTGGTCTGCATTGGCCTCTTGCTGCTGGAAAAAGAACATCTCACGTGGGCTGCTCTACTCATGGGTTTGGCCACGTTGTCACGGGAAACGGCAATTTTATTTCCTCTAGGGTATGCTATTTTCTTTCTACTGCGCGCTCAATGGAAGGATGCTGCACAATTCATCGGACTGGCAATAGTACCCCTGGGCATAGAATACGCGCTCTTATGGATCATTTTTGGGAAGACGGGGATCACGTATGCCCCGCCTTTCGAGCACATACCTTTTGCCGGTATGTTCTTTTTCTCTGGCGACACAGATATATGGCAGCGATTTTTGCCGTTGATTTTCCTGCTGTTCATTCCAACCGTAAGCGGCTGGCTGCTGGCAGCAGTGGAGGTAATGCGTCCCCACTGGAGCCCGGAGTTGCTCATCTGGCTCATGAATCTGCTCCTGGTTACTTTCATGGCTCGCCTATCTTATGCGGACCTCACCTCTGCCGGACGCCTATCCACCGGGCTGCCCCTGGCGCTGCTGCTCTACGGGCTGACAACCCGAAATTCTTTCATTCTGCGGGCCTCTCAAATCTATACCGCGATGTCCCCATTTTACGCGGTTACCATTCTTATTTTTCGCGTGTGATGGGGGTATGTTTGTATTCAAGGTAAGATAATGTCTTCGATAACGGCAGCAACGCCATCTTCGGCATTGCTAAGCGTGACATAATCCGCTTCCGCTTTTACCTCGTCGTGCGCATTGCCCATAGCAACACCCAGGCCTGCGAAGCGCAGCATGCCGATATCATTGTGGTTATCGCCAATAGCAACCACTTCTTCTGCCGCAATGCCCAGATCGGCGGCGATCGCTTGCAGGGCGTTGCCTTTTGACACTTCGGGGTGCAGGAACTCTATCAAATCAAAAGCGGACTGCGTCACATACAGTTGTCCTTCAAAAAGATGCTCAAATTCGCTCCGTTTTGCGCGGATCAGGGTCTCTTCCGCAATTCCCACGATTTTGACACACGGCAGGGGATAAAGACTGGCGAGATCGTCTATCTCGATTACCGGAGGCACTGGAGGGCGGTACCACTCACGAGCGCGCGGTGTATCCTGATCGACATACACGCGGTGGATCGTATGGTAGGCACGGTAGAAGCCAGAGGAGCGTAGTAGCCTCAGGACAGGTAGGATGTGCTGAGTGGGTATATGCTTATGGTGATAAATCTGGCCGCTATGTATATCCGCGATGACCGCTCCATTCTCGATGATTTGTGGGCCATTCAGAGGTAAATCTCCGCAGATACTTTGGAGTACTGCCAGGTTCTGGCCCGTGGCAATCACAACAGTCACCCCGGCCTCAACAGCCTGAAATAACGCCTGACGAGTACGCTCGGTAATCTGTTTATGGGGTCGCGGGGAGAGCAGGGTTCCATCGAGGTCTATTGCCAGCAGGCGGTACATGCGGTATTCTCCAAGAACAACATTTATCAATCACTGTGTATGTTAGTATCATAGCTACTCCTGAGATAGTTTGGCAAGCGCAACTTGTGTTAATATCCTCGCGACCTTGCCAAATGCACGTTACGCCTTTATACTTGCAAACAGCAAAGAAATCGAAGCATACGTCTAGAACAGCGTGGAGGAAAAGTTTGCAAGGACGTTTACAACGAGGGCATGTAGAGCAGGTGACTCACCTCCTGGTCGTCGGCAGTGGCAAGGGAGGCGTGGGTAAATCAACCGTCAGCGTGAATCTCGCCGTTGCCCTGGCACAGCGCGGGGCGCAGGTTGGTTTGCTCGACGCCGATGCCTATGGCCCCAGCGTGCCCATGATGCTGGGTGTGCGCAAGCGTGGTGAGAGCCAGGGCTGGAAAGCCACGTTGCCGCTGGGGCATCGCGGCAAACTTGCGCCTGAGCAGATGCTCCAGCCCTTGCTGCGTTATGGCGTCAAGGTGATGTCGGTTGGCTTCTTTATCGGCGAAGAACAGGCGGTGGCGCCCATGCCGGATGTGCTGGGAATGCTCATTCGCCAACTCCTCTACACCGTGAACTGGGGAAGGCTGGACTATTTGCTGATCGACCTGCCTCCCGGCAATGGCGAGCCCCAGGCCACGCTGTGCCGGGAACTGGAGCTTGATGGAGCTATTCTTGTGACGACCCCGCAGGATATTGCTCGCATTGATACCGCCAAAGGGTTAGGCATGTTCCAGAGCGCTGGAGTCCCCATTTTAGGGCTGGTACAGAATATGGCGGGCTTTCTCTGCCCGCACTGCGGCGAGCGTATAGATGTTTTTCCTGCCAGCAACGAGGCCCACTCGCAATTGTACCAGCTGCCTCTCCTTGGTACCATTCCACTCGATCCGGCCACAGCTAGAAGTGGGGATAGCGGGCAGCCGGTGGTAGTGAGTATGCCCGAATCACCTGTATCCCTGGCTTTTTGTGCAATGGCTGAACAAATTGCTAGCCAATTGCTACCAAACAATACAGAAATAGAAGCGCGACAACCTGTGCCTGAGCATGAAGTGGATGCCAAGAAGGGAGATGTCATCGACAATGAAAGAAAAGATTAAGGGCATATTGGCGGGACTCATATTTCGCGTCATCGTCATTCTCACGTTGGGGCAAATTTCTCCCTTACTCGGCGCGGGCATCATTATTGAGCAAGATGGCAAGATTCTGCTGATAGATAGATCGGATGGTCTGGGCTATACCATTCCGGGCGGTATCGTGCGCCACAAGGAGACCGTCGAACAATGTGTGCTGCGCGAGGCGTGCGAAGAGACGGGCTACATGGTGAAGATTACCGGACTGGTGGGCGTCTATTCTGCCCTTGGCCGCGACCCGCGTTTTCGCGCGGTTGCTATCACCTATAAAGGCAGCATCGTCGAAGGTACCGCGCATGGTTCTGGCGAAGGTGAACCGTGCTGGCGCACCCCAGAGGAAGTGTTGGGAAAAATGGCCTTCGATTGTGAACGTATGCTCAAAGATTACCTGAGTGGTCAGGTGCGATTGTCATAGCGTGTCAAAACATTTCTCCTGATACAAGATGCTGATACAGACAAGCATCAGAGGTGGAAATCGAGTACTATCTGAAACATGGGCAGATATGGTATAGTGCATAGTGTGTACCGCAAACGACTGTGATTGAGGAGGCCGCTTATGCCTATCTGCCCGATTTGTGATGATACAGGATTGCAAAATTCAGATTCTAGCCAGCCCGAATTTTGTTACTGCTCCGCAGGAAAACAGGCCCGTCGCCAATGGGAAGCGAGCCGGGGAGGAAGAAGCCAGGGAAGGAATCAGCCCAAACCCGCTAGCTTCATCGATATTGCCAACCTGGATGAAGTAAATGCCAGCGTGGATGCTATGCGTGCCTCATTGCTGGGTTCTCTCTCTCATGAGCCCAGCGCATCTACCAGGCATCCAGCCGTGCAATTGCTTTACCAGGTAGCTCACGCTAATCACGAAGTCTCGATAGCCGAAGCGACCCAGTTGTATGAATTGGCCAAAGCGCTGGAAGGATTTCTCGCCGGATTAGCGCCTATCGGACGTAATCTCAAATGAGCAACATCGTCTAGCAATAGTAATATTGGGTAAGAACTATTGACAGATTTGCATGTTCTTGACTACTATACAGATGCGAGAGCATACTCATCAAGTTCTGATTGGAAGATCCCGAGGTGTGCTTGCCTTGGGTTTGTTATTTTCAGGTAAATGTCCAGTAACACAGACCGTAGTGTGCAGTAGTCCAACCCGGGGGATTTTACAGTGTCAGTCACTGAGGCACAAAGAGAGGTACACCATGTTATGTCCACGTTGTGGCGACGAATGGGATACAACTAAGAGTTCTTGCTCAAGTTGTGGGTTTACTGTCCGCACATCCAATCCATCAGGATCGGCAGCGAATTTCTCTACTCCTCTGCAGAGGGGCAAGGTATCACCTGGTAGAGTACCAGGTTTCAATCAGCAGCAGTCTGGTAGCATGCCAATGTTGAAGCGGCAGCCGGGCAATCCGCCGCCCATGCGGCAGCAATCAGGGAGTATGCCAGTTGTGAGGTCACAATCGGGTGGACTATCTTCCCAGGCACTACCCAATACTCCGCGCCCAATGCATTCAGCTCCGTTATCCCATACTATTCCACCGCATCTGCCTAAACAGGATGCAAATTTTCCAACTTCTTCTACAGATATGACGGTGAGACCTGCATTCGAAAAGAATGTTTTGAGGAGAGTATCAACTCCAAGAGATATGCACGCCGGGCAAGCTTTTCCTCAAACGCCCCCTGCTGGCATGGATACGCTGTCGTTTCAGAACCGCGGCCAGCGCCCATCACCTTCGCAGCCAGGATATAGAACAACAGATTATTTGCAACAAGACGTAACTCTTCCATCATCGCAACCGCACGCTAATGGGGTTGGAAATTCGGCATCACGTATGCAGCAATCCGGCATAGCTTTCCAGCAGCAAGGCATGAATGCGC
This sequence comes from Chloroflexota bacterium, assembly GCA_005882595.1. Classification (GTDB taxonomy): domain Bacteria; phylum Chloroflexota; class Ktedonobacteria; order Ktedonobacterales; family Ktedonobacteraceae; genus VBFM01. Next base: position 11,810 of record VBFM01000276.1, read on the forward strand.
CGACCAGGATGGCACCCCAGCCATCGAGCACACGTCCTCTGCTTCCCGGGGCCCTTTTGCGCGGCAACCGCTATCGTTTGCAGGAACTGCAGGAACGCCAGGATTGGTTATCCGGCGTATTTGAGGCTACCTGGGTTGGTAAAGACTCCCACCGCGCTGGCGGGCTGGTAACGATCTGCGAGGTCATGCTGCCCGAAGGCACATCGGTCATGACACAGTCGATTTTGCGCACTGCTACTATAACCCTGGCAAATGTGGGAAGACATCCGCGTATCCCTGCATTATGGGATGCGTTCAGCGACCAGGGACGCAGTTTCTTTGTATTTGAGCCGATCGAGGGTGAATCCTTATACCAACGCCTGCGCTACAGCGGACGCCCGCTCTCGGAGCAGGAGGTGATTGAATGCTGTCTTCAGATGACGGAAGTACTGGAATTGTTGTCGCAGCAGTCGCCGCAAATAGTACATGGGCTTATTCGCCCGGAACATATCGTTGTGGGGCGTAATGGGTCACACTTTTTTCTCACTAACTTCTCCATTGTGCTGGCTGGAGGTGCGACACAGTTCATTGCTGGTATGGAACGTTCGCGCCTTTCGCCCTACGCGGCGCCCGAATTCGTGCGCGGTGTGGTGGATGCGCGTACAGATATGTATTCCTTAATCGCGACAGCGTATCATGCGGCAACGGGGGTTGTACCCACCGGCATCAGTGGCAGCATACCACCGGCGCAGCGTATCAACCACGCCCTTTCAAGCGAATTTGATGCGATCCTGACAAAAGGTCTGCGTGCCGTTGCGAACCAGCGCTATCAACGTCCATCCGAACTGCGCCAGGATTTGTTGGCCCTACGTTCGGTGAGCGGTTCGCTGGTGTCTTCCAGCAATGGCAACGCGGTAAGCAGTAGCATATCTGCTGGCAACTACTCACCGGCGCCCGCTTCAAGGAATGGACAGCGAGTGCAAGAAGCTCCACAGCGCAATGCCAATGATCTGCTGCCGCCTCTACCAATCCGGTTGACTACGGATGATGCGGATGAGGAACGGGTTCTTCTCCTACCCAGGCCGGAAGATTTGCCTCCTATGAAAGCCAGCGACGACAGGGTCAACGCAGCCCTCTTATTGAGCGCGATTCTGGTGTGCTTCATCGTCCTGGTAATATTGAGTCAGACATTCTCATAACCGAATGACACAGGCATGAATGGGCGCATACACTGCGCCCATTCTTTTTTCAAGCGCCAGGGTTCAAGCGATTTGTCTGTCCATTAAAATGAAGGTTGGCCGTCCGCTAATGGTTCCTGCTGATGACAAAGTCGATCAGCTCATCGAGTATATCGCGATCTGCTGATTGTGAAAAGTGATAGAGCGACTCCCGCGCCTTTGCCGCATACTGAGCAGCGTCGTCCTGCGCCTGTTGTACGCCAACCCCATTTACTACCCACTTGACGATTGAAAGAATATCCTCTTCTGTATGCGGCGTTCCGTTGAGAACGTTATGTATCTGTTGAAGACGCCCGTTTAACGGTTGCTCCTGCAAGGCGTAGATCAACGGGAGTGTCACCATACCCTGCCGCAAGTCGTTGCCCGCGGGCTTGCCTATGGTCGCTTGATCTTCTGTGTAGTCAAGGATGTCATCGATGATCTGGAAAGCAATGCCGAGGTTCATGCCATAATCATACAAAAAGCGAATGTCTTCATCGGAAGCCATGCTAACGATAGCTCCTCCTTTACAACAGGCCGCGATCAGACACGCGGTCTTGTGACTGATTTTCTCATAGTAACTCTGGGTGGTAAGATCGATGCGACCGGCGGTCATGATCTCCAGAATCGTGCCTTCGCATACGGTCGCGACCGTATCTGAAAAGAGGTGATCGATGCGGTTATCATTGATATCGGCGATCAATCCGGCAGTTTTCGCGAAATAATAGTCGCCGAGCAGAATAGCGATATTGTTTCCCCAGAGGGCGTTCACCGTCGGATTGCCCCTGCGGGTCAAAGCATTATCAACAATGTCGTCGTGTATAAGCGTCGCAAGATGCACCATCTCAAAGGCAACGCTGAGTGGTAGCAGCTTGTCGAAGCGGTACGAATTGAGTTTCCCTGAAAGCAAGGTAAGCGCCGTGCGAAGACGTTTGCCGGGCGAGCCGAGCGCGTGCATTGAGGCTGAATTGAGGATATCAAGCCCGGAGGTAGCTCGCTCCTGAAAAGTAGCATCTACCTGGTCCAAATCAGGTTGAATACCGGCAAATAAGCGGCTCAAAGTGGCCGTGTCATTCATGGGAACTCTCCATTTCGGTGGTATGGCACTTGACTAAAAGAGAAGCGGGCCGTACACATTGTACGCCGCCTCTCAAGGTACCCCTGGGTTTTTGATGCTTTTTCAGATTATAGCACGCGGTAGCCATCTCTAGACATTGGAGGTTTCATCGAGTTCCATCAGGTCTTCTTGCACGTACCCGGCGGTCAAATTCAAATCTTCCAACGCATCCATCGCGGCCCGGTACTCTATCCAGGTCAGGCGCCGGTTCAAGATGGGGTCATTAACCGCTTTCCAGGCCGGAAAATACTGGTCCATTAAGCTCACGGGTGTATCAGGCCCCAGTTCTTCCGCGATCCAGCGCAGCACCTCGCGCGTGCCAGAGATGTCTTCTGGCATTACCAGGTGGCGAATCAGTAAGCCGCGCCGCGCGATACCCTCCTCGTCGAGTTCTAATGGCCCCACCTGGCGGTACATCTCACGCAGGGTGATCTGATTTGACTCGACGTAATGCGGCATCTTGGAAGTACGCAGCGCATTTTTGTTATCGGAGTATTTGGAATCGGGCAGGTAAATATCGACCACCCCATCCAACAACTGCAACGTTTCCAGGTTTTCGTATCCCGCGCAGTTGTACACTATTGGCAGGCGCAGACCTTTCCCACAGGCGACGACCAGCGCGGCCAGAATCTGTGGTACAAAGTGTGTGGGTGTCACCAGGTCCAGGTTATGGCATTTTTTCTTCTGCAGGTACATCATCATATCGGCCAGGCGTTCTGGCCCGACGCGATGCCCCAATCCTCCCTGACTCAAGGAGAAGTTCTGGCAGTAGGTACAGCGCGCCTGGCAATAGCCGAAGAAGATGGTGCCTGCTCCTCGTGTGCCGGTAATAGGTGGTTCTTCTCTCCTGTGAACGTTCCAGGATGCGACGATGGCCTCGGTACCAGACCTGCATACGCCCGTCTTGCCTGCGATACGATTACAGCGGCAGTTCTGTGGGCAGATAGTGCAGCTTCGCAAAACCTCCCAGGCCGCGGCTGCGCGCTCTGCCAGTTCGCCTGTTTCATAGAGATTGAGATAGCTCGGGTACAGCATGCCAGTTATTCCGATGTCGGCCACTTATATCCGCGTTGTGAAGGCTTGCTTTTCGCAGGACCTGCACCCGTAGCCTTCTTCTTGCCAGCGGTTTTTCTAGTGCGTACTACCGAGCTGGCAGCACGTGTACGAGTTTTCCGCTTTTTCTCGCTCGGCGATGAATCGACCGGCTCAACTGCTTCAATGGACTCAGAGGAGTCAGATGCGGTCTCGCGTTCTTCCGCTTCACCTTCATCGGTGTTCACCCGTGGCTCGGTGTGTGGCATCAGAGACGTAGTCTCTTCGTTCACACCTGTCCAGAATTCGGCATCTCTCTGTTGTACCTCGCGCGGGCCTTTCAGCACACGGCCATCGGGCAAGCGTGTTACCTCGCGTTCTTCGACCTCGGGGAGAGCATTACGCGCATCAAAATGTTCGTAATCACCTTCGAACTGTTCGCGCCCTGGCGCCGGACTTTGAAATTGCCGCGGTCGAGGCGTAAACCGCTCTGGACGGCTCTGCCAGCGGGGATTGTGCGAGTCGGGTTGTCCTTCGCCGCGTCCCTGCCGCCTGCCGCGATCATATCCACGCGAGTTGCGACTCTCCCGGTCGAAACGCTCGAAACGACGAGGTGGACGCTCATCGCGATTGTAAGGGCGCTCCTGGCGGTCATCCCGGTCATAGCGGGGAGGTTGGCGATTATCACGATTGTATGGTCGAGCAGGCCGTTCCTCTCGCTCGAAAGGGCGTCCTTGCCCGCGCTCGTTGTCACGGTTGAAATCACGTGCCGGTGGACGGTTATTGGGATAACGTGATGTATCACGGTACCCAGGACGTGGCGCTCCGCTCGAGGGCCTGGGGGTATTGCCGCGACGCTCATCATACTGCTGCTCGTCAAACTTGCGCCCGCCAGAATCGAAAGAACGCGGACGCGATCCCTGGTAGCGATTGGGAGCGCGCTCACTCTGTCGATGATCATCCTGGCGGTTTCCATAGGGCTTGTAGGGCTTGCGGTTATCGCGACTGTTTTGAGCGGAAGGCTGATCAGATTGCTGGTGACTTCGCCAGTTATCACGTGGCGGCTGACCATGTTGAGCGTTGTTTGGACCATGCGGGTTGCGCGCGCGGTAATCAGCATGGTTCTGGCGTGCGCCATTCTCCCATGCCCGGTCTACTATATTACGGTTAAGTCGGGGTCTGGCAGGCCTGGGAGACCGCTCTTCTCCATACCTGCCGGAGGATGAATTGCGCGAGTACGGTCGCTCGTCGTCTCGCGACTGCTTGTCGAAATTTTTGGTCATGTGTCCTTTCCAAATTGGCCTAGATGAGGTTTACTTTTACGGGGTTGACGGATTGGCAAGTTCCATACTATGAGGTTCCCGTCGGTCTTTCCGCCCTCGCTCCAAATTTTACGCGCTAATGTCCTGAAGGAATGTGTGAAGGTAGCGCCCTATATATAGTATATCACACCCCGTCAGGCATGGCGACCATCTAGCACTATTGATTACCCGCCCCTCGGAGTTGGCGCAGGAGTTGGCACTGGCCCTTCGTGCAGCGGTATGCCGGTATAGCTTAATTCCCCACTGCCCAGCATGGCGACCCTCATTTGCAGTAATTCGTCGGGCAATAATGGCCGTAACGCCACGCTGTAGTAAATCCCCCCTTCAAGAAATACGCCTTGATGTTGGTCGTGCATCAGTGCCGTAATCGCCTGCAATTGTTGTGTACTGAGTCCTATTACATTACGAGGAGAAGTATAGGTCAGGCAGCCCGAATCAGCATTAGGGCCATTGATATCTTGTGGCGTCACACCACATTCATAGATGGCGACATCACCCAGGCGAAAATCCTGGAATGCCCAATAAGGAATGTTTTGTGCCAGGTCCGGGCTAAAATCCTGGCGGACGAGTAAGATCATGTTCTGGCTGGCATAGGCATGGGTTGAGCCATTCAATGCATCTCGAATGCTCGTTAAAGCCATGCCTAGTCGCCGATACCCGTCGATATCCTGCGCGCTCTCCTGAAGGTTGCCGAATGCGCCATACAAATAAGTATAATGCGTGCCGTTGAGCGTCAATTGCAATTGTGTCGCATTCTGGTCAGGAATATCGTAAAACTGCTGGCGACTGAGCTTGAGTAATCCATCTGTATCGACCAGAGTGTGCAGGAGTTGTTGCAGCGCCGCACTATTCAATTGTCCCTCGTGCATTTGCAGCCCTGGACCAAGAATATAGCTTCCATCGCCGTAAATGCTGATCTCAGGACTGAACTCTAAGGTTCCCAGTTTGCCCCCGCCATAAAATGTGCGTATGAGGACATCCTGCGGACTGGCGCTATACGTGATCGTGCCGTTATTCGTGGAGATGGATTGTTTGGTCTTGGTACTTGTGGGCATTGAGCTTGAGGTAGTGCAGGCCATGAGTAGAAACATGACGACAATACATAACCAAATGTAGGGGCGCAATTCATTGCGCCCTCGAACATTACCGATATCATTAACCCTTAAGGGCGCAATGAATTGCGCCCCTACATCCTTTGTATTTCCAGAAACGGGTTGAGCGGTATCCTGAGTCCCCATGTATACTCCCCTACGAATATGGCAGGGTAACGTACTTTACTCGATCATCGAGCGACGTATCTCGATAATCTGGTCGCGCAACTGCGCCGCCTTCTCAAATTCCAGTTGTTTCGCCGCATTACGCATCTGAGATTCCAGGTCTTTAATCAAGCGAAGCGCCTCATCTTTTGGAATGCCTGCCAGTGCTAACGCAACCGCTTTGCCATCAGCCGCTGCCTCGACGTTCACGCCGCTCATAGCCTTGATGCGTTCCGAAAGGGTCCTGACATCTTTCGTAATGCCGCGCGGGGTAATACTGTTGCGCTCGTTGAAAGCTGTTTGTCGTGCGCGGCGGCGATTGGTCTCATCGATTGCCCGTTCCATCGACTTCGTTATAGTGTCGGCGTACATAATCACGCTGCCTTCAATATGACGGGCGGCGCGCCCTATGGTCTGGATCAGCGACCTATCCGAGCGCAGGAATCCCTCTTTATCAGCGTCGAGGATGGCGACCAGCGAAACCTCTGGTAGGTCGAGACCCTCACGCAGCAGGTTAATGCCAACCACCACGTCGTAGACACCCAGGCGCAAGTCGCGCAGAATTTCGATGCGCTCAATCGTGTCAATTTCAGAGTGCAGGTAATGCACCTTGATATTGATCTCTTGCATATAGTCAGCCAGATCTTCCGCCATCTTCTTAGTCAGAGTAGTGACAAGTACGCGCTGCTTTTTCTCGGTACGTTTGCGAATCTCTGTCAGAAGGTCATCGATCTGTCCCCTGGTGGGGCGTACGCTGATCTCAGGATCGAGCAGCCCGGTCGGGCGAATGACCTGTTCCGCAATGGCGGCGCTGTGTTCGTATTCGTAGGGACCAGGAGTCGCGGAAACGAAAAGCGCCTGGTTGATCTGCTGCTCGAACTCCGTAAAGGTGAGGGGGCGATTATCAAGCGCGGACGGCAGGCGAAAGCCATAGTCAACGAGTACCTGCTTGCGCGAGCGATCGCCCGCGAACATGCCGCGCACCTGTGGCAATGCAACGTGAGATTCGTCTACCACCAGCAGGTAATCATCTGGCATGTAATCCATGAGTGTCCAGGGCTGGTCTCCCGGTCCGCGTCCTGCCAGGTGGCGCGAATAGTTCTCGACAATCTCGATGTCAAAATTGGTGCGCTGCTTCAGGCGCGCCGCTTCCAGCAGCTTGCCATCTGACTCCAACTCTTCCAGGCGTTCCTGTAACTCGGCTTCAATCAATTCGATGGCCTTATTCAGACGCTCCTGCGTTGTAACCCAGTGCTTGGCGGGGTAGATATCCAGCCGTTGTCGCTTCCCCAGCACTTCGCCCGTAAGCGGATCGATTTCGGTCATACGCTCGATTTCGTCACCGAAAAATTCGATGCGCACCGCTACATCCTCGTAGGCAGGGAAGATCTCCAGCACATCGCCGCGCACGCGGAAGCGCCCACGTATGAAATTTGCGTCGTTACGCTCATACTGAATCTCGGTCAGGTGCCGTAAAATCTTATCCCGGCGGCGTTCCTCTCCCATCTTCAGGGTCAAGACGACTTCGCCGTATTCTTCTGGACTGCCCAACACATCTTTCCGCTCAAATAAGCTGCGCGTCGTCGAGAGCCGCAGCTTTTCGATCTCCTCGTTGAGCATACTCTCTTTTTCGACGTAAGTATCGGTACGGGGAATGTAGGCTTCCGGCTGGTAGTAGTCATAGTAGGAGACAAAGTACTCAACGGCATTATTGGGGAAAAATTCTTTAAATTCACTGTAAAGCTGCGCTGCCAGCGTCTTGTTGGGCGCTAGCACCAGCGTCGATTTTTGCACCTGCTCAATTATCTTTGCAACAGTATAGGTTTTCCCACTGCCCGTCACTCCCAGCAGCGTTTGATCCTTATAGTTTTTTCGTATACCATCCACTAATGTAGTAATAGCTTCGGGTTGATCTCCAGTTGGCTGGAATGGCGCCTCGACCTTAAATTCTGGCATGCTCTCTATCCCTCATATATTTATAGAATATTCTTTCCAATTCCTGTATTATACCACGTTCTTGAGCCGGATATCACCTTTTAAGCAGCATGATCTATTGAATCTTTCTTTAAAAAGGCGATTGTAGATGAGCTTTTCATTGCAAATATTCACAATGGTCTCTAAATCATCATCAGTCAGTTCAAGTGTGCTATCAACTGATCGTAATTCGCATGGCTCGTGCGATAAGAGCATATAGACGGAGGTATCCGGCTTCTTTTGCTACGTGGCAAAGCTCAATGGCTGTATTCGTCATTATTCCTGGGCTTCCTGAACTGGCCCAGTATCCTATCTCCGCCTCATCCATCATCGCGGATTTGATATCGATGGCTCCAATAATGCGTTTCTCAGAATTTCTGATGAGAAACATAAACCACTCGTTTCTTTGCCAGCCCTCTCGTGCCCATGTTGAGAACCTTTCCGCATGTACTAGCGAGTAAATCTCTCCATTGAATCTTTCTTTAAAAAGGCGATTGTAGATGAGCTTTTCATTGCAAATATTCACAATGGTCTCTAAATCATCATCAGTCAGTTCAAGCGTGCTATCAACTGATCGTAATTCGCACGGCTCGTTCTCGCCAAAGCGCATCACAGGTCGGCTGATGGGTAACACAAATTGCGGATGAGAAGATGATTGCATAATGTTGCCTTGATTGTTTATATGTTCGCAGAAAATAAGAGTTCACCTCAGAATAGATGAACGCATTTCAGTATAGCATATTCCGCAGGAGCAATAGATGTGAACTGATTTTCGTCAACAAACCGTGATACAAGAAGGCGCAGTGAAATTGCGCTTTTCTCAATGGGTTGAGAACGAATCGGTACCTGCTGTTGTTCTGGAGGAATTCTCCATATGGATAATGAGACGCTCAAACATGGATATTCTCGTCAGCCATTATGCCGGTTGGCGATAATTACTCTGGCCCTTTTCCTACTATTCGTACCTCTATTGGCCAGTTGTGGGGCACCTGCTCCACTTCAGTTTGTGGCTATAGACCTGGGTATCCCTTCTCCGGGATTGAATTCGCCGGTCAGTGGGCCTTTGCCGGATGCGACGAAATTGCATGTGCGCATCACCTTCAAGGTCAACCAGTCACTTCTCGATAAATTGAGCAGCCAGGTGCATCCGCACCAGCCTTCGCACCTGGAACAACTGGCGAATCAGATTGGCATTGATGATGCAACCTATCAAAGGATCAAAGACTTCTTCAATCTTGGTGGCATAGTCTTGAACTTGAGTAAACTGCGTACTCATCTCAGTATCGACGCGAAGGCCAGCACCTTCGCCAAACTGTTGCAAACGCATTTTGTCATTCATCAGTTCAATGGGCGCGCCTTTTTCGCGCCCGCTACACCGCCTAAATTACCACGTTTCCTGGTAGATTCTATAGCCGCGATTACCGGACTCGACAACTATAGTTCCGCACCGCAGCATGCTTTTACTTTCCAGCCTGCTACCTTCCCACAATCAAGCCATCACACAGCGCAGGATTGTAATCCACTTGATGGGACGCTCTTGCCAAGAGATGTAGCGCATGCCTATGGATATGATCAGCTCTGGAACAAGGGCTGGCATGGAGAGAATATGACCGTGAACCTGGTTGAGATAGACGGTTTCTACCAGGATGATGTCCAGAACTACTTTGATTGCATCAACTTTCAAGGCAAATTGAATGTTGTGAATGTTGATGGGCAACCCAGCCAGGCGCTGGGTGAGACTGCGTTAGATATCCAGATGGTCTCGGGCCTGGCCCGTTCTATCAACATTGTGGATTATCAGACCGATGGTAATTCCGATGGGGATATCTGGTCGCAGGTCAACGACGAACTGCAACAGATTCTCAATGACAACACGAATAATGCGAATGCGGGCAGTGTTGTCAGTATAAGCCTGGGAGACGCAGAGGGTGACATGACCGGCAATGATCGCAGCGCGATTGATCAGAGTCTGCGGCTGCTGACCCAGGTTGAACATATGCGTATTCTTATAGCCAGTGGAGATTGTGGAGCTTTCGCCGATGGCATCTATAGAAGCCTCTCGGTCAGTTTCCCGGCCAGCGATCCCTGGGCCACCGCGGTAGGTGGCACCACTCTGAGGATCGCTGGCAATCAGAACCGGGCGGATGAAGTCGTATGGTCTGATGCATCAAATCTCTCCCGGTGCAAAAACCAGTGGGGTAGTGGTGGAGGCAATAGCCAGGTCTTTGGTCGCCCAGATTGGCAGGCCGCAAATGGCGTCAATAATTCGTTTGCCAACGGCAATCATCGCCAGCTTCCCGATATATCAGCCGCCGCCGATGCCCTTGCCGTCTACTTTCAGGGACAATGGGGAGCCGTTGGCGGAACCAGCGCGGCTGCTCCTATCTGGGCAGCAGGTTTGGCGCTGGTAAATGAGGGCTTGATACAGCAGATTGGGAAGTTCACTGCCTCTCCGCACCTATTCTATGCAGTTGCCCAGGGCTTGAGTGGCATGCGTCCTTATTATGATGTCACACGTGGCAATAACCTGTACTATCCGGCTGCTCCTGGCTGGGATTACTCCACCGGTCTTGGCACGCCCAATTTGTTGGATTTCTACTATGTCCTCTGCCAGCGGCTCATGAGGAATGAAGTGTGAGCTATGTCATAGTGATTCAACCTGGTTGTGCTACAATCATAGCCAGGTTGATTGGTCGTTGTTCTATGCGACTCGTGGAAGGAATCGAAGGACACTATGGCACAGTCTCGTTTCGCTTTCAATAGAAGCGGGTGCGTGCTGCTGCTGATTGGATTGCTGTTGCTGGTTGGTACAATCAGCTATATCGCGGCTGGCTTGTTGGGTGCGCGACTGCCAGGGTTTGATACAACGCAGCCCCCTGTAACCAGCATGACTATCAACTCCTCTTTTTCATATGCTGGAGTAGATCTCACGGTAGTCAATGCGCAGCAATCTAAAAGTTTTCTTGACGATCCCAATACCAGTACAGATGGTATGCTGCGGGTGACTATACAAGCGGCCAACAAAACGCCTGTCAGTGTTAGCTGGAACTACGCGAACGTCGCACAGCTCGTTCTATCATCAAACCTGCCTATGTGAATGCACCAGTGGCCATTGCTCCTGGGAAAACGCAAACGAACATTGTGGATTTCGCCGTGTCTACCAGCGATACAATTGCGCAGTTGACGCTGCGCATGGGGGCGGCGAACGAAGCGCAAATGGATATTCCCCTGACAGGAAAAGCCGATCTGAGTGCCTATGCCCCAAAGACAACTCCGCTCAATGGTCAGATGCTGTACTTCGGGCTAAACTGGACACTAAAAAGCGCGACGACCAGCTTGAGCATTCCAGGACAACAAGCCGCCAGGGGTATGCATTATGTGATATTGACGCTCAGCGTGGATAATACTCTATCGCAGGTGGCGATTACCGGTTCCCCCTATGATTATGCGCGTTTGCAATTTGGAAATACCACCGTTTCGCCTGAAGAAAGCACGCTTCCTGTCTCATTTAATACCGGAGTGAGCGGCGCCACCGGAACATTGAGCTTTCTTATCCCCCAGAAAAGTAGAGCATTTACGTTGATACTCTTGCCACAGGGTCAGAAGAGCACTGACCAGGCTGCTACAGATTTCCAACTGACGTAAGAGGTACTTGTATGAAATAAATCATTAAAAATACGTACTTGGAACGATAGACAAGACTGCTGAGTCTTGCTACAATGGTATTTAACATACATCCAGGCATATACTACGGTGAATATTGACGATGCCCGGTACTTTTAAGGAGACCAGTCATGGCACAGAACCCACCATTGCTTTGTCCTAATTGCAATACCCCGGCTCCACCTAACCAACGTTTTTGCTCGGAATGCGGCACGACGTTGAATATCGGAGCAAATAAACCGACTGCTCTTGCGAGTGAAAGTCAGTTTGCTCAGGCGGCCCCTCCTGGCCAGAATAATGGCTCACAGGATGCTACCGAACGTGCGCCGCGACCTGGCTTTGCTCCGCCTGTTGCCCCTCTATCTACCCCGCCAACCCCTCAGCCCGGCATGGCTCCTGGACAGGCGCCATATGCGTCTGGTGCATCGTACTCAACCGTACCCACCTCCGGCAACCAGTTCTATTCACAAGCGACGGATGCGAATGTGATCCCGCCGCCTCCCCCGCCAGATTCATTTGTTGCAGCGCACCAGCAGTCGCCCACACCTGCTCCGGGTACCTATGTCGTACCGGATTATGCGCGGGCTCCGAAACGTTCGAGAGGCTTGTTGATAATCAGTATTGTGCTGCTGTTGATCCTCGCACTTGGAGCCATTGGTATTTACGCTTTAACCCATCGTGGTAATCAGACAGGAAACAATGGAACACAGAATACACCTGGAGCCAATGGAAATACGCCAGGAACTACTGTTACCCCTGGGGCTACCCAGACGAGCGGGAGTGGCAACACCCCGACTCCTGGCGGGAATGGCAACGGGGCAGCGAACGAGACAGTGAACTTGATGTTAACGTATGCAAGCCTTGATATCACCATTACCTCTGTCCAGTATGCGCAGAGTTTCCCCGATGATTCCAGCGTGACATCGGGAGGGGTGAGGGTTGCTTTCAAAGAGAGTGCTGGCCCGAAAGTTGGGATTTTTGCATATAGTGATGTCGCTCGATTGATCTTACCGGATCAAAGTGTTATCGCTCCTGTCAACGAGCAGAATGGTACCGGCCCGGATGCAGGAACCACGCGTAATAACTGGATCGATTTTCCTGTGACTTCCCAGCCTGCTGATCTCAGTAAACTTATGCTCCAGATGGGTGCGTCAGGTGAAAACCAGATGCTTATTCTGCTCAGTACGAGCGCGGATTTGAGTAAATACCAGCCCAAGACGGTGACTCCTAATGCTATGTTCCAGTATAGCGGAGTAAACTGGACGATCACGAGTGCGACGAAGAGCCTGAGTGCATCGGGGAAGCAGGCGACAACAGGGAATGTCTATATCACAGTGACGTTGAAAGCCGACAATCCCTCCTCAAATGAATTTATCGGTTATGTCGGTGACTTTATGCGCCTGAAGTCGGGTGATACCACCACTTCACCGACGAGCGATTCCACGTTTCCTACATCGGTTCCTGCTTCATCCTCTGGCACCACGGGAACGGTCGTTTTCCTGATGCCACAGGGGAGTACTGCGTTTACGCTGATTATGCTAATGCAATCCAATCCACCGGTCAACCAGGTTACAGCTAACTTCCAGATATCATAGGAGTGATTGCTGGGTGAGTTCAGCAAATGCAACAAGCACAGCAGGTAACCACGTGGTTACCTGCTGTGCTTGTTGTGGTAGAGGACTTGTTATTCCAATAGAAAACTGCCCATCAGTTCGCGCCGCAGCGTCGCTTTTTCATCTTCGTCCAGTGTCGGGTGGTTAGTAATGGGACCGGACCATACCCCCATTTGTTGTGTGCTGGCGGCCGAGAACTCGTCAATCATGGCCTCTTCCAGAAAGGTTGACGACGCAGGAACTGGAAATAGTGCGTCATTTTCCGAGACTTCCTCTACCAGGAAATCGTCACTGGGGATGGGCGTTTCCGATGGAGGCGATAATGCTTCATTCGGAATAGCGGCGGTTTCCTGTTGTGCGGTCTCGGCCTGCGCTGTTAGTATTGTGGCGGGAACAGGAGCCGTATCATCTTTGACAACTTCATTGGAAACGATGGCGAGCGAGGAAACGTCCGAATTGTCTGTCAGAGGAAAGCGTTGACCCAGAATGTCAAGAAAAATACCCCGACCTGCACGTAAATCAGTGAGTTGCTGGCGTAATGATTCATTCTCTGCTTGTAAATCTTCTAAAAGTTGTTTTTGCTTGAGTATCTCATCAAAGATGGTCTCAAAACTACTGCCACTCGTGTTCATACAAAACTCCTTTAGAGCATCACTTACATTTCACCTCTGGCAGACCCTATGGATAAGCCGACGAATGCATACTCTCTCTAACTGATAAACGTAGTTTCTCCACACCTTGGTATAAAAACGTGCCAGGTTGTCTGAAGTAACTATAGAAGAGTTTTCAACTGGCTATATAGAGGGCTGCTTTTACTCTTGACCACGCTCCAATCGCTGGTTCAGCGTGAGTTATAGTCAAGTAAAATTGGTGAGCCATCTTTTCCTTGCGGTACAGCGTTATGCCTCTTGAAACGCAGGTGAGGTCACCAATTTTTCAATCCACCTGCAAAGGTGATACAATATAAACAACCACCCTGGCGTGGTCAATTGTAGCGCCTTGTCGAGGAGAAAGAGAACTAACCGATGAATGATCGCATTCGTGAAATTTTAAGCTGGTATACCAGCGAGAATGCTGGTGTGCGTACAAACCTGGCTCGTATGCTCAATCATGGCCGCCTGGGCGGCACGGGAAAGATGGTTATTTTACCTGTCGATCAGGGCTTCGAGCATGGTCCTGCGCGCAGCTTTGCTCCAAATCCTGCCGCATATGATCCGCGCTACCATTTCCAACTGGCCATCGAAGCGCGTTGTAATGCGTATGCCGCTCCCCTGGGGTTTATCGAAGCAGGTGTCTCTGATTACTGTGGGGATATTCCCTTGATCCTCAAATGTAACAACCATGATTTACTCCATGACGAGCGAGACCCTATTTCCGCCGTCACTGCCAGTGTTGGTGATGCGTTGCGCCTGGGTTGCGTGGCTGTTGGCTTCACCATTTATCCCGGATCAGCTCAAAGCACAGAAATGTACCAACAGTTGCGGGAACTTGCGGAAGAAGCCAAGGAGGCTGGCCTGGCTGTAGTGGTCTGGTCCTATCCACGCGGCAGTAGCTTGAGCAAAGAGGGCGAGACGGCTGTAGACGTAGTGACCTATGGCGCTCAAATTGCCGCCCAGCTCGGTGCGGATGTCATCAAAGTGAAATTGCCCAGCGCCAAAATTGAGTTGGCGGAAGCGCAAAAGGTCTACCAGAAATATGAGATTCCTATCTCGACCCTGGCTGACCGCGTGCGCAATGTGATCCAGAGCGCTTTCGATGGTCGCCGCATCGTCATCTTCTCTGGCGGCCCTTCAGTGGGCGATGACGAGTTCTTCGCAGAGGCACGCGCTATCCGCGATGGCGGCGGTTTCGGCTCCATTATTGGCCGCAACTCCTTCCAGCGTAAAAAGCCCGATGCCCTCAAGTTCCTCGACACGGTCATGGGCATTTATGAAGGTTCGATTCAATAATCAGGGTTCATTGAAATGCGTCTCTACCAATCGTAGGGGCGCAATTTATTGTGCCCTACAATTATTATTTCATCAGGCTCGTAGAAAGGACCTCCTCTACCATGGTATCACCGCGTAAACTCACCTTAGACGATCTCTGGATGGTGAAAGAAATTGGGACCATTGCACTCTCTCCCGATGGCAGCAGAGTAGCTTATGTTGTGCATACACTGGATAGGGCAAAGAACGAGCCGCAGAGCGCCATCTGGCTTCTCCATCTCGATGAACAAGGACATGCGGTTGGAGTGCCGCGCCGGTTAACAAGTGGCACGAAGAACGATTCCGAGCCGACCTGGTCGCCGGATAGCAGACGCCTGCTCTTCCTCTCGGACCGTGAAGAGAAAAACCAGCTCTGGCTGATCGATACCGATGGTGGTGAAGCGCGCAAGCTGACGAATATGTTACATGGGGTGAGCGAGGCAGCCTGGTCGCCGGATGGACAATGGATCGCCTTTACCGCGATGGCAGCTTTACAGGACGATGATGACCTGCTGATGGGTCGCAAGACACTGAACGCGGATGAAAAGAAGAAATACGAGGAGGAAGAGCGTATTCGCCTGCGCACTATCACCAGGATTTTTTATCGCCTGGATGGTCGCGGCATCTTCGATAGATTTGCCCAGTTGTTTGTCATGCCTGTTCCCGTTGCCGATACAGATCTAGTCGATCCCACTGCTATGCGCCGCCTCACCTCCGGAGATTTTGATCACGAGCAGCCTGCATGGACACCAGATAGTCAGGAAATCAGCGTAGTATGCAATCGTTCTGATGATCGAGATCGCTCATTTGTTACTGATCTGTGGCTTATTGCTCTCGAGACGGGTGCTGCGCGGCGTATTACCGATGGCACGTTGGAGGTTGGGAGCTATGCCTGGTCTCCCGATGGTCAACATGTGATGCTGGTAGCCAGCAAGGATTTGCGTATCGTGGGAAGCTCAAATAGCCACCTATATCTCGTTTCCCACGATGGCAGCGAGATGCGGGATATGACCCCTGGCATCGACAATCACGCCACTATCGCGGCCTATTGTGGCGTTGGCTCGGCTGGCCCATACAGACCGCAATGGAGCGCGGATGGTACTCATGTCTATTTTCTCGTCACCGAGCAGGGATGTATCCACGTCTATCATCTCGATGTTGCTGATAACAAGACGACCCGCTTGAGTTGACCCGCTTGAGTTCGGATGAACAGTTAATCCACTACCTCGCGCTTTTGCCGGGTGAGCAGGGGTTACTGGTGGCCCAGGCCCTTCCATTCGATTTGTGGGACCTCTATGCGCTGCCTCTTACAGCGGGAGGGACAGGCACACCTGAGAACCTGACGAATCTGAATGCTTCACTGCTATCTGCGATTACCCAGAGCAAACCTGAACGCATCTCCTATCAGGGAGCAAACGGAGATGAGATCGAGGCCTGGATCATGCTGCCTACCGGCGCGAAAGCAGGCGTGCGTTATCCACTCGCGGTGCGTATACACGGCGGCCCTCAATCAGCGTATGGCGTGGGTATGAATCCCTACCACCAGTTACTCGCAGCGCAGGGGTTTACGGTGTTCTACTGCAACCCGCACGGCAGCACCGGTCACGGACAGGAGTTCATGCGCGAAGTGGAGGGTGACTGGGGTGGTTGGGACTACCAGGATATCATGCGCGGAGTTGATGAATGTATCGTTCGCGGCATAGCCGACCCGGAGCGTCTGGTGGTCTCTGGGTACAGCTACGGCGGCTACATGTCTATGTTCATCATTGGGCAGACAGACCGCTTCAAGGCAGCTGTGCCGATGGCGGGTATATCCAATCTTGTCTCGTTTGTGGGAACCTCCGACCTGGGTTTTTGGCAAGCCAAAAGGCTATCCCTGGGAGAGCGAGCGCGAGGCATACTACCGCGAGCGTTCACCTCTGACCTATGCCCGCAAAGTGACAACGCCGACGCTTGTTCTTCATCCAGAGAACGACTTGCGCTGTCCCATCGAACAGAGCGAGCAATTCTACATGACGCTCAAGATGATGGGACAGGTTCCCGTGGAGTTCATTCGCGTGCCCGGCTCATGGCATGTTGGACAGGCCAAGCCGAGCCAGTACTTCGCCTACTGGGAGGTGATGGTGGACTGGTTCAAGAAGTATGTGGAGATGCGCCCCGAGGAGTACGAGTGATTAGGTTCGTGAGTCTCTCCAGTCTGAAGTGTTCACCACAAGCTAACCGACTGTACTTCGATCAGCTAATAGTCAAGTAATAGTACTGCTTGTGTTACAGAAAAACCTTTGCGTCGTCTTTTAGAACAGAAAGGTGTGTGGTGTATTAGATTAGTTTATGTTGAGTAGGCCCAACGATAGGAGCATCATAGGTAATGAACCAGGGGGGATATGGTGACAATTCCTATCGGATAAACATAGGCAAACTCCGCATGGTTGTAACAGCAGAACTACTTCGAGCCATTCGAGATACGCACCACATTGACGAACTGTTTCAATGGTTATCA
>VBFM01000276.1:29510-30091 GCA_005882595.1 Chloroflexota bacterium
GCTAGTAGCTCAATCCGCCCAGGACAATTCGTTACGTCATCGTCTCACTCTCGATAAGCCTGTTGCCGACCTTGCAGAAAACATACGGAACCGGCAAACCGAACTTGCGCTCTGCCCTGTCGGGAATGTATTCTCCTCTTACCAGACGACTCTCCTACAGCGCTATGGATTATATTACTGCTTTGGTGATTACCTGAACAGTAAAGGTCGGCCTGCTTCTTCGAGTCCTACAGTCCCGGGTCAAGCAACACTCATGCCAATCGAAGCCGTAGCATTGCTCTTTTTCAGCCAACCCCCTCATCCTGAGCTTCAAAGAAGTATCAGTTATATTTTAAAATTGGCTATGCAAATTGCTGCTACTAACGGTCTGCTCTCCCTTCCCAATAATGCACAAGGCTACAAGCTCCAACTTCAGCAAGCAAGCTTATCGGCTCTATCTGAACTGGTTCCTCATCGAAAGCAAGATGCTGAACTGATGACGACGAATAATCCCTTAGCTGACCCCATCATTGCAGATAGACTGACCCGGGATCTATACAGATACATAGACGGTCGTACAAATGTGCAAGAACTATGCGCCG
>VBFM01000276.1:30130-30650 GCA_005882595.1 Chloroflexota bacterium
CGAGCGACGTATTGAACTGTTCGATTCAAGCGGACAGCTAAAGAATGGTCTATCGCTACTTAACAACCTTTAAGTCAATGTTACGAACCGAATGCTAGAAGGAGTTCTATATCGATGAGTGCCAATACATTTGCTAACCTCCGTGCAACAGCAGTGGTAATTATCACCTTATTTATTATGCTGCGAGCCTTCCAGGTCTATTTCCAAACGCGCAGTACTCGTTTGTTCATCCTTGGATTGACCATGATCATGATTGCGCTGACTACTACAGCAGATACTATTGGTGATAATATCACTTTTCGCCTCAACTCTTATTGGTTCAACTATTTCGGTCAGACCACGAACTATGCCATTTTTTTCTTGAGCCTGGTAAGTAGTTCCGAAAAATACCTGCGTAACCTGGTACGCTGGCAAATCGCTCTCTCTGCATTGCTTTTAATGGTACTTCTGGTAGGACATGACTTACCCTCCTCATTCCCAAGCCTGGGTGTGCTGCGGGCAATTTTCAGCAGTGGTCGGG
>VBFM01000276.1:30725-33354 GCA_005882595.1 Chloroflexota bacterium
GATTATCGGTTTGGCCTATTATATGATTTTCCCACGGTATATTAATCCTCCTTCGTCTACACTTCAAATAATGGGCGACTTCTTTCGCATGTTTGGATTCGGTACGCTGCTAGTTGCCTTGTTATGGGGATGAGATGTCAAAAGATCGTTTCAAATTGGCCTGAAAAGGTGAGGTGCCATCAATGCAAGAACTGGAAGATACGCTTCGTTTACCTGTTGCAGGTTATCCACCCGGTCATCAGAAGAATCTTAAAAGAAATGGCAATACAGCTGGAAAGGTAGAAGGCTTTCCAGCAGAAGATCGGGGCGAAGAAACTGATTTTTTTGACTTCGACACTATTCCCAGGAGCAAGGTGGTCTTACCGATACTGGACGATGAGCTAGAGGATACGCTCCGTCGTATACCAGCAGTAGCTCGTCAAATTCCCCCTCGCGGTAAGACAGGAGCCTGGATCACCTCGGATGGCCGACTGGTCATCCTTGCTCGCATTCTTCGTATGTTCGGCTTTGGTTTTAGTAGTGTGCTCATTGGTGTATTACTGGCTACTGAAGGCCTATCACTTGTACAGGTGAGCCTGCTTCTTAGTATTGCACTCGTTGGTAGTGTGATCGAAATTATCTTTGTCACGCTCTTTGCTGATCGCCTGGGGAGGCGACTTATGCTCGTCTGCTTTGCCCTGTTGATGGCTCTAGGCGGGCTGGCTTTCGCGTTCTCGCATAATCTTATTGTATTGCTGTTAGCAGCCTTCTTCGGTACAATTAATCCTTCCAGTACATCAGAAAATACGCCGTTTATTGCTATGGAGCAGGCGATACTGCCGCAAACTTGCCTTCCGGAGCACATTACAGATGCATTTGCTCGCTATAATCTGTGGGCACAACTTGCAGGAGCTGCTGGCGGCCTGACTGTCGGCCTGCCGGATATTTTGCACCATTTTCTGGGAGTAACCACGCGTGATGGAGTGCAGGCTATGTTTGCTCTTTATGCGTTACTGGGGCTTGTCACCGCAGTTCTCTCTTTATTGATGAGCGAAAAGGTTGAATCTGCGGTTAGAAAAGGCCCGCCCTCTATAGCAAGGGTGCATAAACCTCTGCAAATAAAATCGCGGTCCAATGTCTTTCGCCTGTCCAGCCTCTTTATTTTAGACGCCTTTGCCAGTGGACTCGTAGTTCAGACGATCATCGCATTCTGGTTTCGACAACGCTTCGGCACCTCGCTAAGCACGTTAGGTCTCCTTTTTTTTGGAGCGAGTCTCGCGTCCGCTCTTTCACTGCCTATTGCAGCCCGGCTCTCCAGGCGTTTCGGTTTGCTCAAGACAATGGTTTTTACACATTTGCCATCGCAATTACTGCTCCTGCTCGTTCCGCTGATGCCGACCTTCTGGCTGGCAGCTCTCTTTTTACTCTGCCGTCAATCACTTTCAAAAATGGATGTTCCAACACGGCAGGTTTACGCTATGGAATTGGTAAGCCCCGAAGAGCGTACTGCTGCGGCTGGTATTACCACGATGGCTCGCAGTATCGCCACCTCGATGAGTCCGCTTGCAGCTGGAGTGCTCCTGGCTAATGCACTGTTTGTTCTTGGGTTACCTTTTCTGGTGGCGGGCGGTCTCTCTACCCTCTATGACCTACTCTTGTACGCGCTGTTTAGAAAGGTACCCATACCGAGCGATCAGTGATCAGCAGGACCTCTATAAAGTGCCTCTACATATCTAATCAATAGTGAGTATTGCTTCACATGTCTTGAATTGCTCGTTGCTCGCTACGGCCATCAGCCGACCTGGCAAGAATTTTATTGATCAGATCTTCTTTCTTTAAAGAGACAGAGAAGAGTACATTCAGTTCTTTGGCAAGTGCTTTCAATTCGGGTACTTTCCTCCTGGCAAGCTCTTCTCGTGACAAGAAAGTTGTGGGCATTGCTGCTTGTTCTGTTTTAGATTGTGCTATCTCCTGCCTGCTTGAGATTTGTCCTACAAGTTGTTTGTATTCAATATCTGGCAAGCGCCTTCGTAACAAGACGACGTTTGCAAGCAGTTCCGCCAGTTCGTGCGTTTTCATTTGCTCAAGTTGGGCGATTGTCAGACGAGTTCCCATTGCTCACTCCTAAACTTACTTTCTAAGATTCATCTCCAGATTTTTTGTGAACGAAGTTGTTGAATACGGCTGATAAATTCACCGGCAATGCCCCGAAATTGCTCTTGTAGCTCAAATTCGTGTGCCCTTGGAGAGTTTAAGGCACTTATCGGCATATGATCATAGGCAGCGGAAGCAATGGCTATGCTATCGCTGATGCTGTGCTTAAATACCATACCTGGATAATCAAAATGCACCTGTTGGCAATACGCCTTGTGTAAGTTGGTATGACTCCTAACGCGCGTCAAGAGGATACCTGCAAGTAAAGGTCCCTTATATACTGATGCCAGGCCAAGGGGTGCAAACAATTTCTGTACAGAACGTTGGAGGAGTGCGATGCCGTAGGTCGAGAGAAAGTCTGGTATTGTTGGTACAACGAATGCATCACTGGCCCACAGTGCATTCTTTGTGACGGGATTAAAATTCGGTGGACAATCGCAGATGATATAGTCATAGTCGTCGCGGATCTCTTCAAAGTAGCGTTGTAAAACGGTAT
>VBFM01000276.1:33359-37737 GCA_005882595.1 Chloroflexota bacterium
AATCAGCTAACCGCAAATCAACGTCAATCAGGTCGGGATTCGAGGGTAACAGGTCAAAGCCGAAGACGGTAGAACGTCCTTGAATCACATCTTGCACGATGGCATTGCGAATAGGGAAAAATTGACCCTGTTGTTCAAACAGGTTATAGGTGGATCCATTTCTATAACTCCATTGCCGCCAATGCTCTTGCTCCATTACGTAAAAAGTGGCACTTGCCTGCGGGTCGAGATCGACCAACAATGTTCTCTTTCCATAAAATCTGGCAAGTGAGGTGCAGATTTCAATCGAGCAAGTTGTTTTCCCAACCCCTCCCTTGAAGTTTATGATCGTGACAATTTTCGTCATAGCATTACTCATCCAGTAAATAAACTCCATCAGGATTTATTATGGAGGATTTTCAGAGGCTGAGGGAAGTACAAAGAGGTTATGATTCAGTTAAGGTTCTGTTACGATATCCCGCTCCTGGTTTCAAATTTCCTGAGGGCAATCCTTTTCCTCTGAAAAACCTTCCTGGCAGACGGGCTATTCAGGGCGAAGCCGAACCGCGAGAGACAGTACGCTACGTCAATAAACAAACAGGCGAAGCGGCCTGGAACATTCTTAAATCGACTGCCATTTTTGATCATGAGCTGAAGCCCTACCTTGTTATTACGGTGATGCAAGATATTACCCAACTCAAAGAACTGGAACAGCGCAAGGATATGTTTATCAGCATGGCCAGCCACGAACTGAAGACTCCTGTTACCAGTCTCTTAGGCTTTATCCAGGTTTTGCAGAAACGTTTTCAGCAGCGCGACGATGAACAATCCCTGCAATTCCTCTCTATCATGGATGGTCAATTAAAGAAACTGACGAAGCTTATCAATGACTTGCTAGATATCTCCAAGATGCAGACTGGACAGTTGACGTATAACGAAGAATATTTTGATCTGAATGAACTTGTGCGAGAAACGGTATGCAATCTTCGAGCTGCAACACGAAGCCACCAGCTTTTGCTAGAGGACGAAGTCCAGGCGCAGGTGCTTGGTGATAAAGATCGTCTTGGCCAGGTGCTCATTAATCTCATCACGAATGCCATTAAATATTCTCCACAAGCAAATAAGGTGATGTTGAGTATCTCAATAGATGCAGGAGAGGCTGTAGTGCGTGTGCATGATTTTGGCATTGGCATTGCTGAAGCCCACCGGCAAAGAATTTTCGAGCGTTTCTATCAGGTCGGTGATCCATTGGAGAGAACCTTTCCAGGGCTTGGTATCGGATTATATATTTCCAGCGAAATCATCAAACGCCACGGTGGGAAAATTTGGGTTGAAAGTAAAAGGGGGGACGGTTCTACGTTCAGTTTTACCGTTCCTCTTCACGATTTGCATGGATAAAATGTAGGGGCGCAATTTATTGCGCCCTCTTCCCATAAGGATTCGCTGGCTTCTGGGCGCAATAAATTGCGCCCCTACATTTCGCTTGAAGCTTGATGATCCACTACCTTACACCCCGAACCTGCTTGATGACCAGCGTTCCCAGGCCAAAGTAGACAATCATCACCAGGAAAAGCACTGTATAGCCAAAATTGTTGGGGAGGCCGCGAAGGGCTTGCAGGATTACTGCGCCAATGGTGATGCCAATCACCTGCGGTAGAATGCCCATCGCAGACCAGATGCCGAGAAATTTTCCCGCCTCGTCGGTAGGCGGTAATGCGTCGGTTGTCAAGGCCCAATCTACACTGCTGTACGCTCCATAGCCAATCCCGAAGAACGCCGCTCCAACGAGAGCAATAGATGGTACCTGGAAAAAGATGAAAATCAGGCATACGATAGTCATCATTGCGCCGGAGATATATACCAGTCCTTTTCGTCCCCAATGATCCGAGGCCCAGCCCGCAATCAGAGAGGTCGGCAGCGATGCCACCAACAATACCGGTAGGAACAATCCGCCAATGAATGATTCGCCATTGACATGCAGGACATCATCGGCGTAGTACTGTAAGAAATAGAAGATACTCCAGATACCCATCATGACCAGCAGGCGCGCGAGCAGTACCCAGGAGAGATCGGGATAGGTGCTGGGTTTGAAGAAGAATCTCTTGAAAAATTTCCCTATATTCAATGACACGTGTTGTTCGGGGGGTAGCGGCGTTTCCTTGACGGTAAACACTGTATAGGCAACCAGGATGATTTGCACCACCGCGATAAGGATGAAAATCTGCACGATTTCATTTTGATAGACCGAGGGCGCATCTTTCTTGTTGACAATGATACCGGCTACTATTGACCCAACGGCGGTGCCAAGCAAAGTAAATAGTCCGTTTAAACCTGCCGTAACTCCGCGTTGATTCTGCGGTACCTTGTCCGCAATGATCGCGCTCCAGGGAGCGTTCGCCACGTTATTCGTGAGTTGGAGCAGCAGAAAGAGGACGATAAAGGTGATCAGCAGTGAGGTAGAAGAGAACCAGGCAGGAGCGAAAGCGAAGAGTACCAGTACAATGACGTTAAAGATGGTTCCGATGATCAGGAAAGGTCGGCGGCGGCCCATACGGAATGTGGCATAGTCGGAGATTGCGCCGGTCAGTGGGTTAACGACTACGGCTACCAATGTTCCCCAGATGACAACCATCGCCAGGTTGATGTCTTTGTTTGCCTCTCCAAGATACTTGACCACCATACTCGGAATGACGATGGCAAGTAATGCCTGCCAGTGGAAGTTGTTGGCAATCCAGAAAACGTTGATATTGATCTGCTCTAAAAGGGACACGCGCCGCTGCGCTGTGGAGCTGGGAGGGCTGACGGCCAGTCCGCCAGGGTTATCGGTAACATCCATGTTAATAACCCCTCTCTTACATAATTAGGAGGATAAGTACAGCCGCCTGTAACAAGGCTTGCCATAATTATACTGATGAGGGGTTGTCATAGCAAGGTGACATTTGACCTATTGTTAGGGTCACCTGAGCGGCGAATGGAGTATTGTTGGGGTTACCAGGGCGACCGCGAGGGTCGCCCCTACAATATACGAAATGCCTGTATTGCCTATATATTGTAGGGGCGACCCTCGCGGTCGCCCTGATAAATGCACGTTCGCCTTTAGTCCCAGTTTTCTATACCCATACCTGTATCTTCGCCTATGCTCTCAAACCAGCGTTCGACATCGATAGCGGCGCGACAACCATCACCCGGTTGATGTCTTTGTTTGCCTCTCCAAGATACTTGACCACCATACTCGGAATGACGATGGCAAGTAATGCCTGCCAGTGGAAGTTGTTGGCAATCCAGAAAACGTTGATATTGATCTGCTCTAAAAGGGACACGCGCCGCTGCGCTGTGGAGCTGGGAGGGCTGACGGCCAGTCCGCCAGGGTTATCGGTAACATCCATGTTAATAACCCCTCTCTTACATAATTAGTAGGATAAGTACAGCCGCCTGTAACAAGGCTTGCCATAATTATACTGATGAGGGGTTGTCATAGCAAGGTGACATTTGACCTATTGTTAGGGTCACCTGAGCGGCGAATGGAGTATTGTTGGGGTTACCAGGGCGACCGCGAGGGTCGCCCCTACAATATACGAAATGCCTGTATTGCCTATATATTGTAGGGGCGACCCTCGCGGTCGCCCTGATAAATGCACGTTCGCCTTTAGTCCCAGTTTTCTATACCCATACCTGTATCTTCGCCTATGCTCTCAAACCAGCGTTCGACATCGATAGCGGCGCGACAACCATCACCCGCCGCCGTTACAGCCTGGCGATAGCGGTGATCGGTAACGTCGCCTGCCGCGAAGACGCCCGGAATGTTGGTCATCGTATGCTCGACCGGAACGATATATCCGGCCTTATCCATAGTGATGCTGCCCTTAAACAGGTCAGTATTAGGCTTATGGCCGATAGCCAGGAAGAACCCCTGTACGGGTAGAACACTGTCTTCGCCTGTTTTCACGTTGCGCAGGTGCAAACCTGTGATTGCATCCTCGCCCAGCACTTCAGTCACCTCGGTATCGAAGATGAAGCTAATCTTCGGATTCTTGAATGCGCGATCCTGCATGATCTTACTGGCGCGCAGCGTATCACGGCGATGAATCACCGTCACATGGCTTGCGTAGCGTGTCAGGAACGTGGCCTCTTCCATCGCGGTATCACCGCCGCCTACTACTGCGACATCCTTATTCTTGAAGAAAAAGCCATCACAGGTCGCACAGGCGCTCACGCCGCGTCCCTGCAATTGCTGCTCGCTCGGCAGTCCCAGCCATTGCGCGCTGGCTCCTGTAGAGATAATCACCGCGCGCGCGAGGTACTCTCCAGTATCCGTTGTAATGCGAAATGGTCGCTTGCTAAAGTCAACTGCCGTCACATCTTCGGCAAGCATCTCCGTGCCGAAACGCCGCGCTTGAGC
>VBFM01000494.1:0-4321 GCA_005882595.1 Chloroflexota bacterium
TCAGTTGGTACTCTTCGCTTTTGACTTCAGAAGGAGGTTCCTATGGCGACATTACACAGCGGTAGTGCCTTATTCCCTAACCCGCAGCAGGACAGCGTCTCCTCCGACAATGGCTCATTTCAGTTGATCATGCAACAGGACGGTAATCTCGTCCTCTACAAGACCGCAAATCCGGGCGCCACCCCCATTTGGGCCTCCAATACGTATGGTCGGCAGGTAGGCCAGTGTACCATGCAAACGGATGGCAACCTGGTGATCTACACTCCCAATCATAAACCCATCTGGGCCTCCAATACATATGGTCACAATGGTTCGTACCTGGAGGTACAGGATGATGGGAATGTGGTGATCTACACTCCCGATCATAAACCCATCTGGGCCACCAGCACGCAGGGCCGATAAAGTTAATAGCTACATTTGATTGATAACTTGAAACTAGCTCTCCAGTGGAGGTGCGAGGATGCCAGATCGCGTAGGACAACAGCTTGGCAACTATCGCCTCACCCGCTTGCTTGGGCGAGGCGGATTCGCAGACGTCTACTTAGGAGAGCACCTGTACCTGAAAAATCGCGCCGCGCTCAAAGTGCTTCACACCTCGCTTGCGGACGAGGATGTCGAACAGTTCCTCGCCGAGGCCCAGACGCTCGCTCGCCTGGCGCATCCCAACATCGTGCGCGTGCTCGATTTTGCCGTCGAGCGAGGAAATCCCTTTCTCGTCATGGAATATGCCCCTAGAGGAACTATGCGGCAGCATCACCCCCGCGGCTCCTACCTCTCGCTCGAAACGACGACCGCCTACGTCAAGCAAGTCGCGGCAGCCTTGCAGTATGCCCATAACCACAATGTGATCCATCGCGATATCAAGCCGGAGAATATACTACTTGCATCGCACCAGCAGGTGCTACTCAGCGATTTTGGCCTCGCGTTGTTTTCCCCGGTGCCCGAACTGCTCTCGACCCAGGAGATGTCTGGCACCCTCCCCTACATGGCTCCCGAGCAATTCCATGGAAGACCTCGCTTTACCAGCGACCAGTATTCCCTGGGCATCGTCGCCTACGAGTGGCTCTGTGGGATACGTCCTTTCGAGGGGTCTGCATGGCAGATTGTCAACCAGCACCTCTCTGCCCCACCTCCACCCTTGCGAGAGAAGGACCCGTCGCTGCCCAAAGCGGTCGAGGAAGTGGTACTCAAAGCGCTTGCAAAGGACCCCGAGCAGCGCTACGTGAGCATGCAGAGGTTCGCGCAGGCGTTCGAACAAGCAAGCCAGCAGGACGAACGCGCTCTCCATGCTGACTCAGAAGTGACCTCCCCCCTCCACCCTATCGAACTATCACCCTCTGCCATTTCAAGACGCGTCTTCCTCTCCGCCTCGCGGGCCGATGATGCCTTCATTAGGCGTCTGACAGCTGATTTGCGGCAGCGAGGTATGACCATCTGTAATGAGCCTCAAGAGACTACAGGGGATGAGGCACCTCATGAAGGAGAACTGGCCAGGCGAGCAATCCGCGCCGCAGACCTCGTGCTGCAGGTGGCCTCTCCCCATGCGCGATCTTCTCGTGCTCTCAAAGAGCATCTGCAGATTGCTGGTATATACAGGCGACCAGTGCTGTGCGTATGGGCTGCAGGCGATGACATAGTGAAAGCCCTTCCTTCAATGGGAGAACAGCCTCCCATCATCGATGCTCGCCAGGATCGCTATGAGAAGGCGCTCGCTGAAATCGTGCCTTACCTGGAGCGTGAACTGCCTGACGACTCCTCTGAAGAGTCATATCCTACCGGGCCAATAGGCGAACCCCGCAATCCATACAAGGGGCTGCGTGCCTTCACCGGGGACGATGCCACTGATTTCTTTGGACGCGATACCCTGACTGCGGAACTCATCGGCAAGGTGAAGGAAATGCTGGCGCCAGAACAGCCAGGTATGCACGCTGCGCGGATGCTGGCTGTTCTTGGGCCAAGCGGCCGGGACTCCAGCAAGGCGCGCTGCCTGGAAGCGAGCACTGGGTCTACTTGAAGCCAATGAAACCAGGGACGCACCCGGTGGAGGCGCTCACCCTCACCCTGGCATCTTGCTTCCCGGATAAAAGTTTGAAGAGCCTCCGCGAAAACCTGGAAGACGAGTCGGCACGCGGCCTGCAATTGCTCACCAGGCGACTCGTGAAGGAAGCGGGGCAGAAAGTGGTACTGCTGGTTGACCAGTTCGAGGAGTTGTTTACCCAGACGGCATCAGAGGACGAGCGACGGCGCTTTATCGACCTGCTGACGACAGCGGTGAGAGAGCCGCGTGGTTGGGTGATCCTCCTCCTGACGCTGCGCGCCGATTTATATGATCGACCCATGGCCTATCCAGAACTGGGTCGGCTCATCCTGGGGCATCAAACTCTGGTATTGCCAATGGATATCCATGAGCTGCACGCAGCGATCAAGCAGCCCGCTGCGCTGCCTGATGTCCAACTGACCTTCGAGAGGAACATGGTGGGTGACCTGCTCTACGAGGTGCAGGGGCAAATTGGGGCCTTGCCCCTGCTGCAATTTACGCTTGAGCAGTTGTTTGTGCGGCGCAATGACCACCTGCTAACGTACCACGCTTATACCGAGATCGGCGGTGTGAAAGGTGCCCTGGCAAAGCAGGCCGAGTCGACCTACGCTGCCTTGCCATCAGAGGAGCATCGCAAGCTCGCTCGATCCTTGTTCTTGCGCTTGATCGACCCTGGGGTCCAGGACGCCACGCGCCGCCGCGCATCTCTCTCAGAGTTATCGCTATCCACCCCTGAAGAGACGGAGTTGCTGCACCAGGTCACGGCGTACTTTCTTGCGGCGCGCCTGCTCACCACCAATGAGATCGCGGGAACGCCCACTATCGAAGTCAGCCACGAGGCCTTGATCCGCGAGTGGTCGAGGCTCTCCGACTGGCTGTGGGAGGCACGCGACGATGTTCGCCTGCAACAGTCCCTCAGCGAAGATGCCGCCGGGTGGGAGCAGCGCGGCAAGCCGAGGGATCGGCTCTACCGCGGCTCCCAGCTCAAAGAAGCGAGAGCCTGGGCCAGGGGCAACATCCCAAGTACGAGTGAGGTGGCGTTTCTGCGCGCCAGCGCTACCCACCGGGTGCTGTCCGCTGTCAGCGTGCTCGCTGTGTTGCTCGTGGTGGTTTCCTCAATTGCCACGGCAGGCTGGTTCCTCAGGATCAGGGACCAGGATCGCTGCATCAGGCAATTGATGTTGCACCTGCAGGAAGCACAATCACGTTTGATGCGGCTCTATCGGGGACCATCATGTTGACGAGCGAACTGAATATCACCAGGAACCTGACGATCCGTGGTCCAGTGGCACATACCCTCTCGATAAGCAGTGGCGAGAGTGGGCATAGAGTGCATGTGCTGAAGGGATTCTCCGTCACCATTTCCAGCCTGATCTTCAAAGACAGCACAATCGGGCTCAAAAGCTTCATCTACAACGAGGGCACGCTCACCCTCACCAACAGTACCGTTTCGGACAATATTGCACTTTTCGACGGTGGTGGGGGCATCGACAATCTCGGCACGCTCACCCTTACCAACAGCACCGTCTCGGGCAATAGGGCCAATTTCGCCGGCGGCAGCAAAGGTGGCGGCATTTTCAATCTCGGCACGCTCACCCTTACCAACAGCACCGTCTCGGGCAATACGGTAACTCACGGCTACGGTGGCGGCATCTTCAATGGGAACACGCTCAGCCTCAACAACAGCACCGTCTCGGGTAACTCGGCATCATCCAGCGGAGGGGGCATCTTCACTAACTTCGAGGATACGCTCAGCCTTACCAACAGCACCGTCTCAGGTAACTCGGCCTCTGGACCAAACGGCGGCGGCGGTATCGACAATGAGGGCACGCTCACCCTCAGCAACAGCACCGTCTCAGGTAACTCGGCCTCTGGACCAAACGGCATCGGTGGTATCAAAATCGCCAGCTTCAACTGCCAGACTTGTTCCCCAGCACAAGCCGACCTCATCTTTAGTACTATTTATGGCAATAGGGGATCTGGCGGCGCTGACTTGGTGATCAAAGATGATAGTTCCACACAACGCAGCCAGGTGAAGATAAGCAACAGCATCGTTGCCGGTGACTCCGCTCACTGGGGGGCGGATATTGCGGGGATGCTCACCTCCCATGGCTACAACTTGTTCCAGGATAACTCTGGCGCCACCTTCGATCCAGCCACAAGTGACCTCCATGGCACCGACAAGACTTTGTCGGTGAACGACCTTCCCAGCTTGTTTGCTTCCCCAGTGGGGCTGCGAGGCAACGGTGGCCAAACCTGGACCTATGCGCTAGGTGCAAACAG
>VBFM01000495.1:0-4243 GCA_005882595.1 Chloroflexota bacterium
GCGGCAGTCTCTGGAGAGCGTCGCCCGGCCCCTCTCATTTGTCGAGGAGATGGAGGCTGCGTAATAATGCTAGAGATAAGGAGAAGGAGTATATAGATGTTCAAACGGATCCTAGTTCCTCTGGATGGCTCTGGGAGAGCCGAGCGAGCGCTTCCAATCGCGGCGCGCCTGGCTCGTGCCACCGGCGGCTCCATCTTTCTCGTGCGCGTGCTTAGCACTGAGCCTGCACGTTTGCCCTCGGCGCCTGGGAAACCCAATCTTGTACAGACCATTGGGCAGGCGGATCGGGCCCTGGCCGAAAGCTACCTGGCAGGGGTGGCTGAGTCTGAGCTTCTGACCGGCATTCCTGTTCAGACCTATGTGCCGGTCGGTCTGATCTCTCCCAGCATTCTGACTATGGCAGCCGAGAAGCACGCGGATATCATTGCCATGTGCAGTCACGGCTACACCGGGGTCAAACGCTTTGCAGATATCCCTGTGCTGGTTCTGCGTGAAGGCGGTTCTGTTCCAGAAGAGCGACACCCTGGCGAGCGGCCCTTGCGCGTCCTTGTTCCGCTGGATGGCTCGGACTATGCCAGAGCAGCGCTTGTGCCAGCGGCCTATCTCGCAGCGGCCCTGGCTGCTCCTGGACGGGGTGCCTTGCATCTCACTCACATCGTCCAGCCTACCAATGAAGGCAAGGCGGCCCGCGCCACTCAGAACACGCAAGCGCTGCTGAATATGGCTAAGGAGTACCTGGAAGCAACGATACACTATCTGCGCGAGGGTTCTTTGGACCCAGGCATAGTCAATCTCAATCTCGAATTCACCTCCTCGGTGATTGTCGATGATGAGATTGCCCAGGGCATCCTGAGAGTCGCAGAGGATGGAGGTAACGGGGAAGGAGTTGGGGTCTTCGGCGGCTGTGATGCGATTGCCATGACTACCCAGGGCTACAGCGGACTACAGCGCTGGGTAGGCAGCGTGACCGAGCGAGTGCTCGACACCTCGCGCCTGCCGCTGTTGATTGTTCGACCGAGGGAATAAGGTCAGGAAATGCTCAATAGCAACTTTACCAGGGCTGGGCATGCCCAGCCCTGGTCATATTTCTTAAAATGGATGCCGGATGATAATGGCGATCACGATGATCAGTAACACAATCGCTACTGCACCCAGCAAGAAGTAGGTATTTTTGCGCCCGACCTTAATATCGGTACTTGGCCCTCTGGTCACAACCGTCTTTTTCGCGGCTTCCTGGCGTTTTTTCCGCTCATCTACCCGTTTTTGCATGCGCTTGCGTGTCGGATTGGGAGCGGGTTCGCTGTAGGGGCCTGTTCCCATATGCTCCATGCGGCGGCGCATCTCACGGTTATAGGACTCCGGCTGTTGCTGCGCGGCAGGCGTCGTGGGGATTTCCTTTGGCTGGGTGGATTTTGACCCCTGCACCGCCGTTCCGCCAATGGTGGACTTGCGGTTCTTGCCACCCTGCTTAGCTCGATGGATGGTTGGTTGAGAACTCGAAGTTGATTCACCTGTTTGCGTTGATTGCGCTGTAGTTTTTTGCGCCCCGGCAGCATTGTTTGTCGTAGGTTTCTGCGATCCCGGCTTATTCGCTTTTGACATATTGGTTTCCTTTTCTTCGCTGGAATGATTGCTCTATGATTGCTGTTCTACTTCCACGGGAGGCGTCTGAGGAGGTTTGGGCAGCGTATCAAGCCAGCCGTTCACCGGATCCAACTCGACCTGGTAGTCTTGCGCCCGGTAATGTGGAATGTAGGGCAGCAGGTGTCCCACCAGTGTTCGATGCTCTTTAACGGCCTGGAGATTTTCCTTTGCCTGCAGCGCGTAGCGGCCTATAGAGGCAAATGGATCATGCAGTTGCTCCTGCAATATTTGAGGCGTACCTGCCCCATTACTTCAATAATACGAAACAACGTGTCTTCGTCACACAGGCCCAGGTGCTCCGCCATCAATAGCATACGCAAAGCCTGCGCCATCCTGGGATGGACAATGGCCATATTGAGTTCCGCATCATCACGCATACCGCGATTATTCAGGTTCGCGGAGCCGACGGTAATCCACATATCATCGACAAGAGCTACCTTCCCATGCACATAGATGGGTCGATAGCGCATCCGGTTATTTGTGGGAGACCGCTCTCCATTCGAGAGCGTTTCCCCAGCCTCGTCCTGCACCGGTTCCTCGTGGAATGTTCCCAGCGTATAGGCCGCCAGCGAACCGAGCATGACCGCGTCGGGACAGAGTTCCCAGAGATACTGCAGGCCTTCATCGGTAAATTCGCGCCCGACATTGGGATTATCGGGAAGCAAGAGCGTGACTACTACTCCGCGCCCTATGGCATCCGCCAGCGTTGCTATGAGCTTCTCCATATCGGCGTGAGGGATACCCAGCGCGGGATTCTCTAATCCTAAGAAAGTACGCCGCCAGAAATACTGATTTTCAATATAAATGAAATGCCGCGCATTCGCAAATGCCCGTTGATAGGACTCAAGGATAGTGGCAATGCCGTCGGGAGCAAAATTGTAGATGCGGTTGGGGATGGTGCGCGTCATTTGTATACGTAACTCGCCGACGGTATGTTCGGGTGGTCGTATGATGGTCGCATGCGTTGTATTGGCTTGCTCAGGCGGTTCCGGCAGGTACCAGTCCTTGCCTAGCTCATGCAGCTGAGCCACGGCATTCCAACGCTGGCGAAAATTGAGTTCCACGTCGGCAACGGCAGGCCCCTCAAACTTGAGGTGCACATCATGCCAGCCATGCGGCATCTTGCCATCGCTCCTCAGGCGCAGCAGATTTTGAAAAATATGACCCTTTGTGTCCCAACGATCATATTCTCCATTGCCCTCGGTCATCATATCGATGCCGCCGACAAAGGCAAATTGGCTATCTACGACCACCGCCTTCTGATGAAGCGCGGCGGCTGGGTGGTTGAGTATACTCATATGGCTGTCATCAAGCAAGCAGCGCACGCCGAGTGATTCCAATGCAGCATGCACCTTCCTGGCATCTGTTGGGAAGATCAGCGAATAGGTATCCCACAGCAGGACGCGTACCTCAACCCCTTTACTGACGGCGTAGTTCAACACGTTTGCCACACTGAGCGCCTGGCAGCGCTGCCAGAACAGCAGGTCAACCTTCTCCATGCCTTTAGAACACAGCCAGTCGAGCAACGTTTTCTGTTCCGGTGAACCATCTGGTCCTGCACGATGGTGTTTGCCGCGCACCAGCAGCAAATCCGGGGTGAGGCCCCAGGCAGCGATAGAGATCGAATGTTTTGCGCCTACAAAACGCACGCACATCTCTAACATTGTCAGGCGTCCATCAATCAAGAAAGCAGCGCGAGGCGCACTCCGTACCGGTGCATCCCCCTCTATCCACCAGTTGTCGCTGAAGGTCTGCTGCTCGCTCATATTGCGTTCATTGCCCCTCTCCTGGCATCGTTTCCATTAAAGATTTTGCAATACGTGCCGCCTGTTCTTTATCATCGGGTGAGAGCGCGCCATCAATGACCAGACCCAGCAGGTGGTCTTTGATGGGACGCAGCCAGGGACCGGGCGGGAGACCAAAAAGCGCCATGAGTTCGTTACCATCCAGCGGGCTCTTGAGTGGCACCCGCTCGGCCTCCTCTTTCAAACGCTGGCAGCGTTCGGCAAGCTCTGTCACGCGGGCGGCGGCGCGCGATACTTTATCGGCGCGATAGCTGGTAATATCGGCGCGCGAAAGATCGAGCAGGTCAGGTAGATCGGCTCCGCTATCCAGCATGAGGCGGCGCACCGCTCCATCCGTCCAATCAGAGGTATAGGCATTGGCTCGCATGTGCAAACGCACGATACGNGATATCGTATGCCATATGCGCCCCGATATCCTCGTGTCCGAAGAAATGCACCTTGCCATCTTCCACCGTACGTGTGCGCGGCTTGGCGATGTCATGCAGCAGGGCGCTCCAACGGGTGGCCAGCCTGGGAGAGGAACGTTCAACCACGCGCAGCACGTGCGTATACACATCTTTGGTATGTATGGTATGCTGCGGCTGCTGGCTGACGCCACGCAAATCCAGCACCTCCGGGATAATCCACTGCATCAATCCCAGTTCGACCAGCAAATTCAGCCCTTTGGAGGGGTGATCGGAGAGCAGCAATTTATTCATCTCATCGCGGATGCGTTCCCGTGAAATCTTTTGCAGCTTATGCGCCTGGCGAATCATCGAGCGGCGCGTCTCAGCTTCAATGGTGAAATCGAGCTG
>VBFM01000496.1:0-525 GCA_005882595.1 Chloroflexota bacterium
ATAGAAGAGAAGAGTAGTGGAATTTACACCTCCACTACTCTTTTTATGTGGTTAATCATATCCTTGGGATACCCGTTAGTAATCTCCACGAATTACTGCTGCTGAGGCTGTTTTATCCATTGATTATGCAAGGACGCGATTGGTTTGTAATCCAGCTTGCCAACGAGACGATTACCTCTCCCCCAGAGAGGGTGGTCTCTACACTGCGTGTCAGGCAATCTGCAAGGTAGTACTCGCGTCCCTACTATTATTTTTTCTGAATGGAGGTCGGCCTCATTATGTTCCGTTCCAGGACAAAGACGTATTCTTCCTTATTTGGTATCTTTCTGATCTGTATCATCGTTACAACGGTTATTCTGCATGCTCACGCAGACCCGGTACAACCGCAGTTCAATCATTTTCTGAGCACGAATTATAATAATGATGGACAATACGATGATAACGCGCCACCGGGAGCACTGGTTTCCGGCGCGGAGCAGGAGTTGTATAGCGACCGCGCCTATCCGGGAGCCTACGTGACGTATG
>VBFM01000496.1:596-1152 GCA_005882595.1 Chloroflexota bacterium
GCCGGTCACGTATACGGGTGCGACAACGACTGTTTCCGGAAGGGTGACGGCGATCGCGATTTCTAATTCCTGCGATGCGATTGTTTGTCGCGTGTGGGTTGGCGCGGCAGGAGGAGGCATCTGGACGACCGATGATGGTCTCGCGCCTGTGCCGACGTGGCACGCATCGTCCAACGGTCTGGGGTCTAACGCGATTGGTTCGATTGTGATTGATCCTAATGACTCCACCGGGGCGACGCTGTATGTTGGTACGGGCGAGGAGAACGGCTCAAGCGATTCGGAGGCGGGTGTTGGCCTCTATAAATCAACCGATTTTGGGAAGACCTGGAGCCTGGTTTCTGGGAGTCTAGCCGCTGCCAAAGATCGTTCTATCGGAGCTATCGCCATTGATCCCACCAATCCCCAGCATATCTTTATTGGCACGGATGTAGCGCGGCATGGCGCATCAGCGATTAATGGAGGCCGCTTTACCCCGCCGGGTGCGCCTCAGGTAGGATTGTATGAATCTACCGATGGAGGCGTAACTTTCACGCTCGTTTTTAGCAAAGCCTCTGAT
>VBFM01000496.1:1250-3026 GCA_005882595.1 Chloroflexota bacterium
ATTACGGCGTTTTTCGTGGCCTGGGCAATGGGAAATATGAGCAAATCTTCGCCTCGGTCGGCGCAGGGACTGTGGCGAATAGCGCGGGTGCGCGCACTGAGTTCGCGCTCGCGCCAAATGGGCAGAAGCTGCGCATTTACGTGGGCGACACCGATGGCAATACCGCAGATTTCTACCGCGTTGATGATGCTAATGTTCCTGCACCGACGCTGACTGATGGCACCAATAACGCGGGGTGGCTCAAGCTCTCTAACTCAAACAAGGGTACCCCTGGCTATGCCTCGTACAACTACTGCAATCCCCAGTGTTCGTACGATATGCCGATTGCTTCACCGTCGGGTCATCCTGATACCGTGTGGATCGGCGGCTCGATGCAGTACGCCGAGATCTTTACGGCGAATGCGCCATCGAATGGACGCACGGTGCAACGCTCTACGGACGCGGGTGTTGATTTTACCGATATGACCAACGACGCGGAGAAGACGCCGCTGGGTATGCACCCTGACCAGCATGTGATTGCATTCGCGCCGAATAACCCGGATATTGCCTTTCTTGGTTCGGATGGGGGACTGGTGCGCACGAGCGGCGATTTCACTGATGCTTCCAGCGCCTGCGCCAGTCGCGGTTTGACGGGGGCGGATCTGACGGATTGCCAGAACTGGTTGAAGGCTGTGCCGGTGCAGATCTTCAGTCTGAACGATGGGTTGGCGACGATCCAGTTCCAGAGCATTACGGTCAATCCACTGCATCCCAGGACGGATCTCATGGGTGGGTCACAGGATAACGGCACGTGGTCCTACAGCGCGAAAACGGGTACGTGGTTCGAGTCGGTTGGCGGCGATGGCGGGCAATCGCTTATCGATGCGCTGAACCCGAACATTCGTATGCACACGTACTTCGGTCCAAGCGGAGACGTGAACTTTAAGGGGACTGATCCACTCGGCTGGGATTACGTGAGCGATCCGCTGGTTGCCAGCAAAGAGGCAGCGTCGTTCTACGTGCCGCTCATCGCGGACCCGCAGATCAGTGGGACGATGTTTGTTGGTCTTGAACATGTCTGGCGTACGCTGGATAGCGGTGGGCCGCAGGCGTACCTCGACCAGCACTGCAACGAGCAAACGGGTGATTTCAAGTCGCCTTGCGGTGATTGGGAAGCCCTGGGTGGGGCAACGCTGACGGGTGCATCGTTCGGCAGCGATAAGGGCGGCGGTTTTGTGGTAGCTCTTACACGAGCGCCGAGCGCGGAGAATGTGCTCTGGACGGCGACGCGCCTGGGTCGTTTGTTTATCTCGACCAACGCAGACGCGCCAGCAGCCAGTGTGGCGTTCACGCGCATCGATACAGCGGCGCAGCCCAACCGGTTCATCAGCGGTATCGCGATTGATCCGGCCAACCCGTATCACGCGTTCGTGACGTATTCCGGCTACAATGCGTATACACCGACGACCCCGGGCCACGTGTTTGACGTAACGTTTGATCCTGCAAGCGGAAAGGCGACCTGGAAGGATATCAGCTACAACCTGGGAGATGCACCCATCACCGGTATCGCGTCTGATGGGTCGCGCGGAGACCTGTACATTGCTACCGATTTTGGCGTTTCGCTGCTGCCATCGGGAGCCAGTACGTGGAGTGATGCTGCTCCTGGATTGCCAATGGTGGCGGTCTATAGCCTGACGATCTCTACCTCTGGTCGCGTACTCTACGCGGCGACACATGGACGAGGGGCATGGAGGCTGAACCTGCCCTGATAAACAGACCAGGGCGGGGGCAAGCCCA
>VBFM01000497.1:0-1971 GCA_005882595.1 Chloroflexota bacterium
AGCCGGATCGTGTGGTCCAGGCCGCCACTGGCTAGTACGCCTCCATCCGGGCTCCATGCCAGGGTTTGCACTCCCTCGGTGTGCCCCACCAGCGTCTGGCACAAGCGGTCGCTTCTCGCCTCTCCCACCTGCCAGAGCTTGATGGTGCCATCATAACTCGCGCTGGCGAGTCGGCTGCCGTCTGGAGCAAAGGCCAGTCCCCGCACCCGGTTGGTATGCCCCTCCAGGAGGGCAACGCAGGTAGTCGGCCGGGTCTCGTGCCTCTCCCACAGCCGGATCGTTCCCGCGAGATCGCCACTAGCCAGCAGGCGCCCATCTGGGCTCCAAGCCAGCGAGCCGACCGGACCGGGATGCGGCACGTCCTCGAGGGGAATGCCTAGCTTCGAGTCCCAGAACCGGATGATGGCATCATGTCCCCCACTGACGAGCAGGCTGCCGCCGGGAGCAAAGGCCAGGCAGATGGGGGCTTTGGTCTGCCAACCAGACCAGAGCAGGGCACCACTCGCGACGTCCCACAGCTTGACGCTGCCATCATGGCTCCCACTGGCGAGCGTGTGTTCATCCGGACTGAAGGCGAGGGCAAACGTATTGTCGGTATGGGCCTGCCAGTCCAGGTGTAACACCTGATCTGCCTCGCGCCACACCCGTACTTCCCCCCGCCTGCTGATGGCCGCCCAGTACTGCCCACTGCGGCTGATGGCGACCGCAGTGATGTCATCGAAGGCCTCGCGAAAGACGCACTCACGGATCATGGCCCCGGACAGGGTCGCGTCTTGCAGCTCGACCTCTTGCAGGTAGGCGCCCCGCAGGGCCAAATGGGACAGGTCCAACCCACGCAGGTCCCCGCGCAGCAGCCGCAGCAGTGCCACCAGGTTGGCCGGGCTATAGCCCTGGGCCTCCTCGGCCTGCTCACGCAACGTGTCGAGTACCGCCTGCAGCTGCTCCTCCACCTCGGCTCGCCCCTGGTAGACGCTTTGCAGACGTGCGAGGAGCGGGGTGAGCAGCAACCGCTCCTGGGTCTGCCGTATGTACTCCTTGGCCTGAGCCTGAGAGAGGCCATGCTCACGGAGCCGGAGCAGCCGCCCCTGCTGAATCTCCTCGCTTGCCGTGACGACCAGCCTGCTGGTCACATACTCCAGCACCACCGAGTGCAAGATAAAGCTCCCAGCTCGCTGCCCCCACTCGACGAGCGAGCGTCGGCGCAGGCCATCCACGGCTTCCAATACCTGGACGTGCGCAAGCGGGGCTACCAGCACCACGAGCAGGTCAGCGAGGGTTACTGGCTCGCGAAGGGTAGCCAGCCAGTAGAGCACCGTCTGCTCCAGAGGTGAGAGCCGCACCCATTGCTCCTCCAGCAGTTCGGTGATGCTGCCAAAGATGGTCGTGCCCCCAGAAAGAAACTGCTTGATCGCCCCACCAAAGAGGTCGGCGATAGTCTCGGCCACGATCTTCAAGGCCAGCGGGTTGTGCCGATGACCTCGTGCTCGGCCAGGAGTTGCTCGCAGGCCGGGGCCTCCAGCCCGGAGAGGCGCAATGAGCGCACGAGTGTGCGACTGCCCTCCAGGGCACGTAGGGCGGCGGGTTTCTCCCGGCTGGTTAGCAGCAGAAAACTCTGATGCTCCGTTTGGGCCACCTGACGCAGCAGGTGTCCATACGCTTCAAAGTCTGGGCGCAGCCGCCCCAGCGCCTCACCTTCTTCCAGAAGGACTTCCAGGTTATCGAGCACCAGCAGCACCCGCCTACGGCGCAGTTCCAAGAGCAGCAGGCTCAGGCGGTGCTCCTGGCTCTGGGGCAAGAGAGCCAACGATTCAGGCGCGAGCACCGAGAGACAGGACTCCAGCAACGCTTCACAGGAGGGGGCGTCGCGCAATGAGCGAAAGAGCACCACCTCAAAGTGCCCAGCCAGCTGCTGCATGGCACGCACTGCCAGTGCCGACTTGCCGATGCCACCAATGCCCAGCACGCTCACCA
>VBFM01000497.1:2066-5573 GCA_005882595.1 Chloroflexota bacterium
CTCCAGCGGCACAGGTGGCAGCAGGGTCAGTGCAGGATGCGTGCGATCGAGCAAGCTGGCGAGCCAGGCTTCATCGAGCAGCACCTTCTGGCGTGCCGCACGCCACAGGGCGCGGATCTCCTCGGCCTCACGCTCAGCGGGAAAAGCCGAGGCTCGCACTCCCAGCGCGATGAGCTGTTGGAGATGCCCGGCTTTGGGATAACTGCTGCCGGCCTCCCACGCCAGGACCGCTTTGCGCGAGACGCCAAGCCTCTGGGCCAGGCCCGTTTGCGTCAAGCCAAGCTGTGTGCGCAGCGTCAGGATGCGCTGGCCGAAGGCATAGTCGCGCTCTCCATACAAGGACCTGTTTATTGGAGGTCTCCCTTCTGCCTGATCCAGCCGGGCGCAGCACCAGGAAGTGATGAGAAGTGCGATGTCACCTGTTGTCCAGTGACTTCCCCTGGCATCTCCGGTATACTCCTTTCAGCAAGCCTGACACGAAGGGTAGGTACTTCCTCTCAGATCAGATGACCGCAATCGTTTCCGATCTGAATAAAGCCTATACGAGCGTTGTTGGCTCGCTGGAGAAGAACTCTACTGAGAGCAAGCGGATGTGTCCTGCTACGGGTCAACGTCTGTCTAGAATGGGATGAAGAGCAAGGTCAAGTGCTTCCTCCCACCTCTACGATGTTTTCCCCTTATGATAGCACATGTGCTGACCAACAAAGAAATCAGGGCATCCAGCTGTCGCATGTACATCTCTGGAACCCAATTACTTTCTTGTTGACGCTACAGTGAGTTCTCCAACCTTGAAAGGCAACCACTTCAATCATTCGACAGGAGTTTTGCAATGACATCAGTACTCATTGTTCTTACGGGAGCCAAGGTCTGGACGATGAAGGACGGGACACCGCACCCCACCGGTTTCTGGGCAGTGGAGTTCACCACGGCTCACCAGAAGTTCACTGCCGCAGGGCTTGAGGTCCACATCGCGACTCCCGGCGGCGTCACGCCTACCGTGGACCCACTCAGTTTAAATCTCGGCTACAACAACAACGACCAGAGTAATGTTGACGCTCAGCTGGCATATATCAAGCAGCTAGAAGGTGTCCTAAGTACAACGGTCAGGTTGGAGGACGCTGACCCCGCGTCTTATGACGTTGTCTTCGTCGTCGGTGGTCACGGCCCCATGCAGGACCTGGCCGTCGATCCCCACATCGGCGACTTCCTGGCTGCAATGCTGGACAACCCCAGCAAGATTGTTGCTGCTGTGTGTCACGGACCCGCCAGTTTCCTATCAGCGCACCGGGCGGACGGGACGTGGCTATTCAAGGACCGAGAGTTGACCTGTTTCACCAACGAGGAGGAGACGCAGGCGACGTTTGCCGGAAACGCTCCCTGGTTGCTTGAGGACCGTCTGCGCCTGGCGGGCGCGAAGGTCATCACCGAACCGGCATGGACTCCCCACTTCGTCGAAGACGGCAACCTCATCACGGGCCAGCAGAACGTCTCTTCAGGAGTCGCCGCCGACGCGGTACTACGGAAGCTCAAGGTCCTGGCCTAAACGCAGGTGCGGCTGGCCCAGAACGCCCGGGCCGGTCACACCGCGGCCGGTTCATGACAAGCATAGCATGAAATGTAAGAACCTTCTGCTCTTCAATGAGCAGTTATGGCTTGATACAGGTATGAAGAAAGAAGAATATCATGGAAGACCAGTCAACAACGCTGAAGGATACAGCGATTGACATGACAACCGCAATCATAGGGGTCGGAAATATCGGTTCGCGTATCGCTCGCAATCTTGTCCGAGGTGGCGAGAGGGTCGTGCTGGCGGCTCGCAATCAATCCAGGGCAGACGCACTGGCGAGCGAACTCGGGAATCTGGCTCGTTCGGCAACCGTCCCGAATGCCGTGTCACAGGCAAATACGATTGTATTAGCCGTGTACCTGGACGCGATCACGAAGCTCATTGCCAACTTGTCGGAATCGCTCATTGGAAAGCAACCAATCCCGTAGGACTCGATGGGCATGGGGGCCTTGCGAGAACTCTCCCTGTAGGCGAGTCGTCGGGATCAGTTGTCGCGCATCTCCTTCCTCCTGGCACACACTACGTGAAGGCATTTGGTACACTTGAGGCGGAGTCGCTCAGTTCAGGGGCGAACCGACAGCCCAAACGAGCCGTCCTGTTCTATGCCACTGATGATGCCATCGCAGGTGCGATTGCAGAGAAGCTTATTCACGCCTCCGGTTTTGATGCAGTCAAAGTTGGAGGCGTGGCCTCAGCAGGGCGAATCGAGGCGATTGGGGGGGATCTGCAGCAGTTGGGACTCAATGGAAAGCTGCTGAACATTGACGAGGCTCGTGTAGCCGTGGGTAAGATGGACAGCCAGGGCAGCGCGATTTAGCGTTCGTGTCCGAGGGAGACGAGGTGCTTGCACGATCGTTCAACACATGACCTGCCGCAAATGAAACTTCTAATGATCGAGAGGAAAGCTGACATGAATATCCAACCATTCACCATTCCTGTTGCTCAAAGTACCCTTGACGACTTGCGCGAACGCTTAGCACGTACCCGATGGCCCGATGAGGTTCAGGGGGCCGACTGGGAGTATGGGACGAACCTGGACTATCTCAAGACGCTCGTGGCATACTGGCAACATCGTTTCGATTGGCGAGCGCAGGAGACCGCACTCAATCAATTCGCGCACTTTCGCACCCAGATCGATGGCTTCGGCATCCACTTCATTCACGAACATGGACGGGGACCCGACCCACTCCCGATTATCATCACCCACGGCTGGCCCGGCTCCTTCTTTGAAATGATCAAAATCATCCCGTTGCTGACCGATCCAGGGAGCCATGAAGGCGACCCCGCGGACTCGTTTGATGTCATCGTGCCTTCTCTGCCGGGATTTGGCTTCTCCGACCGTCCCACCGTTGGTGGCATGACGTTGATCAAAACCGCCGAGTTGTGGGCGCGTTTGATGACGGAGGGACTCGGCTATTCCCGCTTCGCCGCCGCAGGTGGGGATATCGGTTCTGGTGTTACCCAGTGCCTGGCTCTAGCACATCCAGAATTCCTTGTCGGCATCCACCTGACGTTCCTGGGATCATCCTTCTTGAATGCTGAACAACCCGATCTCTCAGAAGCAGAGCAGCACTACCTCCATGCGGTCCAGCGGTGGTCGAGGCAGGAGGGAGCGTATGAACAGCTCCAAGCGACCAAACCGCAAACGCTGGCCTACGGCTTGAACGACTCGCCGGTCGGTCTAGCAGCGTGGATCATTGAAAAATTCCGTTCCTGGAGCGACTGCGATGGCGAGATTGAGCGGCGTTTTAGCAAAGATGAGTCGCTCACCACTATCATGATCTACTGGGTGACCGAGACGCTGAATTCCTCGATTCGCACGTACTATGAAAATGCCCATGCCTTCTCGCCACTGCAAGCAGGGCAGTACATTGATGTTCCCACAGGGTTTGCCCTCTTCCCCAAAGAGTTCGAGGTGCCACCACGTGAATGGGCTGAGC
>VBFM01000190.1:0-7306 GCA_005882595.1 Chloroflexota bacterium
ATGAAAAAACACGTAAAAAGGCCAGGCAGCAGGAAAACAAGCATTAGAACGCGTACCACGATCACTCTTGTGTCACTGATAGGAAGCATCGCGTTGAGTATGACACTGCTCGGTACGTTTGCCGCATTTGCCGCTGGAGTGAAGGAAACACCCACGAAGGCAAATCCCTGGGGCCTCGTCTTTGATAACACGGGGCATGTCTGGGTGGCAGAGCCTGGTTGCGATGCCGAACCCAATTGTCTGACCACCTTTCGGTCATACATTGGTGAATACAATCGCTCGAATGAGTCACTGGTGAAAAATTACTTTGAGCCGAGCGGATATTCCAGCCCGGTCTTTCTGGCCACC
This sequence comes from Chloroflexota bacterium, assembly GCA_005882595.1. Taxonomy (GTDB): domain Bacteria; phylum Chloroflexota; class Ktedonobacteria; order Ktedonobacterales; family Ktedonobacteraceae; genus VBFM01. The sequence goes on from VBFM01000190.1 coordinate 349, forward strand.
AAAAATGGTAATATCTGGTTCACAGAATCGACGACCAACGCCATTGGTCGGCTGATCCCTGGGAGCACGCCCCACTGGACGCAATGGAAAGTGCCTACCGCCAGCGCCAACCCATATGATCTGCTCTTTGACAAAAACGGTAATCTCTGGTTCACCGTCCCACGACAAATACATTCGCGGAAACCACCGTGCCAACCGCCAATAGCCATCCTTACGGCATTACTATGGACAATTCCGGCACGATCTGGTTTGTCGAGAACAACGCGATGAAGATAGCCAGCTTCACGCCGACCACGGGAGGAAAGGTGGCGATCAAAGAACACGCCATCGCTCCTATGAACAATCCGCACCTGATCACCTCTGACGCAGCAGGAAACATCTGGTACAGCGAGGGATTTTCAGGTGATATCGGTGAGTTCATCCCCAAAACCGGGGCGCATAAGAACATCAGTGTCACACCGCCCAGTACTTCAACGCACATCTCTGGTATAGCTGTTGACAGCAAGGGGCGCATCTGGTTCGACGATTCGCTGAGCGCACGTGTAGGCTACTACAATCCGGCCACGGGCACCACTAAAACGCTGACGCTATCGAACACGAACGCGCATCCCTACAACGGACTGGGAGTGGACGCAGCAAACAATACCTGGTTTACGGAAGAATTTGGCGGGCCGACCGGTTCGTTGGGCGAGGTTCCAGCGGGTACCATCTAAAGCGTGGTTTTCTTGCCGCCTGCCCTGCTGCAGTTTAAAGGAGAAGATGCCAGTGGCGTCTCGCTGAGGACGACATGCCCAACGCATCTTCTCTGTATTTAAGGGAGTCCTTCGTTGAGTTCCTCAACCCCACGAGGGATGAGCGCCTTGTTTGCTTCGGTTGACATGACACAAGCTCCTTGTTAACTATCGATTTTCTTTTAGACAGTTAAGGGCTATAGCAATTATTCCATTCCGCGTGGTACAGTAGGAAAGGGAAACTATCCTATTCGCTAGCAAGGAGCAGCAACATGGTCGATAACGACAAGCGTGGCAACCAGAAACCAAAGAAGTCTCCTATTTTAGGACAAAGCCACGGCCTCTCCGATATCGAAGGAGAGATGATACAGCAAATGATCCGCGAGGAGTCGCACTCTTCGCGTGAACTATATATTCCGGCGGAAGACCTGGCGCAGGAGGCTACCACCCAGATGTCACCTGAGGCGGAGAAGGTGATAGAGGATAGTCGAGTGCGCACCATTCTCTATATGTTCAATCGTGATTACCTTTACGGTCAGGGACGGTTCGATGAATACCGCGATGGGCTTCTCCTCAAATGGGGAGATGGGTATTCACGCAAGCATATCTGGTTGAGCGTTGAAAACGGGAATTTGCTGTTTGAGACCAGCCATATGAAAAAGTGCGAGAAGCCGTACTGTAACGGCACACATCACGTGCTATCCCCGGAGCTTTACACCAACCTGGATGTGATTAACCAGGAATTGGGCGATCTGTTCCGCCGACCGGTGCTCGAGCCGCCAGACGATTAGGTTGGAGATGTTGTGACTACACATATACTCGCGTTGGAGAGAGACCTCTTCTTTTCTGTGAAGATGCGCGATACCCTACGGCATCATGATATGGAGGTCAAAACAGTTCGCACGCTCGCAGCTTTCGAGCAGGGCTTGACCGCTGCCGGGGAAGAGAAACCGGCGCTGGTTATTGTGAATACAGCCACGACAGGTGTTGACTGGGAAGCCGCCATTCGCCAGGCACGAGCCAGTGGCTATGCGGTTCTGGCCTTCGGCTCCCATATGGATCTAGAGGCACGCGCCAGGGCTATCGAGGCTGGCGCGCAGCGCGTTGTGGCAAATTCCAAATTCACCAGCGATATGCCGGAGTTGGTGAAGCGCATGCTGAGTGAATATACCTCCCCTTCTGATTCTGAGCGTTAAATCTTTGTTTCCATCATACCACTGCACGAAAGCAAGGCCCCAAAGCCTACAAGCACCGGGTTGACTTGTAGGGGTAAGCTGCATTGCGCCCATCAGGGTGCGCTTCCTCGCGACTTGCAAGAGTTAGCAAGCAAGGGCATATTTTGTCTCACAGTGTATAGTGGGTAAGAGCGCCATAACAGGCGCTACTATCTATTCACGCTTTTGTATGGAGACACTTTATGAGATCTCATAAACTGCGTGGTAGCAGAAAAAAGCTTGCGGGTGCTGCAATCGTGAGAGGTTGCAAGGTGTTTAGCAAAGGAAGGTAATATTGCAAATTGACCAACAAGCCTGGAAGAACTTTTGTCTGCCACTTCGAAGGTGGGGAGCAGAGAACTTCCAGCGATATATACTCATGAAAGTCACACGGCGCTGCATTGGTGTGATGCTGACCCTGCTCGTTCTAGGAGCAAGCTTAGCCTTTACAGGCGGAAAGTCAGAAGCGCAAAGCTTTTGTCCGCGTGGCGCTATACCATACGTTGTGGTACACGGAGATACGTTAAGCAAGATCGCATCGCGTTATAGAGTTAATTGGAGGAGTCTGGCCTCCGAAAATCGCCTCGCCAACCCTAATCTTATCTATCGCGGGCAGATTATCTGCATCGCGGGGGTGGGGACACATGGCTCCATCCCGATCCCTCAGGCTCCCAGGCGGCCTGCTCCCCCTGTAGGATCGCGCAACGTCTTCCCTTACGGAGCCTGCACCTGGTGGGCCGATCAGCGCTATTTCCAGCTCCATGGAGTCTTTGTCCCCTGGAGAACCCAGGCGAACGCCTGGCAGTGGGTCGCTCGCGCTTATCAATTCCACTGGCGTATCTCATCCAGGCCCCTTCCGGGCGCCATTGTTATACTCCAACCCTGGGTTCAAGGTGCCTCTAGGATGGGCCATGTAGCAGTCGTGGAGCGCATACTCAAGAATGGGCATGTCATTGCTAGCAACATGAGCTGGGGGCGTTCTCCCTGGCGGGTTACCTATGTACAATTCGCTCCGGGACCGGGGGTGACCTTCATCATGCTGTGATGACTGGCCTTGACCCATTCCAGAGGTAAACATGGTGTTCTCCTGAAGAACACCAGATACATGTATGACACATCACTCGTAAGCGAACGGGACGGTTCTTGCAAGAGAGCCGTCCTCTCATTTTGTTGAATCGCTTGCAAGATGCAGGTAGTTAGCGCGCAATTCCAGGCAATACGCCAGAAGAACATAGTTCAGTTTTATTAGCCGCCCACAGCATTGCGTAGGAGCCGGTAACCCCAGGGAATCAGCAAAAGGCTTTGACCAGGAATGCGTTTCTGATAGGTGATCGTCTGTCTGCGATAGGTCCAGCGGTTGCGAAGAAATTCTTTGTGAGAGCGAAGCGGGGGGTGCGGGAGATGCCGCATGTGATGGTAACGTGGGCGATGGGCGATGCGTCTGCTCATTCATGCTCCTTTTTCATAGAACAACGGACAAGACAAAGAGGCCTTCCAAGCAATATATACGTCGGAAAGGCCTCTTTTTTCTCAGGCATGCATTAACTCGACACGATTTTTATGGAATTAGTGTCCGCAGCCGCAGCTTCGCGCATCACCGCCGCCACTGGCAGTTTTGAAGGAATGGCCGCAACCACAGCTAGAAACAGCATTGGGATTATTCACGGTAAAGCCAGCTCCCATCAGACTATCTACATAGTCCACTTCGCTGCCGCTGATATAACCAATGCTCATCTCATCCACCAGCATTCTGAAGTCCCCCTGCGCGATGACGGTGTCGCCGTCCTGCTCCTCGTCAAGGGTCATACCATACTGCAGACCCGAGCAACCGCCGCCCGCGACGAAGATACGCAGCGCAAGACTGGGATCGTTTTCCTGAGTTAGCAATTCACGCACTTTGTCGGCTGCGGCAGGCGTCATGCTGACGATGCTTGTCTCAACTGTAGTTTGCGGAGTTTGCTCAATCATGTGTTTTGCCTCTTTCAAAAGGACTAAAGGATCAGCCCCAAAGTATTTCAGAGATAGTATACTATCTCTATCGGACGTTTTTCACGTTTCCACTTGCCAGTATTATACGCTATACAAAGTGAAGCGTCAAGGCAAGGATCAAAGCGAGTTTAATAATCCAGGCCGAAGTAGTCATCCAACGCTTTTTTTAGCAGAGCAGCAAGCACAGCGCAGGCTATAAGCATAGCGATGATACCGCACATCACCAGGGCTGTTCCCACGATGGAATTCCAGTGAACTCCTATAAACTTTCCTACAATCTGAAGCACGAAACCAACTATGAGAATAATCTGACCTACACTGATGACGTTGAGAGCTTGCCTTTTGCCATGTAATTGTTCTTGCTTATGTTTATGCATTTCACACCTCATAGAGCTTTTGGACGGATTATATAGCGAGATCATTTTCGTATCACATTAGCTAAGACGATGGGAATTGGGATATTTAAAGTATAAGTTTGATCTGAGGCTCAGGTGCAATAAAGTCGTTAAGTGAAGCGTCAAGGCGCGCTGATGTGTCCCAGATCTGGGTTTGGCACCTCATCAGCTTCTTCCCTGGCCTCATCATCCTCATCAGTGGAGACAACTGATACATCTGATACATCTGATACATTTGATACATCTGACACATCGGACTCCGTACTACCAAAATGACCTATAATGAAAGTCATGAGTGTTGCGATCATAATCACCAGGATGTAATCGAGCCTGAGAAACAGCAAGAGAACTGCGCTCAGTACGTATGATGCTCCCAAAGAAATAAACACAACTATCAAAAGCTGCTTTGTCGTCCGATAGACCTCGGCACTTCTCGCGATAAGCGCGTACAGGATAATTATGATGGTGATTATAATCAATACCACCGGCAAATAGAGAAGTTGTCTTGTCATGATGTGCCTACCCTTTCATAATCTGAACCTCTGCTGCACCCGAATCACATTCGCCAGCAGGTCAGGAATATCCGGACTGGACCCGAACAGTTTATCTGTGCGCCGTTCTCTGCCCGCAGCGATGCGGGTGATGGCCTGGGGAGCAGACCAGCTCTGGGCCACAAGATGCGCGCCGAGAGCGCTGATGATCGCAGTTGAGAAGGAGGTGCCGCGCCAATCGGCCCAACCGGATGTATTCTGCTCTCCATTGGGAAAGCTGGGGGAGATATACAGGCCGCGTACCGCGTCGGGTAACCCATTGGCATCCGTCAATCCAAAAACGTCGCCGCCAAAGGTTGCTATGCCTGCATTTAAGGGGGGCATACAAGCAATGTTGGCAAACTGCGAGGCCGTGCGGCGGCTGTTGACCGATGTGACGCTCAAGGTCGTTTCGTAACGAGCCGGCGCACGGGGCGCCCGGAGCTTCTGGCCCTGTTCTCTCACAGCCAGGGAATCATTGCCTGCCGCCGCTACGATCAGTATGCCCTGCGCATGCAGGCTTTCAAAGAGCAGGCGCAGACCTTCCTCGATATGCGCCAGGACACGTATCGCGCCCCATAGCTGCGTGCTGGGCCATTGTCGGGAATCGAACCAGACATAGGGCAGGCGTCGTATATCGGGCATGACAACCAGGCTCAGATTGATGACGAGACGGCGAATAGAACCTGAAACGACCTCCTGCTCCAGGTCCGTTAATGCTGCAAAGAGGTTATACAGGTCACCTCCGCCAAAGTCGTTGAGGATACGAATGAGCCGTATACGGGCGCGAGAAGCAATATCGCGGATAAGCCCTGCCACGAATAGGCCGTGATCGGGCATAAAATAATAACGCGGCTCACCATAGACATCCTGGCCGGTACATGCATCGCCGATGATGGGGTAGCGGTCATACTCGACCTCAAAGGATCCGCTGCCACCGCGTAAATCGGCAACAAGTTGTTGCAATAACCAGTTGCGTTTCAGTTCAGGGCGGGTGACGGCGGCGCGTATGCGGTCCGGATGATGTGCGGTATCGAGTACAGCCACCACCACATCCTCCGCCCCATTGGGATCGAGCGGTAAACCTGGATCGGCAAATGCGACGCGCCACCCCTGCGGTGTGCCACTGAGCGCCGATGGGTCCGGCTCTGGCGCTGGCATAGGAGGGGCAGCAGGCCCACCGCTACCATAAAGAAGAGGGGCAGCTGCAACCAACCAGTTTGGCATAGCCGAGACGATAAATAAGCCCGCCTGGGCCAATTGCTCAAGATGGGTCTGAATATAGGAAAGTGCCATCGGCATGGGGTCTTGCGCTACCAGGCTCGCCTGGCGCACCTGGAAAAAGATGGCAAGGAGCGGCTGCTGCCGGTGTAGACCAAAAATAAATGAGCGGCGCATCGCCGTCGCTCCCGGTATATCACCCCAGCGCCCAATCGTTCCATATGGTTCCAGCACCATACCGTAACGCGCCAGCAATGCGTTCAATTGACCTCGTATCTGCTCGATCAATGCGTTCTGCGTTTCAACCGCGGGATGCCGGTGCAGGCGCACCACCACCACCATTTCGCCAGGTATCCAGTAAAATAAGCCGTCGGGTGTTCCCATCAACTCAATGGAATTACGAGCCATGCACGTATTTCCCCCTGTCCCAGTATGATTTTGAAGTCTGCGAGACATTGCCCGCTCGCTTGTAGAGTGCAGAAAGGGCTGAAGCGATTGTTTCTATTAACACGAATTATACAGGAATCACCAGCAAGTAGCAAACCAAAGATTCCCAGCGATGGTCGCCCTGGCAAATCCTGAACTGTTATAATATATGGAATAGAAAATGCGCAAATTAAGAGGAGCTGATACAATGTCGCTCGATCAACTGACACAGACACTTATCGAACTCGTTGGCATCCCCAGCACATCAGGGCATGAAGAGCATGTTCGTTCATACCTGGAACAAAAACTCGCTGGTCTGGGACTTGCCACACAGATTGACGCGGTTGGTAATTTGATTGGGACACTTCCCGGCGAGGGAAAACCATTGATGCTGAATGCTCATATGGATCGCGTGCCACCGGGTCTTGGTCATCAACCGATCTTACGCGATG
>VBFM01000190.1:7320-8566 GCA_005882595.1 Chloroflexota bacterium
GCACCAATCTTGGCGCGGACGACGCGGCTGGTATCGCGATCATCCTTGAAGCCCTGGCGCAGATTGCACAGCAGCGCTTGCCACATCCGCCCATTGTCGCCGTTTTTACGGTACAGGAAGAGGTGGGATTAGGTGGAGCAAGCGCCTTCGGTCCGACCCCCTGGCACATCAGCGACGGCATCGTTTTCGACAATGCATTCGAGGCCGGTATAGTTGTTTCTAAAGGTGCAACCTATATCGCCTTTGACGTGGAGATTACGGGACGAACCGGGCATCCAGGCAAAGACCTGTCGCAGACGGTCAACGCTATCGAGATTATGCGCGAAGCGCCCTACCCGCATGGCTCGTTTGCGGATGACCAGACGCGCATCCTCGTCAGTCGCATCCACGCCGGAAGCGCACGCAATGCCGTTCCAGCCTCGGCGCATATCGAGGGCGAACTTCGCAGCTTTGAGCCGCCGCAGGTGCGAGAACGCTACTTGCAGGCCTTACAAAGCGCGTTTGAGCAGGCCGCGCAAGAACGCGGGGGTAGCGTGCGCATCACCTTCGACCCGCATTGCACGAGCTACTCAGTGGATGATGACGAACCGCTGCTCACCCTTTATCGCGCAGTACTGGCACAGCGTGGCGCGCAGGTGCAGCTACGCCCGACCTTTATCGGCAGCGATACCAGCGCCTTTCGACCGCACATCAAAACCTTCACGCTCTCTACCGGCGTGATGAACGAGCATTCGACGGAAGAATGCGTTCCGCTTGCACCATTGGAGCAGGTTGTCCAGGATACCTTACAAGTCCTCCAGAAGTTGACAAATCCTCTCCTCTCCCATTAGAATTAGACATAACAAGCACTCAACCGTATTTTTTACTGCACATTGCTGGGCGCGGAAGGTACATCAATATCTATGGCCATAGAACCCAACAATACACCTGAAGCAACGCCGACCGTACCTGCGGTTTACGTGGATAAGCTCAGTTTCCGCTACCGTTCTCTTGACGATGAACCTCAAACGCAACCGGCAGAACTGCTCTCACAACAACACGCGATTGAAGCTATTTCCTTTTCCCTGGACGCTGGCAAATTGATGCTGATTGCCGGTCCCAGTGGCTGTGGCAAAAGCACGCTGCTGAAATGCCTGAATGGACTCATCCCGAACAGCTACAAAGGCACACTGAGTGGCGAGATTCAACTGCATGGACGCTCGACAGAGGGGCTTTCGCTGCATGATCTCGCGCTCACTGTGGGTAC
>VBFM01000190.1:8631-13406 GCA_005882595.1 Chloroflexota bacterium
CGCAAAACCATGCTCCTGCGCATTGCAGAGGTGCTCAAGCAACTGCATCTTGAACACTACCAGGGGCAGGCCACCTTCGCGCTCTCAGGCGGGCAACGACAGCAGGTGGCAGCCGCCGGATTGCTGGTGATGCAGCCCTCGATCTTCCTGTTTGATGAGCCGTTCGCGAACCTGGACTCACGAGCGGTAGACGAATTAGAAGAACTTATCACCGGCTTACTGGCAAAAGGCAGCACGGTGATTATCGTCGAACACCGCGTCGAGGAGGCGCTGCGTCTCCAACCAGATAAGGTCTTGCTCATGCGTGATGGATGCCAGGTCTTCTTTGGCGACAGAGAGGAATTTCTCACCATTGCCGATCCCACCCAGGTCAAGCTGCCCATCCAGTCTACCCTGCGCACGCTCAACGATCCTGTCCAGGCAAAAACGCTGCTGGTACGACCTATCATGACTGCGCAAAAACAGCATACAGCCACGCACGAGCCAATACTGACCTTTGAGAACGTGCATTACCGCTACGGGTCATTCTCGGAAGAAATTCTGCACGGCATATCCTGCCAGTTATACCGGGGAGAGACCGTCGCGCTGCTTGGGCCCAACGGTTCCGGCAAAACAACGCTGGTCAAACAGGCGCTGGGTTTGCTGCGCCCCACCAAAGGCACCGTACGTCTTTTTGGAGAAGACACACGCAATTTGAGCGTGGCACAGCTGGCTTCGCGTATCGGGTACGTCTTTCAGAGTCCCAGCGCCATGTTATTCGCGCCCTCGGTACGCAAAGAGATCAGTTTTGGGCCAGAAAACCTGCGCTTCGCCCCTGAACGCATAAAAGCTGCCGTAGAGCAGGCGGAAGAGGCATTGAATATCGCGCCATTTGATAAACGTTCGCCTTTTTCGTTGAGCTTTGCACAGCAGAAGCGCGTGGCTATCGCCTCGGTGCTGTCGATGCAAGGCAAAATCTTGCTGCTTGATGAACCCACAGCAGGGCAGGATTACCGTTCCTACATTTCCTTTATGGAATACTTGCGCAGTCTGCCTGAACTCGATGCCCTGCTGATCATCACGCATGATCTCGATCTTGCCCTGCGCTTCACGCAGCGAGTCTTACTCTTGAAAGAAGGCAACCTGGTAGGAGATGGACCGCCATTGCAGGTACTCGCCGATCCAACAGGAGTGCAACCTGCGCCCTACCTCTTTGCTGCACTACTTACTTGCCGAACAGAACGCTGTCGCATAGACAAGATGCGACGAAAGGAGGTGTTTAGCACACAAATCTACCTTACTCGTTCGTTCATCCCTACATCTGTTCACTCACAGAAAGGATTTCAACACATGGCAGTAACAAGGCATGAAGAACGTTCCGCCTCAAGAATCTGGGGCATTGGCGTTCGCCAGGTCGTGTTTATGGCGCTGGGAGCCGCGCTGTACGGCGGCTTGAGTTACCTCACCAACGTCTTGCAGTTACCTGCTACTAGCAATGTTTCGTTTCGTCCGGCTATAGTCATTCCTTTATTCTTCGGGGCTGTCTTTGGTCCCCTGGTCGGCCTTTTCACAGGAGGAATCGGCAACTTCTTAGGCGACTATATCTCCGGCTATGGTGTTTACTGGAACTGGGACCTGGGTAATGCTCTGATAGGTTTCGTAGCTGGCCTTGCTATGTACATAACCTGGGGACGCTACAACAAGGTCGCCAATATCGTTACAGCAGAGATTTTCGGCATCGTTGGAATACTTGTTGGGATAGGCTTCGCTGCCTATAGCGACATCTGGGTTTCAAAGTACGATGTGGCAGCCGCAACTGGGAACTTTGTCCCTGCAACGGTTTCTGATCTTGTGAACGGCGTCATCCTGCTCCCTATCCTGCTCGTAGCCTACAATGCGGCGACGAGACGCATGGGACGTGGTTAGCATTGTAAGTGGAACCTGCTCTGGCGAGGCCGCATTAACATGGTGCTCCTCGCCGGAGCAGTTCATGACGATCGCGAGAGACATTTTATGCTCATCAACTTCCCTTATATCAAGCGTGATTCGCCTATTCACCGCCTGGATACTCGCGCCAAGTTTGTTTTGCTGTTTGCTTATGGCTTCGCAGTAGCACAGACATCAAACTTCTGGGTTATTCTAGCAGGCTTTATCGGCGCATCCTATTACTATAGCCAGGCTCACCTTAAATGGAGAGAAACAAGGCGCGCATGGTATCTCATCATCGCGCTCAATGTTATGATTATTTTCGTCAACTATTTCCTTTCAGGTGGTGCCGTCGTTCAGGGTGTAGATCTTCCTGCTCATCAACATGTCCTCTACAACTTGCCATTTCTGGGTCTCAAGCGGCAGCCTCCTTTTATCGGCCCTGCCCCTTTACTCATCAGTGTTGAGAGCGTCACCTTCATGATCACACAAGGGCTGCGCAATTTCAGTATTGCTCTGCTTGCTGTCGCCATACCTTACACCACTAATCCAGGTGATATAGGGATAGCTTTTAAAGGTATGGGCTTGCCAGATAAGTTCGCCTACGCCGTTGATCTCTCATTTCGCTTCTTGCCAAGCGTCGCACGCGATTTCGGCACAACACTCGATGCCCAGCGCGCTCGCGGCTTCGAGATTGATAAGCTGCGAGGTGGAACATTCGCTAAGATTGCTCGCCTGGCTCCCATGATTGTGCCCGTAGTGATCGGCTCGATTGTTGGCGCGGAGGATATCATCAGTGCAATGGAACTGCGCTGTTTTGGTGTGGGGAAACGCACATGGATTACCGAATTACACGCAAGACCCATTGATCGCGTCATTATTACCTTGAGTATTACTGGTTTCTTTGCCATCACACTCCTCAACATCCTCGGCAATTACTACGGCAGCGGCTTCCTACACGTGTTGCACGTTCAGGGTATTCCTGGCTTTTGAGCTCCATAATTCAAACTTCCTGTTGACCCTCTTCCCCGAAATGTGCCTTAGGGCGTTGGAGTCATGCATTTCTTTCGATGGCAAGGTGTTGGCGTCACCGATGGAGTTGAGGTAGTAGTCGCGGTTGGCGAAGCCACAACCGCCGTGAAGAAAGCCGCCGAGGGAATGGTACAGGTTTGAGACCCACTGCTAAAGGTGATCTGGATTTGAACCAGGTGATTGATCGCGCTGGGCCTGAGGGGGATGGCGAACACCGCGATGCCATCGGAACCCGTGGTGGCGTTCTCAACTTGCGTGCTGCCATCGGGCCAGAGGATCGTGGCTACCGCGGCCGCGTTATTGACGCCAACGGGGTTGCCCTGGACGGTCTGGGTGAATTTGCCATAGATATACTCGATGCCATTCATGCTATAGGGCGGGGTCGTATTGGTGGCCCATCCTCCGCAATAAAAGCCGTTCAGATCCGGTGTGGGGGAACCGCTGAATTGACCAAAACGAATGGTGATGGTGGCAATTGGTGTGCCAGGAGCATTCTGGCTGGTATCGCTGCCGCAGGAAACGATCAACACCATAGAAAGCATGAGCAGGACGACGCCTGAGCATTTACACAAAAGAGGCAATCTATCATAGTTGAATCTGTGTAGCCACATAAGAACAAATTGACCTTTGTCTCTCTAGAACTTTTCATGAGAGTATAGCATGCCTCACTTATGCTTACAGGTGACAGCTATTCCCCTCCCATGAAAGTACTATCCAACCGTTGCAAATTTCGCCCGGCGGGTTACCTGGCCATTTGCCGTTGCAGGGCAATTGCAACTCTGCTATGATGGGCCTATCTTAATGTTGTGTGGACGATTGACAACTCCCTCACAGCTGATAAGAGGTGTTTACGGCCTAATGCAGTAAGAACACACGATAACTATGCTATTCTTTACAATGCAGGAGAAAGAAATTATGCGACGCAAAAAGATCTTCAAGCCCAAGAATATTATGTGGAGTCTGGTGCTCACATTACTTGTTGGGTTAGCTCTTCGTGAGCAACTGCGCCTGCCACCTGAAGAACGCACCTGGCATGGCCGGATCGCGGGCAGGATCCCCTATGACTTTCGACCGCCAACGACTGAACGCCTACGTGCCACGTTCTGGAATAAAAATACTTCGCAGATCCTGGTGCCGCAGGCATTTGGCATCGGCTGGACCATTAACCTGTATCCGTTAATTCACCCTGAAGTATCCCACAATCTCCAGCCAAAGTGAGCAAGGATACCCTGTATAAAAGGGGCTGAAGCTGTCGCCAGGCCACTTCAGCCCCTCTCAAAATGACAGTTGATTTGACAGTTAAGCTGTTGAAATCAGGTGAAAATGTGGTAACATGTGAGAACGTGAAAAACGAGGTGAAAGGGCTAAACCATGCAGAGAAGAGCGCCGGGCCAGCAAAGTAGTCCCGTCGACAACAGCCGGAACCCCGAGCAGGCAAGCATCTGGTTTGTCGGCTTACCCCAGGTAGTCGCCGCCATCCTGGGCATAATCCTGTACGGCCTCTTGAGTCATGTCAACCTCATCATCCTCGTTCCAACGGGGACGCTGGATGTGTTCCTGCCTGCGCTGCTGATTCCGCTGCTCTTTGGGGTAATTTATGGTCCCTGGGTTGGTCTGATTACCGGGGGATTTGGCTTCCTGCTGGGCGACTATGTTGCTAACCTATGGCTGCACGACCTCAGTTGGGGTAACGGCTATCTCTTTTATGGCAGCGCGTTGATTAACTTCCGGGATCTGATCGGGTGGAATGGCTTTACTGGCTACCTTGCTAATGGCATGATCGGCCTGGTTGCGGGTTTGACGCAGATTCTTACCCGTCGGCGTTACAATAACTTCGA
>VBFM01000510.1:0-1662 GCA_005882595.1 Chloroflexota bacterium
TCATCGAGGACCAGTGGGCCGCCCAGCGCGCGCAGTCGGCGCAATAGCGTTACCTGAAAATAGCTCAGCGGATCGACATAGGGATTGCGCAGGCGAATGGAGCGCTGCAGCGTCGGCGAGGTGTCGAGCAACTCCTTCCCACCTACGATCGCAAGTAGCATATGCCTGGTGCGTTCGTACTCTTCCAGAATATCCGATGATAGGCGATGGCATAGCTCTTCATCGTTGACCAGCAGCGCATAATGCTGGGCAATATGCATATCGGCCTTCGAGAGCGTCATCTGCATATTATCCAGGAAGGCGCGCATGAAAGGCCATTCCCGGTACATTCGTCGTAACGTTTCAAGATGTTCGGGCTGCCCTGCAACATATGCTTCGAGGGCAGAACCTACCCCATACCAGCTTGGCAGAACATAGCGGCTTTGCATCCAGGAGAAGACCCAGGGAATAGCGCGCAATTCCTCGATACTGCGTCCCCTGGCACGACGGGCCGGGCGCGAACCAAGATTGAGCCAGCCAAGCTCCAGAATAGGCGTTGCCTGTTCAAAAAAGCGCAGGAAATCCGGTGTCTCGTAAATGAGACGCCGGTAGTGAGCATAGGCATGGGTCGATAACTGCTCCATCACCTCAGCCCAGTCATCGGGAACCTGTAGAGGTATTGAGGATACCTGCAACGCCTCTTGTGGGATGCTCGCCTGGACGACGCCAGCCACAACCAGTTCCAGGTTGCGCAGCGCAATCGCCGGTAGTCCATATTTGAACGAAAGCATCTCACCCTGCTCGGTGATACGAATACGGCAGTTAACCGTCCCCGCTGGCTGACCGAGAATTGCTTCGTAGATAGGTCCGCCGCCGCGCCCAATCGCTCCGCCGCGACCGTGAAATATGGTGATATCAATGCCGAATCGTGAACCAGTCTCGGCCAACCTGCGCTGCGCCTGGTATAGCTCCCAAGTCGATGTCAGGATACCGCCATCCTTGCTGCTATCAGAATAGCCAAGCATCACTTGCTGCTGGTTTTGACAGTTGCGCAAGTGCGCTCGATAGAGAGGATGGATGAAGGCGCTCTCCAAAATATCGGTACAAGAGCGCAAATCTTCAATCGTCTCAAACAGCGGCACAATCGGCAGGCCAACGATACCTGCTTCCTTACAAAAGAACTGCACTTCCAGCAGGTCGCTCAAGCTGCGCGACATGCTGATAATGTAGCAGGTGACGGCTTGATTTCCAAATTCCTCTCTTGCCTGGTGAATGGCATCAAAGGTCGCCAGGATATGCATCGTTTCCTCGCTCAACTGAAGCTCATGTCGCGGCATTACACGTGGATCGCGCAAGAGATTCTCAAGCACTCGCACTCGCTCAGTTTCGTCGAGCGAGCGATAATCTCCCTCGAGTAATCCCGTTACCCGCAGCAATTCAGCCAATGCACTGGCATGGCGTTCGCTATGCTGGCGCACATCCAGCGCGGCAAAATGAAACCCAAACACCTGCACCTGGCGAATCAGTTTTGCCAGCCGTCCCTGGCTCACTTCATCTTCTCCATCCGCCCGCAAGCTCTCACGCAGCATTTCTAGATCAGCCAGCAACTCACTCGGCTGGCTATAGGAAGTCTTTAAGGATATGGCAGTATTCTGACTACCACCATTGTCCTCAATCCCAGCA
>VBFM01000510.1:1755-3812 GCA_005882595.1 Chloroflexota bacterium
GGACTATCGATTCCTCAAGGACTGATGTGATGGCGCAGTAGTTGAGCGACTGTGAATACTCTTGCGCCAGTTTTTCGATGGAGGCACGGTAATGCTCGATCACGCGCGCTCGCTGCAACCACAGCGCCTGTAAGAGTGTCTCCGGCCCTACATGCGGGTTGCCGTCCTGGTCTCCGCCAATCCACGAGCCGGTATGCAAAAATGGGGGAACAGTCAATTGCGCCTGGGGATAGTGCACCGAAAGGAGTTCTTCAAATTCGTTATACAGTTCAGGTATGGCATTATATAGGATTTCTTCAAGGTAATAGAGGCCCATTTTGATTTCGTCAAGCGGCTGCAGGCGCACGTGTAAGACCGAGTCAGTACGCCACAACAGCGTAACGATACGTTCGATTTCGTGCTGTAAGTGCTGGCGTTGCCGCAGCGTCATTTCACCGGCATGGTCGTATGCTTCCAGTAGTTCAGCCAGTCGACTCGATTTGATAATCAGGCTGCGGCGCGTGGCCTCGGTAGGATGGGCCGTAAAGACAAGTTCAATGGAGAGCTGATTCAGGAGTCGCTGGATAGTGGCAGCATCCAGGCAATTCTGCTGAAAAAATTCGATGAGCGCTGCCAACGACCCATGCTGAGCCGCGTGTTTAGCGGCAATTTCGTATACCTTGCGGCGGCGTGTGCGGTGATGCTGTTCAGCCGTATTGACGAGGTGAAAATAGACGGTGAAGGCGCGAATCACATCGATAGCTGTATCCAGTTCGCATGCTTCTACAATTTGCGTGATCTCTTGATCTAAAGCCGCGATCTCCTCTTGTAGACGCATCGCTTCTTCGCCTCGGTGCACTCACGCAGCCGTTTACAGCTCAGCCGCAACCGCTCCTCCGTTTCATAAACTGAGGGCTTACTATGCTGTTGAATGGCACGTCCCAGCGCATCCCCTAATGTGCGGATATCGCGGCGTAAGGGTACATCCTTCTCGGCGCGTTGATCTTGTTCGAGCATGGAGCAATTACTTTGTATCAGACTGTGAAGGCAATGTATTCAATAGCCAGCGAGCCGTTGCTTCATCAGGCGCTTTATAGATTTGTTTCACCAATAAGCGTAGAACATCAGGTTGCCTGATCGAGGTAATTTTCTCGCGAGCAAACTCTGCTAGGGGAGGAAACTGCTCATCCACTGCTTCAAGAGCTAGCTGTTGCAATACTTGTAATTCGCTTTCAGCCGCCTTTTTAGCCAACCTCTGCTCAAACCAGGGTTGTCCGTCTAACAAACTATCATATACCTGCATATGATCCTCCACTCTCTGCTTGTCTTCTTCAGACAACATATTCGACCGTTGCAATATGGTCTTGAACCTTGAAAGATGACGCGCCAACTGTGATAACGTATATCGCTGTCTCATTTCGTCCATAGCCTGGATAAGCAATGGGACAGTAGCTCTCTTCATACCACGCAGAAATGTATACATGCAGACAATACGTTTTTTTACATACTCCTCGGCATCAAGCGTCCATAATGCTATCACACGATAATGAAATATCAGCAGATTCTCATCCCCACTCACCTCCTTGTAGGGAGAAGCTACAATGCTTGTCTCAAACAGGTACAGTACTACCGAAATTACCGGAAGCTGGTAGGCAAGGTGTAACTCTACATGATACTTCAACATGCGCGCAGCCATATTGCTATCCCGGTCCGTTTGCAATTCCATGTTCAGTACATGCAATTGACCTTGGTATTCGACCAGGTAAACCAGGTCAGCACGTATATTCTCTCGCTTGATCTCGTTGTTTTGCTCGATGACCATAGCTGCTTCCGGTACAAATTCCGGAATGATCTCCGCAGCATGATCTTCCATCAACGCTTTTAATGCATTATCATATAGTTGCTGTGACTTGTTTTGTTGTCCTCTACTCTTTCGCCTGGCGGATCCTTTCTGGACTCTGGTCATACTCAGGATGCCCTTTCCATATATTCTGAGCATCCCAATGCACCAGCTACCTGAATACAAGTATAACATAGTTCGCTCTGTAGAGAGCTTATGCCATTTCAGCAAATGGGAT
>VBFM01000191.1:0-6395 GCA_005882595.1 Chloroflexota bacterium
TCCATAGATATCAACAAAAAGGGCGAGTGGCAAATCTCTGATTTGGCGTAGGGACAAGGGGAAGAGCGGGGTAGGGAGGGGGCCTTGTGCTTGTCCTCCCGGGGAATCGAGCAGGCCCACAGGAGGACAAGCACAAGGCCCCCTCCCCTCTTCACATCCGCCCCTTGTCCCTACGACAAATCGGCATGCAGGGACAAGCACAAGGCTCCCTCCCGTCTTCACAGCCTCCCCTTGTCCCTACGCAGGGGGTGAGCCTGATATGTTGTGTTGGTAATGTATGACCTCTCTGGTATACAATAAGGCTATGGAGACTCAACCAGGAACATCTATAACAGGTGACGTGGAAACGACTTCCCTGCTGCGAAGAAATCGGGATGTGGCGATTCTCTCTGCGATTGCAGGGCAGCTGAACCGCAAAATTGATGTGCACGAGGCGCTGCAAGAGGTACTTGTCCAGGTGACCCGGCTGCTGGGATTGCAGACAGGCTGGGTATGGCTGCTCGGTGAGCGCGATGCACCCTACCTGGCGGCGGCGCAGTCGCTGCCCCCATACCTGGCGGACCATCCTCAACGTATGACGGGCAGCTGCCTTTGCCTTGACACATTTCTCCAAGGTGATCTTGAGGGGGCGGCCAATATCAACGTGCTGCGCTGCAGTCGTTTGAAGAATGCGGAACGCGACAAAGACCCGTCATCGCTGGGATTGCGCTTCCATGCCAGTGTGCCCATTTATGCCAGCGAAACGCCGATTGGCGTGCTGAATGTGGCCAGCGAGGATTGGCGCGAACTCGAAGAGGAAGAACTGCAGCTCCTGCACATTATTGGCGACCAGATTGGGCTTGCCATTCAACGCGCCCGTCTCTCTGCCGAGCATACACGGGCGGCGGCGCGCCTGGCGACCATCGAAGAGCGCAATCGCCTGGCGCGTGAGATTCATGATACGCTGGCCCAGGGATTGACCGCCATCACTTTGCAGCTCGAAACGGCTGATGCGCTCGTCACATCGCGCCCGGAACGCGCCGGTGAGGCTATTCGCAGGGCGCTTAGCCTGGCACGCGCCAATCTGGAAGAGGCGCGCCGCTCAATGATCGATCTGCGCGCCGCGCCTTTGCAGGATCATACTCTGCCCGAAGCCCTGGCTGCGCTTGTGCGGGAGACGGCCCAGGAAGCGATTGAAATCGAGTATCACTACACGCCGACCCCGGATTTTCCAACCTTGCCGCAGCGACTGGAAACGGCTCTCTATCGTATCGCGCAGGAAGCGCTGTCGAACGCGTACAAGCATGCTCAACCTCAACATATCTCGCTGACCCTGACGATTGAGGATGGCGAAGTCTATCTCACTGTGCAGGATGATGGCATTGGTTTTCACCCTGATGAAGTGACACAGGCTGCGCAGGCATCCAGGACAAGCTCTGGTCATTTTGGCCTCACCGGTATCAGTGAGCGCGTCAAATTGCTGGGAGGCGTGCTGTGCATCTCAAGCGAACCGGATGACGGTACCTGTCTCTCCGTCTGCGTTCCCCTGGAAGAGGGGTGAAACCTATGGTAATTCGCATCTTGCTTGCTGACGATCACCCTATTGTGCGCGAAGGACTGCGTGCTGTGCTGGAAACGCAGCCCGACTTCGAAGTGGTTGGGACGCCTCAGCAAGCCGCTAATGGAGAGGAAGCGCTGCGCCTGGCCCTGGAATTGGCACCCGATATCCTGCTGCTCGATCTTGAAATGCCTGTCATAGACGGGGTTGAAACTATTCGTCGTTTGCACCAGCAGTTCCGCCAGGGTCCACTCAACGGTAAACAATCATGCCCACGTATCATCGTCTTCACCGCCTTTGACAATGATGAACGCATCATCGCGGCTCTTGAAGCAGGGGCGAATGGCTACTTGCTCAAAGGCGCGCCCCGCGAAGAGATTTTCAATGCTATTCGTGTCACCATGCAAGGAGGCTCATTGCTCCAACCTGTGATCGCCTCCAAATTGCTGAGACATATGGGTCAGCAGAGAGGGCTCTCCTCTACCGAGCAACCGGTAATGTATGAAGCGCTCACCGAGCGTGAAATCGAAGTGCTGGCGCTGCTGGCGCAGGGCATGCCCAACAAAGAAATCGCCGCTCATCTTACCATCAGCGAACGAACCGCCAAATTTCATGTTAGCTCCATCATGGGCAAACTTGGCGCGACCAATCGCACCGAAGCCGTCTCCCTGGCCGCCCAGAAGGGCCTGATTACGCTCCGCTCCTGACCTTTTACCTGGGATTTCAGGTTGAGGTTCCACTCCTCTATGTGAGACATTCTGGCTAATTTCCGCGAAAGCATGCGGGAAGAGCAATACATCGATATACAATGTGTAGGTATCAAAGTGTATCTAGATGTATCGTTAGAGATAGAGAACACAGTGGAAGACCCTAGAAACGGCTTAATGCCATCGATCTTTCCTCGCATTACCGCTGCCATCTTCGTGTTATTGCTCATTGGCAGCATAGCGTTGGTAAGCATTGGCGCGGTGGCGCTGCTTGGTCCAGTGTTCGCGCATGGCACGAATGTTTCGCACGCTGATGGCAAAATCGTCGCCATCGGGCCAGGGAGGAATTTTATCCTGGAAACCGCCGCGGGGCAGCGCCTCTCATTTCGATGCGAAGCCCAGTGCCGCGGGTCCCTGGGGCATTTGCAGCGTCATATGCATGAGAAAGCCCATACTGATGTGTATTACATCCAGGGACCAAACAAAAGCTTGATGGTATTGGATGTGGATTAGATTCCGCCCCTAGGAAAAGGCTTGTGGAATGACAAAACTCGATAGAGTGAATAGTGTTGATAGCGCAGATATTGTGATTGTTGGCAATGGTATTGCCGGACTGACCGCTGCTGTAGATGCGCGGCGTCTTGCGCCCGACAAGCGTATCATCATGATAACGGAGCAGAGTCATCCCACCATCAATACACCCGCGCTCAAACAATTCGCCATCGGGAAGCTCAATCGCGAGCAACTGCTGGCTTATCCTGCAGGCACCGAGCGCGCACAGCTTATCCACGTTATTAATGCGCGCGTCGAGGAGATTAACGCGCAGGGCAAGTATGTTCAACTGAGGGGTGGTCGCGGTTTTGGCTATGGGGACTTGCTCATTGCGACGGGCAGCGCCCCGAGTGGTCTGCCCGCTAACCTGCCGGGGCGAAATTTTGATGGTGTACTTTCCCTGCATCGCCTGAATGACTATCTCGACCTGCGACGCAGACTGAGCGAGGTTGAGGAGGTGGTGGTGATTGGCGGAGGCGCGCACGCCATCGAGACGGTGATGGGGATGTTGTACCTGGGTATTCGCGTTCACTGGCTGATTCGCAGCGCCACCTTTCTGCCCCGTATGCTTGATCAACCGGCATCCAGCATGGTGCTTGAAGCGGTCCAGCACGCGGGTGCGATGGTGTACACCGAAACCGAGGCGGTGGGAATTGTGGGGAGGGTTGGCGGGGTGGCCGGGGTGGTCACGAATCAACAGCAGCTATTGCCCTGCCAACTAGTCCTGGCCTGCACAGGTACCGCGCCGGTCACTTCGCTGGCGAGACACTGCGATGTGCCTATGAAGCACAAGCAGGGGATACTGGTTGACGACCAACTGCGCACCAACGTGCCACATATTTATGCTGCCGGTGACGTTGCGGCCATTCTAGACCCACAGACGGGCATATATACGCCGAGGGCACAGTGGTATGCTGCCGTCCTGCAGGGACGCATGGCGGCGGCATCCATGACGGGCGCGCCACGTGAAGAAGGCTTTGGCGTACCCTGGCATGCCACGCGCCTGGGCGATTTGTTGATGCTCACGGTTGGCAATGTCCTGCAATGGCAAGATACGATCACCACCCTGACGGACAGCAGCAGAGGAAGTTACCGGCGCATATGTGTAATCGATGATCGGCTGGTTGGTTACCTGTCACTCGGCCCGGCGCAGCCTGATAGCCTCGCGATCAAGCGCATTATCGACGAGGGACTCTCGATTCGCGATATCAAAAAGGCGCTGCTCAAGGGCACATTTGATGCGCGCAAATATTTCTCGCGCCAGCGCACCAACGCGGCGCAGCGTATGGTGACAACTGGAAAACTACCCAGGCCTGTCGATTTTATGCCGCGCGCGCTGACCACAAGAAAGTTGCCTGATGTGGACGGGCAATCCGCGGCAGTAAGTGAGAACATTGCCACGCGCGATCAGACTGCATTGCAGGCGCAGCTTCAGTTTGCGCGAGAAGGTGATCCTGGCGGTCGCCCTCTGCCGGATACAGGTCCGCTGACTGCATCATCTGCTGTCACGCGCAATACCGGTGAAGACCTGCAGCTTTTTGCCGATCCCTTTGTGACTACCCCTATCAATTTAGAGCATTTCCAACAGCAGGATGCGGGGGAAGAGACGCGAAGTAAGAGCAATGCCATACCGAAAAAGCCGCACTTCGTGGAGTCCACCGTTGTGATGCAGCCCGCGCCTGCACCGGTAGCGCGGAGACCGTCCGGCAGCTTATGGTCATATGTAGGGACAAAGGGCGGATATGGAGCGGACGTGGGGGCCTCGCGCTTGTCCTCCACGCCAGCCAGGGAAGCAGAACAAGATGTCTCGTCCGCAGGCGCGAGGGGCAATACGGGCAGCCAGCGCGCGCTGCAGGGACAATTTAAGGGTCCTTTGCTCTCGAAATCAAAGAAACGCCAGCCTGGTCGACCAGGGGAAAGCGGGGGGAGATATCCATCGAGCAGCCTGTGGTCGTATAGTGACAAATTCCCGACCGTGAAGAAAGGCCGCTAAGTCTTGAAAAGAGGAGTAACAGGGGGTTCCAACATCCCGGTCTTATTGCACAAAACCGGGCCGCAGGTCGCGCAGGAATTACACGCCTGTATTGGCTGTAACGAATGTCTTCTCGCCTGTCCCGCGCTGGCGGAACCCATTACGATAGATGTATTGAACCGGGAAACGTTTTCCGGGCCTATCTCCGTACCTGTAGCGCGTTTCGCCCGGGCATGTTACCAATGCGGGGCATGTGTCGCACCCTGCCCTGTAGGATTGCACCGTGACGCGATGATGATGTGGCTCAAAGTTAGCCTGCTGCGCTCTGGATGGGAGGAAGCGTGATCGGGAGGAATCAACGCGAAGAGGACCAAGGTGAAACTGGCTATTCCTGGTTTTCTTTCAATGGAGGCTGTAGCCAGGTTGTACGCCTGCTCTTCACGTTTATAGTGATCGGTGCGGGCATCGCCTTTTACATCTGGTATTCGCGGAATAGCGATGATGCATCCCCTGACAGCATTGCCGGCTATGGCTATGCTATTGTGGGTACACTGTTTGTGGTGCTTGCCGGGATACTGTTTAGCCGCCGGCGCCGCTCGCACAAAGGGCGCGCAATTGGTCAACTGCACGCCTCGCTGCAATGGCATGTGTGTTTTGCGCTTGCAGGGCTGGTGTTTCTGTTCCTGCATTCGTTTGGGAATTTCAACGCGCGCACCGGAACCTACGCGCTCTATGGCATGATTGCGCTTGCCATCAGCGGCGTGGTTGGCCGCACGCTGGATCGCCTGATGCCGCGTTTCATCGCCGGAGAAGTGCATAAGGCGCTGACCGCGCAGGGAGAGGACCGCGTCGAGTCGATATCGGAGAAATTACAGGCCATCGTCATACATAACACACAGGATGTGCAAGGTTTCACACCAGCCGGTGAGAAAAAACCTGCTTCTACCTCGTTGATTTCGCTTTCCGGCGGCCCGCTCTCCAATCACTTTCCCTTTGAGTACAAAAACCAACCCCTCCATACTCCCTGGGACCTGGCCTACATCTCACTAGAAGCGACTCCACAGGAGTTGAGCCGGGACGAGGGACACTATCGCTTTATCCCTGACAAAAAGAGCGAGCTTGCGCGGCCTGGCGCACTTATGCCCGGCGCCCAGGAGCATATGTCTGAGTTGCGCGAGGTCGAACGGGCTATGCAGCGTGAACAATATTACCGTTATGTGATTCGCTACTGGCGCGCCGTTCACGTTCTACTTGTCTTGATAACGCTGGGACTTACGACCTGGCATCTCGTTTACGCCGCACAGCTACTTTTACCCACCCTCATGCACAGGTAACGCCGATCCGACTGCCTGCCTGACACGCAGTGCGTCTGGTTGTTTGGCAGTCGGCAGAAGAGAAGTACTACCTTGCCGGCTGCCTGACACACAGTGTAGCACGCAGTGCATTGGCAGTCGGAACAAGAGAAAGACAGGTTATTGCGTGCTGCACGAGGTGAACTTCGTCCCATCGTTGCAGAAGATGACCTCACGGTCCTGGATATGAATGATCATATCAACCTTGCCATCATGATTCGCGTCGCTGAACGAGAGTGTCAGCGGTATCTGGTCGTCCCCATTGGCAATCAGGT
>VBFM01000191.1:6407-13664 GCA_005882595.1 Chloroflexota bacterium
ACTTGGCGGGGTTGCCAGCGGGTAATTCAATCACGATGACCTGTCCATGCAGGTTGAGGGCGATAAAGTGACTGGGGTGGGCGGGGCTGTCATTGTTATGGCCAACCACGAAATCGGTCTGATAAAAGCGCGGGTAGCCATACACGATATCGTTGTATTTGGCTGTTCCCCAAGCCAGTAACGAGGAAAACGTTACCCACAGGGCAAGCGCGGCTATCATCCCCACTCCCACATACAGTAACCAGTGCATATTTCTTATATCGCGCTTTTTGATGGACGCGGGAACTTCTTGTGTTGTGTTGCGTCCAGAACGCCCCTGAATCGGACCTGGAAATGCGCTATACGCCTGACCCGTTCGTCGAGGGGGAACAGGAATTTGTTGCCGGGTTGTGTCCAGGTTTGCGTCGCGTGTCCCACGACGAC
Source organism: Chloroflexota bacterium (assembly GCA_005882595.1). Classification (GTDB taxonomy): domain Bacteria; phylum Chloroflexota; class Ktedonobacteria; order Ktedonobacterales; family Ktedonobacteraceae; genus VBFM01. Next base: position 6,831 of record VBFM01000191.1, read on the forward strand.
TACCCGAGGGTACATTCGGCGAATTCAAACGAATCGCGCTGGTAGGTGGTCGGGGTGGATTCGAGGCTAGTGGATCGTCTTCAGCAAGTAGATCTTCCTCTGTCCACGCTTCCTGACGCCTGCTCGCATCCGGTGTAAACGTCAGCGGGGTCAGATCGCCCCGTTTCGCGTCACCAGACTGCTTCTGTTGAGGCTGCCTATTGCTACTCGCCATTGGATCTACCTTTCTTTTGTAGCCAACTTGTGTGCAGAGAGATCGTAATTATGCCTGTTCCAAAGGGTTCACGATACACCTGCGCTCCATACGAGAAACCGTATTAAGGCTAAAATGAGCGCAAAAAATGTTTGCGCCCTAAGCATTTTAGCATTTTCTCACAGATGTGTCAAAATGTGTCAATTTATCGTTCTTCTGCTATCCTTTTGTACTACCCCATCAACCAAACGTATTCATTTTCTCTTTCGGAGAAGGTTAAAGCATATCAATACCATCTTCTTGCAATAATAACTTGAGCTTTTGCATACCGAGACGCATGCGACCTTTCACCGTTCCCAGGGGAATATTCCACTGCTCGGAGATTTCGGCGTGGGTGTAGCCGCCAAAGTAGGCGAGCTCGATGACCTGGCGCTGCTCGGGGGGAATCTGATCCAGGGCGGCGCGGATGAGTCGGCTCTGTTCGTCGTGCCAGGCCTGTTCCCATAGTTCAGGCTCAGCGCTGGCCGGGTCTTGCTCGTAGGAATCCGATTTATCGCGTCCTGCCTGCAGGGAGATACACTGCTGGTCGCGATGAGCGGAGGCGCGTATCTTGTCGATGGCGCGATGATGCACGATGGCTTGCAACCAGCTATGCACGCTGCCGTGCTGCTGCTGGTAGGTGTCTGCTTTGCGCCAGAGGGCGAGGAATGCTTCCTGTACGATATCTTCGGCTGCCACCGGGTCTTGCAGAATGCGGTATGCCAGGGAAAAGGCGTAGCGATGATAGCGTTCATAGAGGAGTTCGAGGGCGAATTCCGAGCCGCCGCAGATAGCGGCCATCAACTCTTCATCACTAAGTGTCTCGGGTTTTGTGCCTATTCCGGCTTTCACCTTTTGCAGGGTGTCTCGCACTGCCATGCCCCAATTTCTCACGAGGGTCTGTGGTTGAAATACGAATGTTTCTGGGGCCTCTACTGCAATGGTTGTCATAGGTTAGTTCCTCCGTTTGTGAGATTGCCAGGGCGACCGCGAGGGTCGTTTTTGAGTGCCAGGGCGACCGCGAGGGTCGCCCGTACAATACTTTTGTATGCGTTAGTTGTAAGTGTACTGGTGTCGTATTGCCTGTCGATTACCGGCGGATTACCACATGAATACCGCCGAAGATATTGACAACATGGGTTAGAGAACTGATAATGATTAGAGATATTCATGAAATTACCTATATTTTTTTGTAGGTTTGGTTCCAAGTGAGAGAGGTCGAAGATGATAAGCGTTACCGCAGACCTCGAAATTGCGACGTTAGGTCGCTTTGAGGTGCGACGCAATCACGACCTGCTTACGGGGGGAAATTGGAGCCGTCGCAAAGTCGTAGATCTCTTTAAGCTGTTGCTTTCGGCGGAGCAGCACCGGCTGCATCGTGAGCAAATTCAGGAGATCCTGTGGCCCTCCTCTTCCATCGAGCAGGCGTCTAATTCCTTTGGGAAAACGCTCTATTTATTGCGCCGTGCCTTAGAGCCTGAGCTTGCCGCGGGAAAAGGCGGTTCCTCTCTTTACGTCTCGCTCGATCGTGACACGCTGATGCTCATTCCAGGTGCCATCAAGATCGATGCGGATGACTTTGAAGCCTTCACCAAACAGTTGCAGAGCCGCGTACGCAGTCGCACAGGGGAAGAATTAGAAAGCCAGCATACGAAGCTGCTCGACGAATTTGACTCGGTGTTGGCGCTGTATAAGGGCGACTATCTGCCGGAAGACCTCTACGCGCACCGGCGGCGTGACCGCCTACGCCGTATTCATAGCTGGCTGCTGGAAAATGCCGCGGAACTGGCGATAGCGAGTGGGAAAGGGCAGCGAGCCAGTGAATACCTGCTGGAATTGCTCGAAGGAAACTCAGCAGATGAATCCACCCACCGCCAGTTGATGCTGGTCTACGCGCGCATGGGGCGACGAAGGGACGCCCTCAACCAGTACCTGCTGCTGCGCCGGGCGCTCAAAGAGGAATTACGCACGACTCCTTTGCCAGAGACTTCCGAACTCTTTAAGCGTATCCAGATGGGCCAGGTGCCGGTTGATCTGCGCGAAGCGGGGCCAGTAAGTACAACAGTGATGGGCGCGATAAATCGGGCCCCTACAGAGGAATCACATGCCACAGCGAGCGAGGGCGCGATAAATCGAGCCCCTACGACGACAGAGGGACGGAGCATATCGCAAGCGCTGCAGGAGAGCCGCTCAGAAGGAGAGGGGCAGCAGACCGCGCCTGAAGAGATTGTCACCCTGTCAAGTCCCCGGCAACTCGACCCGGACCGCATTTTGAAGGCTGAGCTGGTAGGACGAGAAGAGGAGATTGCACGCATGCAGCGCGCCTTGGCGCAGGCATGCGGCGGGCAGCGGCGCGTGCTGTTTATCAGTGGAGAGCCAGGCATCGGTAAATCACGCCTGGCGCGCGAGTTTACACACTGGGGCGAAGGTAGGCAGCAGGCGACTGTGTTGTGGGGCTATTGCTATGAAATGAGCGGATTGCTGCCTTATCAACCAATTGCGGACGCCATCACTTCCCATTTACGCACGAGCGCGATAAATCAGGCCCCTACCGAAAAGCTGCGTACTATGCTGGGGGAAAGCGCGGTCTACCTGGCGAAAATAGTGCCGGAGCTGCGTCTCAAATTGCCCGATCTTCCCGATCTCCCGCCCGAATCCCTCGGCCCTGAGATGGAACGTCGCCAACTGTACAACGCGGTTGCCCGGTATTTCAACGCGCTGGCAGCCGAAGGCCCGCTGATAGTCATTCTGGACGATTTACAGTGGGCTGATGCCGCTACCCTTCACTTGCTCAACTACCTGACCTTGCAAAGCGCGGGCAATCCTTTTGATGCTGAATCGATGACTGACAAGGACGTTCCGCTTTTCCTGCTGCTCTTTCGAACTGGTGAGGTACATGAAGCGCATCCCCTACGTGGATTGATCGCCGGGCTTGCGCGGCAGGGTATTGGTGAAGAATTACGCCTGCAGCGTCTCAGCGAAGAACAAGTGCATCAGCTGTTGGTCAATATGGCCGGACATTCCGTAGGGCCAATATTCGCAGGCGAGATTTATCGCCACACCGAGGGAAATCCCTTTTTCGTCGGTGAAGCTGTGCGTTCCTTAATCCTGGAAGGAAAGGTAGTCTGGACGGGCGAACGCTGGCAGAGTACAGTCAAAGTGTCTGAATTGGAGATTCCGCAGAGCGTGCGCCTGCTGATTGAACGCCGCCTGGTCAATCTCTCGCCTGAATGCCGCATCACCTTAACGTTGGCGGCGGTGATGGGAAGGCAGTTCAGTTCAGCCCTGCTCAGCCAGGCGCATACAATGACTGAAGATATCATCGCGGAGCATATTGATACCGCTATCCAGCTTCAGTTACTGGCTACGCTTGACGCGCTGTCTGGTAAGACGTCTGTGACCCGGTCTATTGGCGATACCGAACATGAAATAGAGGAAGGCCAGGCGGTTTTGTCTCCCTATTATCAGAGAGACCTGGACCTCGCCTTTACACATGATAAAATCCGCGAGGTGCTATACCAGTGGCTCAATCCTTTAAGGCGGCGTGTCTTGCATCGCCAGGTTGCCCAGGCTCTAGAAGATCGCTATGGGCGCGATTTATCGCAGGGGCGTGATAAATCGCGCCCCTACAGCCAGCTTGCGTATCACTATCAAATGGCTGAAGACTATGGCAAAGCTGTGGAGTACCTGTTGAAGGCGGCGGAGCAGGCAAGCGCGGTCTACGCCTTTGTCGATGCCGGAGAATACGTCAAGACCGCCCTTGATTTACTGGTTGGCGATGGAGACCGCCCGCTGCGTGCCACGCTTTTGTACCAGTTAGCTAATATCTATCTCTATACCGGGCGTCTGAATGATGCTGTTCAAGCTGGCCTGGCATCAGCGACTCTCTGGCGTGACCTCGACGATCCGGTGAAACAGGCGGAGGCGTACCTGTGGGTGGCTTTCTGCGTTCACTGGCAGGGGAAGGAAAGCGACGCTATCAAGTATATTCATTCCGCGCTTGAATGCCTCGAAACCCACCAGGACCAGATGGCCTTGCTTGCCAAAGCGTATGCGCAGTGGGGGTTGGCTGCAACGATCATGGGAGAGGCTCCCGAAGCCCTGGAAAAGCTGCGCCAGGCCGATATATTCCATGAACAGGTGGGAGGCAACGACCCGTTTGTACTGGTGGTCTCATCGTGGGCGCTGGCGTGGTGCGCATTCCTCATCGAATCTCCCCAAAAGATGCTCGAGGTCGCTTTGCAAGCGGTAGAGGTTTGCCGTAAGACTTCCAAGCCCGATTGGGAACCGATGATGAACTATTCGGCAGCATGGGCGTATATGCAGTTGGGGCGATTGGCCGAGGGCGAACAGGCTGCGCAGGCCGCGCTCAGGGGTGCGCAACAACATAATGTGGTGGCTGCGCAAGGGTGGGCGTACCTGGTTATGGCATTTGTAGCAATCAGTGCAGGCAACTGGGAAGATGCGAAGCAATTCGCGAATAAATCTTACGTTATCGGAGAGATGTTGCATGATGCTGACCTGCAGGCGCGTGTCCTGTGGAGCCGCAGCGTGTGCGCGGGCTGGGAGGGCAACTGGGAACAAGCCGTTACCGACGTGCTGGCAGCCTTAGAACTGGCGCGCAAAGATGGTGAGATATCCATGATCTATCCTCATCTGCTCGTGCAGGCCGCCAGAGCTTATTTCTTCACGGGCGAACCTGAGCAGGCTCAAACCCGTCTCGATGAAGCCATGCAAATGGCACAGGACCGCCATTACCGCCAACTGCCCGCCATCGCACAGCGATTGCAAGGCCGCATCTGGCAAGCCCAGAACCGCTTCGAGGAGGCGCTGCCCTGCTTTGAGCGTTCCCTTGTCGAACTGCAGGCTATTGATGATGTCGTAGAGTACGCGCGTACCGAAGAGGCGTTTGGGGTGTTCTTCATTGCACGTAATAGAGAGGGTGATGCGGAACGTGGGCAGAAGTTATTTGAGCGTGCGAGGGAGACGTTCAGGCGGTTGGGGGTGAATGGGTAGCCCTGTATAGCCAGTAAGGAGAATCTGTCATGTCAACATCTGCCACACCGAAATGCACCGTTATTCACACCTCAGAATCCTACGAGGGCAAGCAGGGTCTCTCCTATTTCGCAGGCATCTCTGCCGAAAGCGCGGGCGCCCAGGCCATATGCCTTCATCTTCTGACGATTCCACCTGGAGGCCGCGCCCGTGCCCACCTGCATGAGAACCACGAAACCGCCATTTATGTTCTCAGTGGAGAGGCTGAGATGTGGTATGGCGAGGACCTGCGAGAATATATGTTGACCCGTGCAGGAGATTTTGTGTATATTCCTGCCGGTACGCCCCACTTACCCTCCAACCCTAGCAAGACGGAGACTTGCGTTGCTTTGATCGCGCGAACCGATCCTAATGAGCAGGAGAGTGTGGTGCTCCTGCCTGAATTGGATGAGCGGGTTGGGAATCCCTGAATTGTGCGGCGTGAGATGCTATTCTTTTACTTGCACTCTTTCTGCGTCTCGGCTTGTCGTTCAGCTATGTCGCCGCTGCGAGATGCCAGGAGATTTCTATGTGTAAAGAGGAAATCTAGGAGATCGAAAGCCTCTTCTGGCCCTAATATAAGCGCATCGCGACCGGGAACATCCAGGTTGACGATGCCTTGCTGGTCGATGGAAACGGTGAAGGCTCTGTTGGATCGCACTTGTAGGGGACATTCTGTAGGACTTGTTTGTACGCGTTGTACGGGTATTCTCGGTATTGTTGGTTCATCATCACCGGTATTTGGTGATGATGGTGCTGGCTGGATGGTGGGTTCATGAATCATAGGTCAAGTGCTCTCTATCCCCCAAAGGTTGCCTACGCTCTTTTTTCTTCCAACAACACTATATCATAGTGTGCAAGATGTCTGAGTTCCGCCGGGTTTTTCTGAATACCTACAATACTTCTATTCCTCTGAATTTCACTGAAGGGTATCAATCTTCCAGTTACCATTACTGTCCTTGATCAGAGTCACGTGCTCAACTACGTGCTGACCGGTAGAACTAAAAAACGTGATAGTGTTTGTTGCAGTAGCTCCAGACTCACTGGCGGAGCCAAAGGTGCAAGAGGTAATCTGAGCATGACTAAAACTGTTTGCAAACGACGCTTCTGACGCACCACCCTGCGCCCTGCTGGATAATTGGTTGTAAGCGCTCTGATAATCTTTCGCCGCCAGAGCAGTGCAAAAAGTATCGAGTGTTTTCTGGGGTGTCGAACGAGTGAGATACACGTAGCCACTTACCGCAAGGAGGAAGAGTACCACTGCGATGAGACTGAGCACTATCCAGCGTCTTTGGCGGCTCTTTTGTCTTGGAGGTACTGTAGGAGATGCTTGCCGAGAAAGGTCTGACCTCTCACTCGCTGCTCCGACGCGCGACCCAGCAGCGAAATTCGGCTCTATTGACCCAGAAGTTGTCCTGGGAGGGGAGAGAGTTCCATAAGGAGATGAAGAACTACGTGGCGGAGTGAGCAGGGTAGGCTCATCATCCTGGCTGCTTGTCTCAAGCTTCTTGCCACATTTCTGACAGAAACTGGCGTCATCAGCATTCTTTGCTCCACACTGGCTACAA
>VBFM01000192.1:0-8449 GCA_005882595.1 Chloroflexota bacterium
AAGCGCGACAATCAGCATGAGCGGGAGGAAGATGGCCAGGGTGATGAAGGCATTGATGTTGATCATGACCACAAACGCAATTCCTACAAAGACAATGAATGCGAGCAGATCATTAAAGTCCATTAAAAAGAATATATTCTCATCAATATCGTCGCGCAAACGGCTAATAGCTTCACCTGATGATGCAGGTAGAGCGCGCGCACCTGGAAGCTGGAGGATATGCTCGAAGATATTTTTTTGGAGTTTGGCCGCATTTATAAACCCAAACGGCGCGTTCGTAAGCTGACAACCCGCGAGGAAAACCACGCGGCATGCTCCTACTAGCAGGAACAGGACGCCGATCCACCAGAAGTTCAGGCTTCCCTGCGTATGCGTGGTCAGGCGATCAAAAAAATCACGTGCCACCAGACCCGGTATCATAGTAAAGAGAAAAACCAGGGTGATGCAGAGCGTATTCAAGCTGTAGTACCAGGGTAAGAAGCGTATCATGCTGGTAAAAAAACGCCACGCTTTCATAGTAACCCTCCTTTCACGATACCTGAGCGCACTGCGGCGTTAGGGTCATGTTTCTCAAGATTTTCCTCGTGGGCGGTGCGTAAGAGATGGGCAAAGTGAGAGTCGCGGTCAGCCGCGAGTTGCGCGCGTGAACCATATTCGCGCACGCGGCCCCCCTCCAGCACCATCAGCATATCGACGCGCTGGATCGTGCTCAAGCGATGCGCGATAATGATGCCGGTGCGCCCCTGCAACAACGTGTCGATAGCCTGCTCCAACAAACGCTCTGTGGCCGGGTCGAGACGCGACGAGGCTTCATCGAGAATGACCACCGCTGGATCTTTGAGGAAGACGCGCGCGAAGGCCAGCAATTGCGCCTCGCCAGCCGAAAGCCCACCTCCGTTCGCGGCCAACATGGTATCCAGCCCATCAGGCAACCCCTCGTACCACGAGCGCATCCCCAGGGTATCGAGTGCCTGCATGATACGTGTGTCGTCGCAGCTCTTATCGAAAAAGGTCAGGTTGTCGCGCACCGTGGCGTGGAACAACTGCACATCTTGCGTGACCATGCCAATCACCGTGCGCAGATCCGCGAGCCGCGCTTCGCGCAGATCCGTATTCCCCAGGCGAATCGTCCCCCGCGCCGGATCGTACAGGCGGAAGAGCAACCGTGTCAGCGTTGTTTTGCCACTCCCAGTTCGACCCAGCAGGCCCAGTACCTCGCCTGGCGCGACCTTGAATGTGAGATCCTGCACAACCATCTCCTGCTCTCCATAGCCAAAGTCGACGTGATCAAACTCCACTATGAGCGCACCACGCGGAAATGTCACGCCCGGACCATCCTTGAGCTCGCTCTTGATCTGGAGGAGCTCACGAACACGCGCGAAACCGGCGCTGGCCTTCTGGAAATCGTCCATCTGCTCACTGATCGATTGGATGGGTTGAAAGATCAGTTGCGTGTAGTAATAGATCAGAAAAGCCATGCCCAGGGTCAACGAACCAGCACTATAGAACCAGGCAATCACGAGAAACGCCACCAGTGTTCCCATCAGGGTAGAGAGAATTGGCATACACCATACAATCACCGATGCCAGCCTGGCCTTGCGCCCGCTGCGGAAACGCTGGCGCGTGTGGCCATAGAGGCGGCGCGTGACATATGCTTGCGCGCCACTGGAGCGGATATCCTCCGTCCCATGCAGACGTTCCTCCAGAAAGCCATACAGTTCCGCGCTGGCCTGGCGGAAGGCTTTCCAGGGCTTCACTGCCACAGAGCGCACGCTATTGATGAGAATCAGGTCCACCAGGGCAAAAAGGCTGAGCGCAAGACCGGCCCGCCAGTCCTGGATGCTCAGGACGATCAGCACGCCGAACAGCAACAACAGGTTGCCCAGCACTTTAATCACAAACTGCGAAAAAAAGTTTGCCAGTGCGCTTATATCGCCATCAACGCGTTCGATCAATTCCCCAGGCGTGTGTTGTTTGTGAAAGCCCATATCAAGCTGTACAAGGTGCCGCGCCAGATCAACGCGCAACGCGTTCGTCGCGCTCCAGCCAACTCGCTCGCTTAGATAGGATGCACCGACCTTGACCACCTGTTGTACCAGCGCCACGACGATGAACAGCCCGGCCACCCACAATAATGACGCTTGTACAGTGGACGTGGTTATCGTGTCGATAAAAATACGCAGTAATTGCGGGTTCACCAGTTGTAGCGCGATATCCCCGCACAGCAGCGCCGCCAGCAGAATAACCCGCGACCACTGCGCTGTGAGATACGTCATAAGTAAATGACGGTACTCTTTCAGATCAATGCGCATAAAAATCCTTTCATTGTTTCCTTCTTAAATGAGCGAAGGGATTCTATACACTCAACTCACTGGGGCATAACGCTGCAAAAATTGTAGAAGGGATGGCAGGAGAGCAGCGCCGGTATCGCCTTCGAAGAGGCCGATTCCGTCTTCTTACCCGGATACACCAGCTTTTCTTTGGGATCTGGCGTCACATCCAACATGTGAAGTGTATCCCGAGTAAAAGGATCATTTTTCTTCCTATATATAATATCTGATATATACCATATCTTATATACGTTCTTTGCGATTCAAGGCTCACACATATGAGGCTATTTTAGCCATCCGAAGCATGAAATGGGTGAGCATCCATTCCTGCTTGCTCTGACACATAGACGAGAGCCAATCCGTAGACCTTACTTCGGTTTCACCACCGTCTTATAGTAATCGCAGAGATCTGTAATCGGGCACTTCTCGCAGCGTGGGCGCTCATACACGCAAATGCGCTGCCCATGCCGCAGCAACCCTTTATGAAAGTCATATTAGTGTGACAGAGAGAGATGACATCAACTACATCGTTCCGTACTTTTGATAAAACTTACTGGTAAATAAGAGGTCAACATCATATTGCTTTTTGAGCTCTAAAAATCTGCCGAATTCAGGGTAAGAGTTGTCTATTTGCGCTCTTGTGGCACTAAGCTGGTACGGCAAATAAAAGCTTCCACCTAAGCTCTGGGCAAGGTCGATAAGTTCGGAATGAGCCTCTCTTATTTTTCTCATATCCTGTTCAGTCACATCGAAATTTAAGTAGAGAACGACACCCAGCCAATCTGCTTTGGCGTAATCAAGCAGGATATTTTCGTTATGCACTGATCTTATCTCGACGTTGCGCGTCACAACCGCAAGTCTTTGCAAAATGTCTCCCAATCCCTGGATAAATGCAAGGATCTGTTCTGTTGGAAGGAAATATTCTTGTAAAACATCCGTATTGTTCTGTAAATTATTTTTTAGATAGGCATAAGAACGATACATGATTTGATTTCTGGTTTGAGGATATTTCTCAAGAAGCGGTTGAATATTTTTTTCTGCCCACCATTTTATTTCCCGACCCACATAGCTTTTACGACCCAGATTAAAGACAAAGCGTGTGAGCTGCACAAAATTTTCAGGCTTGAGCGGCTCTAGAGGTAAAGTCTGGTCAACAACTTTATACGCGTAAATAATCGTCTCTTTAAGAAATGAGGAGGGAGCATCAGATAAGCGTGCATAGAACATATGATATGATGGATCGCTCACAATTCTTGCATATGCTGAGGGAAAATCCTGTGTTTTCATAATGGTTCGCACTTCAGTATAGGCAAGGTTATCCATCAAGGTTAATTGCGTATCTAAAATGATGCCAAGCAGTCCATATCCACCTACGGCCGCTTGAAAAAGCTCATCATTTTCTTGCCTACTCAATGTTCTAATACTGCCATCCGCGAGCATCAGGCGTAGCGATTGTATGGTTGATGCTATTCCGCCAATCCGATGATCCAGACCATGTGCATTTACGGAGATCGTTCCGCCAACAGTGGGCAGATCAAAAGACTGCATCGCTTCAATAGAGAGGGTGTAGGGGTTTAAGTATTCAAGAATATGATGCCATATTGCTCCGCTTTGTACCGTCAGTATTTTGCTTTTGGCATCAACGGACATCTGATTAAAGCCGCGCATATCCAGGACCAGCGTATCTGTCGCAAACTCCTGGCTTCCCATACTGTGCTTTGCCCCGGCAATTGAAACGGTAAGCTTTTGCTGTCTTGCAAATTGAAGTGCGTTCCTCAGGTCATCCTCAGATTTTATCTGTAAAATGCCATAAATCGAAGTTCTATTGACTCCGGTGACATCATTGATTGTTCCGCCAAGTTGCGAAAAAGGCAGTTGCGCCGGGGCTTCATTCAATGGTTTGCTTTCGTGGTGGATTGGAGGAAAGAAATCTTTCTCAGTTGTTGGATCTGAAGAGAGGTAATATATTTTTCTGATGCCTAGAATCACCAATATCAAAGCTATGACTAGCAAAATAATCAACACTGGCATATGTTCCGAAACTCCTGTTTATCCGTACAATTTAGTTAAAGAGTACGCTGAATTGGCCTGGGTAGCCGAGTGACTGGTTACTAGTACGGAGTACATAGTAACATTACCGTTCGACAGAGTCAATCATGGTGGAGCTTAACTGGCCAGAGCCGTTAGTTCACCTGCGCAGTTTTTTCTTATGTATTTCAAATGGCGAACGGGACGTGCTATACTCTTGACGAGGTAGAGATTGAACGGGCACTAGCCATGTTACCTCGATACATGGTGAGGATATGGTTTTTGATATTCTGATCTTCAGTGTAATTTTCTGGTCAGGATTACATCTTGTGAGCCGCGACCCGCGCAACCTTCGCTTGCTTTTGGCAGGGTTGAGCCTGGTTTCTTATGCTTTGGGTCTGGGAAGCAGTATTTTGAGTTCTTACGTTTCTGCACCTGCTCTCGCAGTGATGATAGCTCGGCTATGCTGGATACTCTTTACTGCTCCCGCTCCTGTCGTACCCGTTCCTCTGATCAGTTGGTGAACCCCAGGGCGACCGCAAGGGTCTCCACCTCACTTCCGCTCCGCCCCCGCCCTTACAAAGACTACGAAAGGTTCACCAGCAGTATCAAAAGTGTGCCAGAGCCGTTTTATTCTTCAATCAACACTATCAGCATTTAAACAGGGCGTTGTTGTGATTGTGGTTTCACCACCGTGTTATAGTAGTCACACAAATCGGTGAGCACACATTTGTTACAGCGTGGTTTGTCAAACACGCAGACTCGTTGCCCTAGTCGCAGTAAGCCTTTATGAAAGTTATAAATGACGCGAGCATCTTGCGGGAGGAGGGCCTGCAAGAGATCATGGGCAGCATCGGGTGTCACTTTTTTTCCAATAAGCCCGATGCGCATCGATGTCCTATGAACGTGTACATCAACTGGTAATATGGGTAACCTACAGCTAAACAGAAGCACGCAGGCAGTTGTTTTCGGGCCAACTCCATCGAAGCGGTTGAGCCACGTCGCCGCTTCCTCCAGGGGAAGTTCGCATAAGAAATTCAGGTCAAGGTTTCCCCGTTCCTCAGTGATTTCGCGCATAATTTTTTGCAACCGTGGCGCTTTGATCTCCGGCCAATTCACGTTAGCAATTGCTTCCTGTACTTGCTCGGTTGGGGCATCACGCACTGCCTCCCAGGAACCGAAGCGTTTCACCAGGTTCTCCCAGGCGGCGGCAGTCTGTTCATCTCGCGTGCGATGCGACAGGATAATATCGACCAATTGGCTCATCGGGTCTTTCTCTGAAAAAGGCAGTTCTCCATATAGGTCAGTCAGGCGTTGGTTTACTCCCAGAGCTTTCGCTGAGAGAGCTGCTACGTCGGGTATAGGATAGCCATAATCGGCAGGATTTCGTATACGCATTAGACTCTTTTACACCTATCTCTCGTTTCGTTTTAGAGCATTATATGATATTTATACGAGCGTACATGAGGAACCGATCCAGGAAGATTATCTTCATAGAGGCAAGCGCAAACCTTGCGGGAGCTTTCATTCGTGGTAGCTCCTTTTCCCTGCTTGTTTTCTTACAATCCCTTGCTATACTCACGGCCAGCTATGAGTGAATACGGACAAACTGGACATAGAGTCTGCCGCTTTACTTTTTTTGTGTCCCTCTTCCAAATTGGAGTCCCGATATTTTTAGCCACCAATTTGACAGAAGAGGGACATGTTGTCTAACGCCTACCATGCGATCTTAACCAAAGCCTCCTGATGCCGACAAAAGTGGTTGCACCTAGCGATGATAAGCATGTATAGATGACCAGCAGAAGCGATATAACCAATATTCCTTCTGCAAAATCATGGAAGGCGGAACTCGCGCCAAGAGTCGCCGTGATAAAAATCAAGAAAACAATGCCGCCAGCCAAGCCGCTCATTAGAGCGGGGACCAGTCCATCAAATCCTCTACGTCTCGAGAGAACTACGGATAGTATTCCCATAACAAAAGGCAAAACAAACATGCCAACCGCACCCCCGCTCAGAGTAGACCACCATCGAGATGGCAAAACAAGCCACATGAACACTGGGTACAACCCGACAGTCAAAACCAGAGCCCGGAAATCCCTCTTCCCCACTTTATACCAGGACTGAGAAGTCGGAGAAGGAATTTCTTTTCCTACCTGCGCCTTGATGGGTTGCATTGGTCTCGTTTCTAGAGGAGAGAGGGAGGGGAGGTTTGGGAAAGATGCCGCAGTTCTACGCAGCCTGTCTTCTTCTGCCTGACGTGCTCGCTCCTCCTCGGCCCGGTAATACCTTTCTTTCTCAGCTCTATGCAGTCGCCCCTCCTTAGTCCTAGGATTGGGAAAGAACGGGATATCTGCCACGTCTCCTTCACTTTGATCAGGAGAATGCACCTCTGGCTTGGGAGCGTTCCGTAGCTCAGAGAGGAAATCTGCTGCGACGTCCCTTACATCGCGCAAGGTTAAACGATCTTGTTGCGATGGTGTTCCTTGTATCAGCGCGTCCAAAAAGGCTTTGGTGAACATGGTCGAGCTGCTATCAGGTAGCAGCAGGGAAGGGGACCTGTGGTTGGAGGAGCAGAGTAGCGTCGTCCCTTTGGTTGGAACCCCCACTGCTTTGCGCCCCACCTGGAACGCATCGCGGGTCTTTTGAAGGGCCACCTGGTCGGGACCTGCCTGAAAGGCCGAAAACGCGGCGGCGGCAAAACAGCAATCCAGGATGATAATGCGTCGCAGGTAGCGTGCTCGCTCAGTGAGCGTATAGGCCAGAGACACCATCTGCAACCCAGAAGCTCGTGGATTGTCCATACGTGTGCGACGAATCGCTAAGTAAAAGTCGGAGTCGCGTCCAACGAACCCACCGTGCCCGATAAAATAGAGCAGCAGATCTCTGGCAGGATTGCGCGTTGCCTTCATGGCAGCCAAACGTCGCTCAAGGAACTGCCCAATTTCTATATCCAGCTCGTCAGCACTTTTGTCCGCATCAAAGAGATCGAGTAGATTCTCGGTAGGCAGTCCGAATGGCCGGGGATTAAGAAAGTAGGCCTTCAGTCTTCGTGCAGCATTGGCAAACGCTTCCGACCTCTGGAATTCGGGCATGAATGGCCAGGCACTTGCTCCAAGCACTATGAGCAAGGTCGTTTGTGGAGAGGGAGCCTGTACTTCCATGGAACGTGTTTCCTTACATCTTGTTGAGCAGCAGTTGCGCTAACTCACCTGCCTTTTTGCTCGTGATGTTTTGCACGATAATCTGTTCGTCAGTTCTCTTGATGCTTATGGAAGCACGATTGCGAAGCGCGAGCCAATTGCCGATTGCTGTGACAACAGCTGCTGCCGCTGGTGTTCCTAAGAGAAGAACGAGCGTAGTCCCAAAATCTTGCGTACGAGGATCATCGCGTCTACGATGGACTTGGACATCAGATGAAGCATCAAGGAGGGCTTGTCTGAGTTCCTCGGCATAGCGGCTGGCATCGGCTGCTGAGGCGGTATCAAAGGTGATGATATACGTCTGTTCGTCCATCGCAACGCTCCTCTCAAACTAAGAAGGTCGAAAGTAAGAGGCGATATGTGTGCGCTATTGTTAGGAACGGTATGCCGCACTTAGCAATAATGAATACCTGGTGTTTCCCCACAAACCTGCGGGGTTGCAGACGAAGTGCCACGTTCAGGTTCAGCAGATAGCTACAGGATACGCTGAGAGTATGAATTGATCCTGTGAAAATGCTGAGATGAAACTGAGAAGGGCAAAGGGAATGAGGAATCTGGTCGGACAATTGGAGCGGCGTCTCACGTGTGGGGTGAATACAAGAACAAAGTATTCCACGGAAAATGGATACTCTCCCTATTTTGTAGAACGAACGTTCTGAGAAAAATTGAGCGGATGTGGTTATTCTTCTCTAGACTCGTTTCTACCGCTTCTTTGTATTTGTTACTGAAAAATATGTCGTTGCATACAGATGGAAGTGTTGCTACAATTGCTGTGCTTATGTTAACAAAAGAAGATTTACAAGCCATTGGAGCATTGATAAAAGCCGAAGGTGAAGAAATCCGTAAGGATATGGTAACGAAGAGCGACCTTGAAGCAATAACCGTGTACTT
>VBFM01000277.1:0-18129 GCA_005882595.1 Chloroflexota bacterium
GGAGAACATATACAATATGCTCGTTCGTGGGAGAGCAATAACAGCACTGGCTCTCCAGTGTTACGACGACCTGGCTCGTGGAGTGTCCTTTGTCGAGGGTAAGAGGCAGGGAAATTATCTGCTGCATTGGGGATGGATCATGCACCGGCTTGGCGATCGGCCAATGGCTGTCGCCGCGACCGAGCAGGCGCTAGAGATAGCCGAAGGGCGCGATCGTGCGTTGGAAGGACGGGTACTGCATAACCTGGCCATGATGTCCAGAGCGACCGGGCATCCATACGAAGCCCTGCGTTTGTACGAGCAGGCCCTGGTGATCAGGCGCGAAGTGGGAGACCGCGCCGGGGAGGGCACTACACTTCACAATATTGGTATGATCTATGCGAGTGTTGGCCAGTTCGATGTCGCGCTGGCCTGTGTCTTGTTGGCAAAGGCCCTCTATGAGTACGTCCAGAGTCCTGCTGATATCGACGATGAAGTGCAGTGGATTGCCGCGTTACGTATGCGTTTGGGGGAAGAGCAGTTTGCGTCGCTTCTTGTTCAGGTTGAGTACCAGCCCAACGAGCTTGTAGAGAGAGCCCTCCAGGAAAAAAAGCTCCCCGATGAAGCGGAGCAGGCCACATCCACTATGCCCGCTGAATTGATCACCTCTATTGTCAACAACACGATTACGGTCATGACCGCCGTACCAGAACAGCGAACCGAGTGGCGCGAGTCTATCGCTCAGGCGTTGCAGGATGCCCGGCAGCGTGGAACCGACTGGCAGATCGAAGTGGAGTTCTTCACGGCTATCCTTGCTCTTCTAGATGGACAGCCGCCAGCGCTGGCTGCCGAACATCCTTATGCGCCAGCCATTGCCACTATCCAGGACGGGATCGCCAGAGGAGGCGGCCTGGAGCCAGAGGACGGAGACGACGTGCCAGAAGAGGTACAGGCGCTGTCCACCTTTGTTCAGGTCAGTGTTGCCGCGCTGCGAAGTCCCAATCTCCAGGAGAAGATGGCATTCATGCAGCAGCTTGTCACGCTGCAAGCACAGGCGCCGGATGACGAGATGAAGCCTTTGTTCCAGGCCATTCAGCTTGCCCTCCTCGGCGGCGATCTCGCGCATCTTGGCTATCAGCTGACTGGCCTTGCCCGGCAGGTGTGGGATATGATTGTCGCAGGCGTTTCGCAGGGCGACACGCCGCCAGGTGAGGAGTAGAACACAGCATAGCGGTTCCACCACCTATTAAGGTGAGTAACAACCATGATCAATTTCAGCGCTTACATCACCTTCAGCATTATCCCCACCGCATACTGCGCCAGCTCCACCAGCCAGTACGCCAGCACCGTGCCCATCGCCAGCGTCCCCAACGTCGCAATACCTAGCGCAACCCGCGTCGTCCAGGCAACAACCACTAGCGGCTCCTCTACCTTTGCTACCACCTTTTCCCTGTTCAATGGAGAAGTGGGCGCTTTGACCGCGACAGCTGTCGCTGCATCCCTCGCATTACCCAACCTCGCGGAGACACGCCTGCCTGGAACCGGTGCGGGCGTTGCTGGCGCGGCTGCCACATCTGTAACGGGTTCGCGTTCCATGAACATGGCGGCGATTACGCGCAGGTAGTAGTACATGCCCAGCACACTGGCAAGCACGCCAATGATAAGTAGTTCGGGATGCCCACCCTGCAGGGCAGCATAGAAGATATAGTATTTAGCAGCGAAACCTGCCATCGGCGGGAAACCTGCCAGGGAGAGCATGAAGAAGGCCAGCAAACCCGCCAGCAGTGGTTGACGATACCACAGACCGCGTATCTCGCTCAGGCTATTGCCCGCATTGTCGGCACGTTCCAGCACCGAGACGATGCCAAAGGCGCCCAGGTTCAGGAACGTGTAGCAGAACAGGTAGAAGAGGATAGCCGATAACCCGACCGTTCCGCCCACTACAACCCCGATCAGCAGGTAGCCAGCGTGGGAGATGCTGGAATAGGCCAGCAAGCGTTTGACGTTGCTTTGCACCAATGCGAGGATGTTGCCGCCTACAATCGTCAGGATGGTAATCGCCCACACGACCGGCTGCCAATCCGCGGCAATGGGTTGAAAAACCACGGAGAAGACACGCGCGAATGCGATCATCGCGGCGGCCTTGGTGCCAACCGACATGAAAGCCGTGACTGGAGCAGGCGCACCAACATATACATCAGGCGTCCAGGCCTGAAATGGCACAGCCGATACTTTGAAGGCAAAGCCCACGATGAGCAGGCCCATGCCAATAAGCAAGAGTATTGGCGTCTGGCCATGCGGGAGGGTACCAGGTGGGCAAGAAGCGTTTGCAGGAACATGACCGGCCAGAAAACCGTGGATGCAAGCGAATGATGTACTCCCCGTCGCGCCATAGGTCAGGGCAATGCCATAGAGCAGGATGGCCGACGCGAAAGAACTGAGCAGGAAATACTTCATACCCGCTTCTTGAGATGTGCTGCGCCTGGCAACGAAGCCGCACAGGATGTAGAGGGCCAGCGAGAGCATCTCCAGTCCCAGGAAAATAGTCAGAAAGCTGATCGCCGCCGCCATAATCATCATACCGATAGTGCCAAGCAGCAGAAGCGCGTAGTATTCTCCCTGGTGGAGGAGGTGCAAGCGTTTGAGGTAGGAGGGCGAGAGCAAGATGCCCAGGACGCTCGCGCTCAAGATGATAAGGTAGGCATAGAGCGACCCCGCATCGGAGCCTATCATATGGTTAAAGGCAGGCTGGTAGTCCTGGACAATAAACAGGACGATAGTCGCGGCAATAGCTCCCGCCAGTCCAAGCAGGCTTAATACGGGCAAGGCCAGAAAATTGCCCTCACCTTTTTGTATTTTCCCCGGCTGGGGCAGCAGCAGATCGACCAGCAGCGCCAGCAGAGCGAAAACCGCCAGCACTAATTCCGGCGCGACACGCCCCCAATCGGCGGCGGATACGGTAAATGTAAACGACATATCATGAATCCTCGCGGACGCGATAAATCGAGTCCCTACAACATGTATTCAGTGTGGTATCGCGCTCAGAAAATGTTGCAGTGTATTTACCACTGAAGGTTCCATTAAGAAGGTGAGCGGATACGGTTGAAAGCCGATGTAAAAGATCAAGATGAGCAAGGGCAAAATTGTCAGGAACTCGTCCAGATACATATCACTCAGCACGTTTTTACGTTCCAGCACCGCCACCGGCCCCTCCGTTACGCGCGGCCCCTCCATCATGCCCAGGAAGAGGCGTATCATGTACCAGGCGGCCGGCACTACCACCGCAGTGCCGAGTATACCAAAGATGGTGCTGCTCAGGAAGGCCCCGAGCAAAGCCAGGAATTCACCGGCGAAACTGTTCAGACCGGGCAGGCCAAGCGATGACAGCACGGCGATGAACATGACGGTCGCCAGCACCGGTACGCGCCGGGCAAGCCCGCCAAAATCGCTCAGGCGGCGAGTGCCAGTTCGCGCCTCGATGAATCCGACAATGAGGAACAGGGCGCCAGTAGTAATCCCATGATTCACCATCTGCAAGACCGATCCTTCGATACCCTGCACGTTGAAGGCGAACATGCCCAGCATGACGATTCCCAGGTGACTGATACTGGAATAACCCAGCAGCCGCTTGATATCAGTCTGCACCAGCGCCAGCCACGCACAGTAGAGAATGCCAATCACGGCCAGCGTATTGATGAGCGGCGCCAGCGTATGCGCAGCGTTGGGGAAGAGCGGAATGCAGAAGCGCAGGAATCCATACGCCCCTGTCTTGGACATCGCCCCGGCCAGCATCGCGGTAACAGGCGCGGGCGCTGTGCTGTAGGCATCGGGCAACCAGCTATGGAAAGGGATCAACGGCACTTTAACGGCAAAGGCGGCGGCAAAAGCCAGGAAGAGCCACATCTGCACCGTGGGATCGAGTTTGCCACTCAGCAACGTGGGCAGGTCGAGCGTATAACCGCTTCCCGGTACCAACCGCTGGTGATAATAGCCAAGCGCGATGATACCCGCTAGCATGAGCAGACTGCCCACGGAGGTATACAGCACGAACTTGATGGCCGCGTATATTCGTCGTTCACCACCCCAGCTTCCAACCAGGAAATAGGCGGGAATCAACATCAACTCCCAGAAAATATAGAACAGGAAGAGATTCGAGGAGAGGAACACACCGATAATGCCGCATTCCAAAAGCAGCATAAAGGCCATATAGTTCTTGACCTTTTGCTCGATGTGGAACGACGCAGCAATACACACTACTGTCAGCAGCGAGGTCAGTGCCACCAGCAATAAGCTGATGCCATCGACATCCAGGCTATAGCTGAGATTGAAACCCGGCGTGACGATCCATGCCGCCTGCTCGTGGACCGTTGCGAAGTAGGTGGCTGTAGGGCCTGCCCCAACGATAGTTGAGTTAAAACTCGAAATGGTCTGTGAATAAGCAAGCGCGAGACCCAGCACGATCATCAAATCGGCCCAGGCAAAAGCCAGCGCCGTCCAGCGTATAACATTCAAACGCTCCCTGGGTAGGAGCAGCGCCACGATGCCGCCGATCAGAGGCAGGAATGTAATCAGTGATAACAAAGGAAACATGCCGCTACCCCCTCACCGCATAATAGACGATAATCAGGACGACGCCCAACAGGATGGCCAGCGCGTAATTGCGCATATAGCCAGTTTGCAAACGGCGCAGCATGCCGCCGGTTCTTCCAAATACCCACGCCACCCCCTGGCTACCACCATCCAGCACATTGCCCTCGAGCAAGCGCGATGCTGTGCGACCAAGCCAGAGCAGCGGATCGATGAGTACAGCTATGAGTATTTCATCAACATAGTACTTGTGGAAGACCAGTTGGTAGAGCGGGTTCTTGTTCTCTTTGTACTGGAACCCGTTTCGATAGATGGCCCACGCACCCAGGATGCCCAGCAAACCCAGTCCTACACTCAACCCTGTTGAAATCCACTGCACCTTCAATGATGCCGCGTGGACAGCTACCGGCATGGTAGCCCAGAGTGGATTGCTGAACACCGGATCGAGAAATTTTGCCAGGGGATGCCAGCGCGTTACACCAATCAGTGAAAAAGAACCGACCAGCCCACCAATCGCAGAGAGCACCGCCAGGATAATCAAGGGCACCGTCATGATAGCGGGCGCTTCGAATATCGCATAGATACCGCCTCGACCTTGCGCTCCATGCAGCCCCTCTTCCTCACCCTCTTCGTCATCATGTCCGTGCTGCACTGGGCCTCTGCCACGATAGGAACCGCCGAAAATGCCCAGCACCAGGCGGAACATATAGAACGCCGTCAGTCCAGCCGTCAGCAGGCCAATGCCCCATAGAAGATAGAAGATCGCTCCGGTCTTGCCTCCTACCGCCGTCGCCTGCGCCAGCAGCGAGCTAAGTATTTCGTCTTTACTCCAGAAGCCTGACAACGGTGGAATGCCGCTAATCGCCAGGGCTGCAATGAGAAATGTCCAGAAGGTGATCTTGAGGCGGTGGCGCAGGCCACCCATCTCGCGCATATCCTGTTCACCGCCCAACGCGTGAATAACCGCGCCCGCGCCCAGGAAGAGCAGCGCCTTGAAATAGGCATGCGTGGTCAGGTGAAAGATACCCGCTCCGTAGTCGTGCGCGCCCTCACCCATAAACATATAGCCAAGCTGGCTGATAGTGGAGTAGGCCAGCACCCGTTTGATATCGAGCTGGAACACCGCTATCGTAGCCGCGAAAAGCGCGGTTGCTCCTCCGATAATCGCCACGATGAGCAGCGCGGTCGGCGCGAACTCAAACAGTTGATTGGCGCGCGCGATCAGGTAAACGCCCGCGGTCACCATGGTGGCCGCATGAATCAGCGCGCTGACAGGCGTTGGGCCTTCCATCGCGTCCGGCAGCCACATGTAAAGCGGTAACTGAGCCGATTTCGCCGCGCACGCGAGGAAGAGCAGCAGGCAGATGATGATTAAAGTAGCGTGGGTTGCATTCCCCGGCAATTGATTGAAAACGCCGGGGTTCCCATTGCTATCGCTAAAGTAATTCAGCGTCTGAAAATGCTTGAAGATAAGGAAGATCGCAATCATCAGGCTAAAGTCACCGATGATATTGATGACCAGGGCTTTCTGCGCCGCCGCTACCGCCGAACGACGCTGGTACCAGAAACCAATCAACAGGAACGAGGCCAGGCCCACCAGCGCCCAACCAACCAGCAGGAAGAGGAAGTTATCCGCGCTCACCAGCAGCGCCATTGCGAAAAGAAAGAAATTCATATACGCGAAGAAACGCCAGAAACCCGGATCGTCTTCCATATAGCCAGCCGAGTAGATATGGATGAGAAAGCCCACCCCGGTCACGATCATTAGCATGGTAGCAGATAGGGGATCGAAGAGCAACCCAAAACTTATGGTGAACGGCGCCCCGCCAGAAGCCGCTCCGGCAGGTACACCAGGGATGGTGCCAATAATACCGGAGTTGACCCAGGTATAGAAAACCTGGTCGCCACTTGCCGGAGATGTAGGAGGCGCACCAAGCATGGACAAGAAACCGAGGGCGGCAAAAAGAAATGCCAGGCCCGATGTTCCCAACGCTACCGTCAATATCCCTGTACGTGTCAAAGCGCGCCCGGCCAATCCCAGGATGATGAATCCGAGTAGGGGCAGCGCCAGCACCCATACGGTCAAATTTGTCATATCACTAGCCTCTTAATACGTTCATATCATCAACATCGATGTCGCGGCGCGTGCGGAAAATGGAGACAATAATTGCCAGGCCCACAACGACCTCTGCCGCCGCGACGGTCAACACCAGGAACACAAACATCTGCCCATCCACTGAGTCGAGATAGTGTGAGAATGCTATAAACGAGAGGTTAACGGCATTTAACATCAGTTCAATCGACATAAATATAATCAAAGGGTTGCGCCGTATCAGCACTCCCGTAACGCCTATGGTAAATATAAAGGCGCTGACAATTAAATACCAGGATATTGGTATGGGCATGCTCACCTCCTTTTTATCATCACCCATTTGTAAGGACGCGATTTATCGGGTCCTTATTCCAATAGTCACATCCATTCGGACGCGATTTATCGCGTCCCTACAAATTTACGATTTTCGACCCAGCACCATCGCACCCAGAATAGCTACGACTATCAACAAACTTGTTACCTCAAAGGGAAATGCAAAGCCGTGAAACAGCGCGAGTCCAAAGGCCTGCGTGTCACCCTGTGTCGCTACCGTTTTCGCGAGACTATTCGCGCCACTCGCTTTGACGCTGTTATCGATGTTCGCGCCCGTGAAGAGCAGGTAGCTCAACGCGCCCACCAGGATAAACCCAAGCGTGGCAGCAATGCCGCGCTGCCACGGTATACGATCGGGCAACTCGCTATCGCTCGCCTCGGAAGCCAGCATGGTAACGACGAAGAGGAACAAGACCATAATTGCGCCCGCGTAGATCAAGATTTGCACGATGGCAATAAACATCGCCCCTAGTTGCAGGTAGAACAGCGCCAGGAAGAGCAGGGTCAGGATCAGGCTTAACGCGCTATGCACTGCGTTCTTGAAGGCGATTACGCCAATGGCGGATGCGATGCTGGCAACCGCCAGCACAAAGAATGAGAGCAGATTTACGTCAATCATCGCTTATCCCGCCCCTTCTCGTACTCAAATTTACGCCGGTCCTCGTCCTGCTCTTCATCGATCAGCAGAACGGGCTGTTCTGTGCGTAGATCACCCAGCCCAACCGCAGCCGCGCTGGCCTGCTGTCCATCAAACACGTGGCTCTCCTGCGGGACGGGCTGCACAGCCTCCTCAGGCGCAGGTTCAAACCACACAGCACTGGAACCAACCGTTGCCTGGCCTTCAGGTTCAAGCAATTGATCTTTGTGATACACCAGGTCTTCCGGGAAGTACGCAGCCAGCTTGTAGTTGTTTTCGAGTGTAATCGCCCCTGTTGGACACGCCGCCTCGCAATAACCGCAGAAGATGCAGCGCAGCATATTCACGTCGAACACTTTGGCGTAACGTTCCCCAGGTGAGACACGGTTTTCCTCGGTATTCTCATCCGCCTCGATATATATGGCATCAGCAGGACATGCCCCTGCGCATAGGAAGCACCCCACGCATCGCTCCAACCCATTCTCATAGCGATGCAGCACATGCCGCCCGCGAAAACGCGCCGGAAGCGCCCGCTCCTCCTCCGGGTAGGAGATAGTCGTGGGCTTCTTGCCTATATTTTTCAGGGTGGTCGCCATCCCCTTGATGATGTCGAATGACATGATTTGCTCCTTGCCAGTCCTCCTGTGAGAAGTCTTGGCTTATTTATCCGAATGAGTCTACCCACGCCATGATTTTCGCTCCTCCTCAATGTATTTCTGTGGATCAATACCCTCCCAAAGCTCTGCTCCCAGTCCCTCCAATTCTAAAAGGCTGTGGAGAGGCTCCTCTGCTTCTTCTGTTTGCTGTTGACGAATCACTGCTGCAAGGTCTTCTAATAATCGCAATTGTTCTGTATGTGTAAGGCGACGAGCATAATTCAGTACACCCTCATAGGTATAAGAAGTATTAGCTAGCATGGCTTTTCTCCCTTTGATATGCATGGACTCCTTGATCAAATCATACCAGAGCCGAGGCTACTTGTCATCTTTGTAGCTAATAGAAGCTCATTCCCACGAGTTCCGCTCTTCATTAATGTACTGCTCGACATCAATGCCTTCCCAGGCCTCTTTGCCTATCCCTTCAAATTCGAGAACACTACGCCTTGGCCAGGCTTTGATGCGAGCATGAACCAGAATTACCAATTCTTCTAGTAATCTGGCCTGCTCTTCAAGCGAAAGATAGCGAATTTGACCGAGTAACTCGTCGCAGTTTAGCTCTGACATGCCTTTTGATCCTCAACAACAGTTGACTACAAGGGTCTTCTCTACCCTATATGGTTGAGCGTCCCACTCGTCTAGGGTACGGGCGGGGCTTGCCCCCGCCCTGGGAACTTGATGCTATTCCCTATACGGTTGAGCATCCCGCTCGTCTAGGGTACGGGCGGGGCTTGCCCCCGCCCTGGGTTGATACTATTCAGTACCAACCTTCTCAAACTTCGCCAATCGTACCGACGAAGGAATCATCACCTTCTTCTCGCCTTTTTGCTCCACCACTATCACCTCTTTTTGTTGTTCGGCGATCTTGCGGCGTTCATAGAAGAGGACGGCCAGGATAATCAGCAGACCAGCGATGCCGCTCACCCACCAGGGCCAATCCAGCGCGACCACGGTGGCCGTGATCACCACGTTCAGCACGGCGAGCGGCAGCAGCAATTGCCAGCCCAGGCGCATCAGGCGGTCGTAGCGAATGCGCGGCAGCGTGGCCCGCAGCCAGATGAACAGGAACAGGAAGAAGGCGACTTTGATTAAAAAGATCAGGATGGATAGCCCTGGGACACGTTCCAGGCCGAAGCCGAAGAAGCTCCAACCGCCAAAGAAGAGCGTCGCGGCCACCGAACTGACGGTAATCATGTTGATATATTCGGCCATCTGGTACAGACTCCAGCGCAGGCCGCTGTATTCGGTTAGATAGCCAGCCGTCAATTCCTGCTCGGCCTCGGGCAGATCGAATGGCGCGCGGTTGACCTCGGCGATACCGGCGATCAGGTAGAGAAAGAAGCCCAGTGGCTGCGCGGCGATGAACCAGATGCCCTGGTTGAGCTGCGCGTGAATGATGCCCACCATGCTCAAAGTGCCCGCCCACATCAGCGTGCCACTCAGAGCCAATCCCAGGCTCGTTTCATAGGAGACCATCTGGGCCGCGCTGCGCAGCGAACCAAGCAGCGAATAGCGGTTGCCTGACGCCCAGCCACCCAGCACGATACCGTAGACCGCCAGCGATGAGATTGAGAGTATCCACAACAGACCGACATTGATATCGCCAATGATGGGGTCCCAAGGACCGGGTTTTCCATCGATCCAGCTATTGCCAATGGGTACGACAGCAAAGGCGCACAAGGCCACAATCACTGAAATGACAGGCGCAACCAGGTAAATAGCTTTCTTGGCTTGCGATGGGATAATCTGCTCCTTGAAAGCCATCTTGAGCGCATCGGCGAGCGGCTGGAACAAGCCCGACGGGCCTGCGCGATTCGGTCCCAGGCGGCCCTGCAGTTTTGCCACCACGCGCCGTTCGATCAGCGTCATATAGGCGAACGCGGTCAGCAGCGCAAAGATAACCACCGCGCTTTTGACGACATCCGCGACGATCTGGTTATTCAGAAACTCAAGCACGCGCCACCTCCAGTCCCTGTGTGCGCACTCCCTGCGCTCCCAGGTCTTCCCAGGTCAATCCAGCATAAAACGGGTTGGTTGCCGCGATCTCCAGCAGCACCTCCTGCGGGCTACTATAATTCCACTTCTGCCCCAGTTGATTGGCCAGCATGGTCAGGATTTCCCAGTCGGCCTTCGCACCAGGAAGCGGGCGCAGGGCATGTACGATTTTCTGTACATGATGATCTATATTGGTCATGCTGCCATCTTTCTCGGCAAAAGTAACGGCCGGCAAGATGATATCGGCCTGTTGGGCCGTCTCTGTCAGCACGATATCCTGCACCACCAGCAATTCCAGGTTCGGTGGCAGGCCCGATACATGCCGCAGGGGATTTGCCCCCATTACATATAACGCATGAATACCCTGGCTACTCAACATCTCGTTGTATGCCATTCCCTTCTCAGGTGCAGGCCGATAACCCGGCAGCGCATCGGGTAAGACGCCCATATCGCGAGCGCCTAGTGAGTTGGCATCCTCAACGAGCGGCCCAACGCCCGAACCGGGACGATTGATGTTACCGGTAATCACCGCCAGCGCCTGCACATCCGCCGCCAGGTCTGAGCAGCCGGGGGCGAGCGTCGCCATTTCATCATACAGGAGAATGGCGCCCTTCGATGTCGCGATAGTCTCGGCCAGGTGCTGCAATTGTGTAGTGGCTTCAAGTCCGAAAGTCTGCCCGGCTGCGCTGATTGCGTCGTTATCTTGCTCTAGACTTGCGCGGATATCTTCGTATTGACGCGGGTTGTCAATCGTACCGCTCAGAACATGTTTGAGTAGCATTTTCGCTGCCATGCCCGCGCCATGTTGTGGAATAGTAATCTTGCTTGCCGCGAAACGATCCAGTTCCGTTGCCCCTTCATTGACGATGTAGATATGCGCGCCAGCTTTTATGGCCTTCTTGATGCGCAGGTTGAGAATAGGCTGGCGTTCGTATGGGTCAGAGGCAATCAGCACGATATGCGCGGCCTTCTCGATATCGGCGATGCTGTTGGTCATCATCCAGGGTCTGCCTGTCAGCGCGTCACGTGGGCCAGGGAAGGAGCCATGATGATGATCGATATGAGGTGTCCCTATGACCCCGCGTAAGAGCTTCTGGAAGAGGTACGCTTCCTCGTTGGTCGTGCGCGTCGAGCCAATGCCGCCAATCGCTTCCGGCCCGTGCTTATCAGCGATTATGCGCAGGCGAGAGGCGAGCATATAGATGGCCTCGTCCCAGGTGGCGGGCTGCAACCGCCCATTCTGGCGAATAAGCGGCGTGCGCAGTCGCTGCGGGCTGTTGACGAACTCGAAGCCCCAGCGTCCCCGGTCGCACAGCCAGCCATCATCGATGGCATCATTGGTGCGCGACATCAGCCGCATGATCTTATCTACGCGCACATCGATACGCGCATTACAGCCCACGCTGCAGTTGTTGCACACGCTGGGCGTGCGTTTCAACTCCCAGGGGCGCGCCTTGAAGCGGTACGCGCTGGCGGTCAATGCACCCACCGGGCACATCTCAACGGTGTTGCCAGAAAAGATCGAGTCAAAGGCATGATCGGGAGCCGTGCCGACCTCCATCTTGTAACCGCGCGAGATCATCACCAGCCCGTTATCCATCGAAATTTCCGAACTGAAGCGCGTACAGCGCTGGCACAGGATGCAGCGCTCGCGGTCCAACATCACGCGATCACTGACCGGCACAGGCTTGGGATAGTGACGCTTGTACAGGTCGAAGCGCGTCCCGCCCGGTCCATGTCGCAGGGTGAAGTCCTGCAAATCGCATTCACCACCCTTATCGCAGATGGGACAGTCGAGCGGGTGATTGATGAGCAGAAATTCCAGCGTTCCACGGCGCGCCTTCTGCACCTTCTCGGTTTTAGTATGCACAATCATGCCTTCGCTGACGGGCGTCGTGCACGCCGTCTGCGGGGGCTTAGGCATCTTCTCGATCTCGACAAAACACATGCGGCACGCGCCTAAAGGCGGCATTTTGGGATGATAGCAATAAATAGGAATCTCGATCCCGATTTGCCGGGCAGCCGCCCAGACCAGTGTTCCCGGCGGAACCGCCACAGGTATATCGTCAATGGTCAGGTGTACTAATTCGTCTTTATTCTCTTCTGGCATACTTTTCTTCTATCTCGCTCCCGCCTGCAAAGATTGCACTCCTGCTTCGGGATAATCAGGCTCCGCACGATGTTTGAACGGACATCGACCTTCACGCACGTGCGCTTCATACTCGTCGCGGAACAACTTGACGCTGCTGATAATCGAACTGGTGGCGGCATCACCAAGCGGGCAGAAGGACTTCCCACTGATGTTATCACAGATATCCAGCAGCAGATCGACATCTTTCTGTTTCCCGTGTCCATGCTCGATGCGATGCAGGATTTCGGTCAACCAGTAAGTTCCTTCGCGGCACGGTGTGCATTTGCCGCAGGACTCATCGCGGTAGAACTCGGTCATACGCAGCACGGCATCAATTATGCAAGTATCTTCGTGCATGACAATAATCCCTCCCGAACCAAGCATCGAGCCAGCCGCTGCGATAGCCTCAAAGTCGAGCGGCGTATCAACCTTGTCCGCACCTAGAATAGGTGTCGAGGAGCCGCCCGGAATGATGGCCTTAAGTTCTTTGTCATCCAGGATGCCGCCGCCGTACTGCTCATCGTAGATCAGCGTGCGTATAGGCGTCCCCAATGGAGCCTCATAATTGCCCGGCTTCTTGACATGTCCGCTCACGCAGAAGATGCGGGTGCCTTTGCTCTTCTCCGTGCCAAAGGTAGCGTACCAGTCGGCCCCATTTTTCACAATGGCCGGAATGGTCGAGAGCGTCTCACAGTTATTGATAACCGTCGGGCCACCATACAAACCGATCGCTGCCGGAAATGGCGGCTTCAAACGCGGGTAGCCGCGCCGGCCCTCCAACGACTCCATCAACGCGCTCTCTTCACCACAGATATACGCGCCCGCCCCTCGATGCATAACCACATCCAGCGAAAAACCGCTGCCCAGAATGTTCTTCCCGATATAGCCAGCAGCATAGGCTTCTTGAATGGCGCGTTCCACCTGCCGCCCTGCCAGGGCCAGTTCGCCGCGCACATAAATAAAGGCCGTCGAAACACGGCAGGCATAGCTGGTGATAATCACGCCCTCAACCAGTTGATGCGGGTTCTTCTCCATAATCATGCGGTCTTTGAAGGTTCCCGGCTCGCTCTCGTCCGCATTGCAGCACAGGTAGCGCAGCTTATCATTCTTAGCGAGAAAGCTCCATTTCATGCCGGTGGGGAAGCCCGCGCCTCCACGCCCGCGCAAGCCGGACTTCTTAACCATCTCGACCAGATCATCAGGCTGGTATTCTTTCAGCGCCTTCCCTAGCGCCTCGTACCCACCATGCTGGCGGTAGCCCTCAATAGTATCCAGTCCTGGAGCATCAATATCCTTAGTAATAATCAGTTCTGGCATAGAAATACGATCCCTTAGAAAATATCCACATGTTTGTAGGGGCGCCATTCATGGCGCCCACATCTCAGGCCGATTCCCTGTATCTCGGACGCCATTCATGGCGCGCACATCCCAGGCCGATCCCCTGCATCTCGGACGCCATTCATGGCGCCCTACAGATGCCCGGACCATTTATCAATGTTCATCATTGCGCCCTCGTAGATGAAACCCTCTGTGTATCAGGCGCAATCGATTGTGTTCCTAAACCTTTTAATTCCCGGTCCCATTCATCCACCAGCGCATCCGCCATTTCAAGCGTCACATGCTCGACAAATTCGTCATTGATCTGCAGTACCGGCGCGGTGCCGCACGAAGCGAGACATTCCGCCGTCATCAGCGTATAGTTGCCATCAGCAGTAGTTTCGCCGCGTGAAATACCTAAACGTTTTTCAAGATGCTGAACCAGGGCATCACAATTGCGCAGGTAACACGAGATGCTGGTGCAGACTTTGATGACTTTCTTCCCTGGCGGCTGCTGGTAGTACATGGTGTAAAACGTGGCGATGCTTTCAACGTCATCCACCGTTAAACCAATGGCCTCCGCTACCGCTTGTAACGCATCGTGGGTAATATATCCTTCTTCCTGCTGCGCAATGTAAAGCGCGGGCATGACCGCCGAACGCGCTACCGGGTAGCGAGATGCCAGGTCACGCATGCGCTGTTTGGCCTGTTCTGAAATCATCGGTCAACTTCTCCAAGCACGATATCGATACTACCGATCGCCGCCACCACGTCAGAGAGGAAGCGACCTTCGATCATGAGCGGCAAGACCTGTAGATTGGCGAATGACGCGCCGCGCACATGCATACGGTATGGTTTCGCGCTGCCATCACTCACGATGTAGAAGCCAAGCTCCCCTTTAGGCGACTCGGTACGCACAAACACCTCGCCGGGCGGCGGACGATAGCCCTCGGTATAGAGCTTGAAGTGATGAATGAGAGCTTCCATACTGCCGGTAATCTGCCACTTGGGCGGTGGTGCGATTTTCGGATTGCTGACGCGATAAGGTCCTGCGGGCATACCTTCCAGCGCCTGGTTGACGATGTGCAGGCTTTGCTCCATTTCCAGCATACGCACCAGGTAGCGATCATAGACATCGCCGTTAGAACCCACCGGAATGTCAAAATTGAACTGTTCATAGCCGCTATACGGGAAAGCCTTGCGAATATCCCAGACCACGTTGCTGCCGCGCAGGACCGGGCCGCTGGCGCCGTAGGCAATAGCATCCTGCGCGCTCAATACACCCACTCCTCTTGTGCGTTCGATCCAGAGCTGGTTATTGGTCAGCAGATCATGATATTCCTGCAAGCGATCAAGAAATATGCTGGTGAAGTCGCGCACTTTGCCATCAAAGGCGGGTGTCAGGTCGGCCTGCAAACCGCCTGGGCAGATAAAGCTGGTCATCATACGCACGCCGGAAATCTCTTCAAAGATATCCAGGATCATCTCGCGCTCGCGGAAGCAGTAGAGGAAGACGCTCATAGCTCCCAGGTCGAGCGCGTGCGTACCGAGCCAGACGAGATGGCTGGCGATGCGCTGCAATTCCGCCAGTAAGACGCGCACATACTTGATCTTGTTGTTGATCTCGTCTTCGATGCCCAGCAGTTTCTCGACCGCCAGCGAATAGCCCAGGTTGTTGTTGAGTGGGGCCAGGTAATCCATACGATCGGTGAGGACAAGCGCCTGGTGATAGGTTTTCGCCTCGGCGGTCTTCTCAATGCCGGTGTGCAGGAAGCCAATATCCGGTACGGCCTTGACGATGGTCTCGCCTTCGATGGTCAATATCAGGCGCAGCACCCCATGTGTGCTTGGATGCTGCGGTCCCATATTGATAGTCATGGTATCGACGCGCTGCCCATCTTCCCGCACCTGGCTATCTTCAATGACGTATTGTGCCTCTATATCTTGTTGCTGCATATGCCCTCGTTTTGTATAGGGTACGGACTGTGGCTCTGCCCCGCTTACGTTTTCTTTGTACCTGGCTCCTGATCCTGGCTAATCTTGCTGCGGCTCTCATTCAGCTCACGGCTAAAGGGTGTGCGCATGGTCTGGCTGCCTACGCCGGGATCAACATCGTATGGCACCTGACCCCCCCAGTGAGGCTCCGGCAGATCAAAGCCGGAAAGCGGGTAGTCTTTGCGCAATGGGTGAGTCGTCCAGTCCATCGGCATCAGGATGCGGCGCAGGTCGGGATGGCCCGTGAATATGATGCCAAAGAGATCGTAGACCTCGCGCTCGTACCAGTTGGCGGCTGGCCATACCCCCGTAACGCTTGGTACCGCGGGATGGTCTTCTCGCTGCTTGTGCCCCTCCCCTACGCGCAGCTTGAGACGCAGTTCGCTCTGATTGGGAATGGAGAGCAAATGATAGACCACATCGTAACGAGGCACCCGCTCCAGCCAGTCTACCGCCGTGACACTTGAAAGAAACGTGTAGCGCAGGGTTTTCTGTAGATATGTGCAAACGGCTACCAGGTGTCCCGGCCGCAGCACGATCGTCTGCTCACCGCGAAAATCGCTCGTTTCAACTACAGCCTGCGGAAACTTCTCCCGCACCATCACTACCGTCGATGTCGCTGTTATCGCCATATTTTCTTCTCTACAATTCCTCACCAATCGGGCCAACTAATTTCATTCCACTGGCCTTCAAAGGATCGGGAGGATTGGGGACGCCTTCGCGGATTTTGCGTTGGAGTTCGTTGAAGCCGAAGAGCAGCATCTCTGGCGTTGGCGGACAACCAGGGATGAACACATCTACGGGTATGATCTTATCAACCCCCTGCACAATCGCGTAATTGTTAAAGACGCCACCGCAGGACGCGCAGGCCCCCATTGCAATCACCCATTTGGGATCCGGCATCTGGTCGTATATCTGCCGCAGCACGGGAGCCATTTTGATGGAACAACGCCCCGCGACGATCATCAGATCAGCCTGGCGCGGCGAGGCGCGATACACCTCCGCCCCGAAGCGTGCCATGTCAAAACGATCCGCGCTGGTTGACATCATCTCGATAGCGCAGCAGGCCAGCCCAAAGAGCGCGGGCCACAGCGAAGAACTGCGCCCCCAATCGATCAGCTTGCTCACCTGGGTTGTCAGAATGCCAGCTTCACCGTTCTTGACGTGCAATTCGCGTCCGCGGGGCGTCTGGGTATTTGAGAAGGTCTGCACAGGCTCCCAGGGGTTTTTTAATCCCATCGAAACGCCCCCTTTCGCCACACATAGACATAACCAACCAGCAGAACGGCCAGGAAGATGAGCAATTCGATCAATCCAAGCACTTTGATTTGATGCAGTAAAATAGCCAATGGATAAAATGAGACAATTTCAATATCGAAAACAATAAACAACATACCCGTCAAGAGATACTTCACGGGAAAACGCCGTTTCGGCGCTTCAATCTCTTGAATGCCACATTCGTAAGGCGCCAGCTTCTCAGGCGATGGTTTCTTAGGTCCCAGGAAGGCCGTCAGAACCATGACCAGGATACCAAAGAGGACAGCCAGCGTCACCAGGATAAAAATGGGGAGCGTTCCCATACACGGGATCCTTCATTTCTCTAAAAGAGTCTACCTACTGGGGCATACTGATTAAAGCAGAGCATACCCCTCTGGTGTATTTTGTACACTTCGTCCTTCCGTATGTTAGCACAGCTAACGCGAGAGTGTCAAATAACCAGTAGCAAGCGCTCATGATATCCAGGCAATAGCAGCATATAAGAAAGGAAGAGGTTTTCGATGTGCCTACAAATACCAGTTCCCAACCGGCATCCCCTGCAGATACCAGTCCGTCGTCGTAATCCCAGCCGGATAATGCACCGTCCGCTGGACCACGCCGCCAGGATTGGTAAACCCGCTGATAGGGTGGCCCTGCTCGGCCAGCAGCAAACTATCGTGCCAGATGGGGCCTGCGCCATCGACGCCCGTAATATTCACCATGGGAGAGTTATCATTGTTGCCTGCCCACACGCCCATCACATAATCGGTAGTATAGCCAACCGTCCAGTTATCACGGAATTCCTGGGAGGTGCCTGTCTTGACGGCGGCAGGACGAATGGAGCCTGGATCGCCCTGGTAGCACTGCGTCTGCGTATTGCTGTACAAGTAGAGCGCGCTGCACTTGCCGAACTCGAAAGTGCGCGAGGAGTTGTCGCTCAAGACATTCGTAGTGATAAATGCTACCTGCTTGCTGATGACTCGTTTCCCTATGGGCACAAAATGGTAGATCAGGCGGCCCTGCGTATCGGCTACCGTATCAATGGCATGCGGGGGAATGCGCACCCCGCCATTGGCAAACACTCCAAAGGCAGAGGTCTGATCCAGTAAATGAATGCTGAGTGTTCCCAGCACCATCGTATAGTTGGGCG
>VBFM01000277.1:18192-20324 GCA_005882595.1 Chloroflexota bacterium
ACCGCCGGCACATTAAAGGAGTTCTGCAAGGCAGAACGATAGGACAACAGACCGTGAAAGTGCAGATCGTAGTTGCTCGGCGTGTAGGACGGCAGGCCACAGCAGAGTCGAATGGTAAAGGGCTCATCCAGCACCGGCATGCCTGGACTCATCCCATCGGCGAAGGCGGTCGCATAAATATACGGCTTAAAAGAGGAACCAGGCTGGCGATAGCCCTGAGTCGCTACGTCGAACGAGCCATTCTGTGGATTGTTCGGGTCAATGTTTCCCAGCAGCACGTGAATACCGCCATTGTGGTAATCGATCAGCACCACTGCCGCGTTTGACATGTGATGTGCCTTCGCTAACTCTCCAATATGCTGCTGGGCAATCTTCAAGATACGATTTTGCAGCGGCAGATCAAGCGTGGTAGAAACAAGCAGACCCGAGCGCGCCAGGTCGGGCTGTTTCACGTGCAGTGTCGTCGCCAGCTCCTTCAGCGCGTAATTCACAAAATGGGGCGCGAGATTGTTCTGGATGATACCATGGCGCAGGAAGCCCGGCTGCGCCGCTTCATACAGAGCGCTATTCTCCTGCTGGATAGTGATGTATCCCTGCACGCGCATACCATGCAAGACATCGCGCAAACGCATAGAAGCCGCGACGGGATGCAGGAACGGATCGCGCGCAATCGGTGAACTCGGAATACCCGCCAGCGTCGCTGCCTGCGCGATATCGAGTTGAGAGGCCGCGCTGTGCCCAGGTTTATCCTGCAAATCGAAATAGGTAAACGCGGCGGCATCGGCCCCATACGCCTGCTCACCATAATAGATGGTATTGAGATACATCGACAGAATCTGCTGTTTAGTATAATGGCGCGAGATCTCAGGCGCCAGGATGATCTCTTCGAGTTTGCGCAAAATCGTGTCTTGATTGCCAACAATGGTATTTTTAATCAATTGCTGGGTGATGGTACTGCCACCAGAAACAATATGTCCATGTGACAAGTTATCAATAGCGGCGCGCACAATGCCCGTGATATCATAGCCGGGATTGCTCCAGAAATATTGATCTTCGGTGGCAATTTCGGCATTTACCAGGTTGGGCGAAATCTGCGACAGCGGCACAGTAGTCTGTAGTCCCTGGTTCATCATCTGGTAGATCATGGTGCCGTGCATATCATACATCTTCAAGCTATCGCCGGGCAGGATATCCGCAAGCGTTACCACATCCTGCTGGTAGCGCAATTGTAAGGCCTCAACCACTGCCGTAAGCGTAACCAGCAGTCCGGCAAGCACAACCATAATCACCAGGGCGATCAAGGCCATCGGCAGCATCGTAACGTTTGTGCCAATACGATCAACCTCTGCGTACTGCTGGTTGCTGCGGCGCAAATGCTTGCGTTTGATATAGCGTCGTGTGCGCCACCCGGTAGGCTGGAATTTGTGATGTGGAGCAGGGTAATACACGCCTCTAGTAGACTTTATGGGCACATCATTCAGTCGCTGAGCCGCCACAGCCCGGCTATGTGCAGGCAACTTCGCCTGCCTGGGTGCACGAGACGTATCGGACGCATTAGATATATCGGACGCGCTATTATGCGCGGGTATCACTTGCTTCTCTTTGTCCATTTTCATCTCCAACAACACACAACACTACCGAGTGATTACACTCAGCAATTACATTGATAGTCATCAATAGCTCGTCTATTCCTCACACGCGGCGAACATAAATATGCATTAATACATCTAATGATGAGTCTAGAAGCGTAATATATCCCCCAAATCGTATGAACCCGCGCCTGAAGTGTCAAATCAGGCACCATACATCAACTGTGTCAACGACTTGTGACGCTACTGGTAACGATTGCAGTGGTTGGTAGGAGCTTCATGGAACGCGTTCCGTGAAACTCTATTCTATGTATATTGTAGCGAAGACACATAGGGAATTCAACTTTCCTGGCTCATCGTATCGCCACGTATAGAGTAATATAACAGGCGATGGGTTGAATACGCTCCAACAATACTGTAGAATAGACGCCAACCCGGTCCCGTTCGGGAATGTGCGTCTTAGAAATGAGGCGAAATGTTAAGTACGAAAGAGAACTTGTGGATGATCGATATAACTCCTACACCTCCCCACATCTCTCCGAT
>VBFM01000512.1:0-1732 GCA_005882595.1 Chloroflexota bacterium
ATCTCTTCGGGCGACATATTACCCTCTTTCCCAAATAATGTTTTTTATTTTTGTAGGATTCAACAAGGCAGAGAGGCGACCGCTCGGCTCCTTTCGTTCTGCCAACGCTGCTGCGCGTCAAGCAGGACGAAAGGAGAAAGGTCACCTCCCTCTCTTCACGCTCAGTTTTACGATTACCAGCGGCGCTCTGGGGGACGCTGACCAAAGCCGCTATCACGGCGCGGGCCACCAGGACCGCCAGGGCCGCCAGGACCGCGACCCGGGTTGTTAGAGCCAGGCCCCATTGGACGGCGCTGGCCACCAAAACCACCACCGCTGCCACCACGATCTCCATAGCCACCACCGCCGGGGCGTCCTCCGCGATCTCCATAGCCGGGGCGATCGCGATCTCCGTAACCGCCAGGGCCACGATTGGGCATTGAACCTTCACGTGGAGGACGATTCCCGTATCCGCCAGGGCGTCCCATGCCGCCGCGACCAGGGCCACCATATCCGCCACGTCCGCCGCGTTCGCTGTCCAACTCGGCGGCACTGGGCATTTCGCCGCTCAAGGCAGCGCGGCGTGAGAGATTGATGCGTCCCTGCTGATCGACTTCGACCACCATGACGGTGATTTCGTCGCCGACCGAGACCACGTCTTCGGGGCGATTCACCTGGTAGTCGGCCAGCTGCGAGGTACGCACGAGGCCTTCTTTACCGGGCAGGATTTCCACGAATGCGCCGAAATCGACGAGGCGGCGCACAGTGCCGGTATAGATGCGGCCAACCTCTACTTCTTCGGTTAAGGCGCGCACGGCATCCATAGCATGCTGCATGGCATCGCCGGAGGTAGCGGAGATGTTGACGGAGCCATCATCCTCGATATCGATCTTCGCGCCGCTCTCCTCCTGAATCTTGCGGATCATCTTTCCGCCTGGGCCGATGACGGCGCCGATCTTTTCAGGGTTAATTTTGATGGTCTGGATACGCGGGGCGTAATCCGACAATTCTTCGCGGGGGGCGTCGATGGTGTCGAGCATTTTTTCCATGATGAACATGCGGCCTTCGCGCGCCTGCTCTAAGGCCCTGGACATGATCTCGTAGGTGATGCCTTTGACTTTGATGTCCATTTGCAGGGCGGTCACGCCATCAGCCGTTCCAGCGACTTTGAAGTCCATGTCACCCAGGGCGTCTTCGATGCCCTGAATGTCGGACATCACGGCCCATTTGCCCGCGCGCTCACCTTCACCGGTGATGAGGCCCATGGCTACGCCCGCGACAGGAGCGTGGATGGGCACACCGGCATCCATTAAGGAGAGGGTGGTGCCGCACACGGAACCCATCGAGGTCGAGCCGTTTGACGAGAGCACGTCGGAGACGGCGCGGATGGTATACGGGAATTCTGCCTGCGTGGGGATGACCGCCGCGACTGCGCGTTCTGCGAGCGCGCCATG
Organism: Chloroflexota bacterium; assembly: GCA_005882595.1. Lineage (GTDB taxonomy): Bacteria > Chloroflexota > Ktedonobacteria > Ktedonobacterales > Ktedonobacteraceae > VBFM01. The sequence goes on from VBFM01000512.1 coordinate 1,434, forward strand.
GCCGATCTCACGTCGTCCCGGGCCGCGTAAGGGCTTACTCTCACCGGTCGAGAACGGTGGGAAGTTGTAGTGGTGCATAAAGCGCTTGCTTTCGCCGGAACCCAGGCCGTCGAGGATCTGCTCCTCGCCAGGAGAGCCAAGCGTAATGACGCTGAGTACCTGGGTCTGCCCGCGGGTGAAGATGGCGGAGCCATGTGTGCGCGGCAGGAGCCCTACCTCGCAACTAACGGGGCGAATAGTCTTGAGGTCGCGTCCATCGGGGCGCACCCCGTTGTCCAGGATATTGTTGCGCACATACG
>VBFM01000512.1:1761-3695 GCA_005882595.1 Chloroflexota bacterium
GTTCGCCCTGCACTGCATTGAGCGCAGCTGAACGGATGGCCTTGTTGGGATTATTGACCGCCGCTTCAAAACGCGGCAGCACAAAGGCGGCGACTTTGCTGCGCAGGTCCTGGTCAACCGCCGGGGTCTCAAAGGGTCGCTTGGCGATATTGACGGCCTGCGTCAGTTTTTCTTGCATTTTGATGATATCTTGCAAGGCTTCCTGGCCGAAGCGCACGGCTTCGAGCATCATCTCTTCAGGAAGTTCTTTCGCGCCAGCCTCAACCATCATGACGGCATCTGAGGTGCCTGCTATGGCAAGATCAAGGCGCGAGTTGGGCATCTGCGACTCAAACGGATTGATCACCAGTTGATCATCGATATAGCCGACGCGCACGGCGCCGACCGGTCCGGCGAAAGGAATATCGGAGACGGAGAGAGCCGCCGATGCCCCTACGATGCCCATGATGTCGGAATCGTTTTCCTGGTCAGCCGAGAGCACGGTGATGACGATCTGTACATCGTTACGATACCCTTTGGGGAACAGTGGACGAAGAGGGCGATCAGCAAGGCGGCAGGCAAGGATGGCATGCTCTGAAGCGCGTCCCTCGCGCTTGATAAATCCGCCAGGGATTTTTCCGGCGGCATACATACGTTCTTCTACATCAACAGTTAACGGGAAAAAATCGATACCTTCTCGTGGTTCATTACTGCCAACAACTGTGGCGAGGATGACGGTGTCGCCATAGCGCACTAACACCGCGCCATTGGCTTGCTCTGCCACGCGACCGGTCTCTATGCTCATGACCCGGCCACCGATGACAGCTTCTTGACGGTGAATCATAGTTCCTCCGAATGGACGCGATAAATCGGGTCCCTACACTACCCCTGTGGATAAAGTTCTGGCCTCTGTTTGCCATAGTACTCAAGGGGCTTTTGATCTCAGGGGGACCGCGATGGTCGCCCCTACAACACATTTCTTACAGGCTCAGCGATTACACCTGTTTTGCTTTACTGCGTTCCCCTGCTCGCTTGTTCTTAACGTTACACTTCTTCTCTCTGTCGTGGGTCCGAAATGCGAAGTACCTTCTGTCTTCTCTGTTTCCTTATTCCTGCGGTTCCGAATGTGTGCGTCGATTATTGAATGCGGAATTTGCTTTGAAATACCTCGGATGTTTTTCGTCGTCTCAATCTCTCTTCAACACGATGCACATGCCTGTCTATCAGGTGGGAGAATACTAGAGCAGCGGCCGGTTGCCATACTCGAAAGAGCCGACCGCACCCAAAATTCTATTATTAGTGGCGCAAGCCAAGTTTCGCAATTAACGCGCGGTAGCGCTCCGGGCTTTTCCTGCTGAGATAGGCCAGGAGTCGGCGGCGCTGACCAACTAACATCAACAGTCCACGGCGCGAATGCAGGTCATGCTTATGCACCTTAAGATGTTCTGTTAGCTGGTTGATGCGTTTGGTCAGGATGGATACCTGTACCTCCGGCGATCCAGTATCGGTTTCGTGAACGCGGGCATCAGCAATGATTTCCGCTTTTTCTTCGAGACTTAACGGCACGTTTTTTACACCTCCTATGTGCCAGGTTGAGCAAAGGGAACTTCCAGGTTGCATTATAGCATGCTTAGCAACCTGGACGCAATTCTCTTCTTCCGACTGCCCGACAACCAAACGGCACTGTGTGTCAGGCAGTCGGCAAGGCATGAACTTGGTTCTACCCTGCGTGTCTGGTTGTTGGGCAGTCGGAATAAGGACCCATGAAGGAGAAAGGAAAACCATGTCCGTAGATACCATTATCACCGAAATTGAAAAGCTGAATGTACTGGAACTGGTCGAGTTGACCAAGACGCTCCAGGAGAAGTGGGGCGTAAGTGCGGCCCCTGTGGCCGCCGCAGGCCCAGCAGTCGCCGCCCCCACCGAAGCTGAGCCCGCGCCCGTTGCTGAAGAGC
>VBFM01000193.1:0-6725 GCA_005882595.1 Chloroflexota bacterium
GGTAACGAAGTCCAGGCCCAGGTGACGCCTCCCTGGAGCAGCGCGAAGAGCAGCGCAATGATACCGAAGGTAAGTGTCAGGGTGCCCAAATAGTCAATCGAGCGTTGCTTGCGCTCGACGTTCTCTTTGAGCGTGATAATGAGTAGGAAAGCGGAGAGCAGGCCAAAGGGGATATTGATATAAAAGACCCAGCGCCAGGAGAAATGGTCAACGATCACCCCGCCAAGCGCAGGGCCAACGATGCTGGACAGGCCCCACACGCCGCTGAACAATCCCTGCACCCTGGCACGTTCTTCTAGCGGGAAAATGTCGCCAATGATGGTCAGGACGATGGGCAGAACCGCGCCTGCTCCTAACCCCTGGATGGCTCTAAAAATAATCAGTTGTTCCATCGATTGGGCCGCACCGCAGGCGGCGGAGCCAATTAAAAATACGGCAGTACCAAAAGAAACACGGGCTTGCGCCCAAAGAGATCAGCAAGTTTGCCATAAATCGGGACGGTGGTGGTGGATGTCAGCAGGTAAGCTGAAAATACCCACGAGTAGAGGGTGATTCCTCCCAGTTTTCCGACGATACTGGGTAAGGCGGTTCCGACGATGGTAGTGTCGAGGGCAGCCAGCGCCATACCTAGCATGAGGGCAATGATAATAGTGATCTTCGCTTTTCTGGTCATAGTTGCGTTTACCTGTTCATTTCTGTTCAACGTAGCGCGCTTCAGGAATAGAGCTGAGTAGACATGAGTGCAGCAAATCATACCTGCGATTGGAATGGAATTTTAGCAAGAACCTACTTACACAAACATCTAGCCCGGCATAATTATTCCGCAGGGACAACGCGCTTCTCTAATCCGAAAAGCAGTAAGAGCGAGATCAGCGCGATGAACGCCAGGATGGCGGTCAGGAAGACGAGGCCATCGAAACCCCAGGCTTGAGCGAATACTCCTCCCATGCCATTGCCGAGCAGCTGGCCCAATCCCAGGAAAACGGAATAGAGTCCCATGAGCAGACCGCGATCTTTGGCGGCCACTTCCGAAATATCGGCAAGATAGGCCAGCGCTGCAGGGGCAAAACTGCTCTCCGCGAAAACTCCAACGACCAGCAGGGAGATCCAAACTATCAACAATGGGAGGCTCTCAGCCCCGGTGTGATTGAGACCAGCCAGGGCGATACAGGCCAGGTAGACGCCTGTGATCGAGGCCAGCATGAGCAGCAAACGCGGGGCACGGTTGAGGAAGAAGGCCCAGAAGAGCAGGCACAGGCCGAAGAAGAGCACATACGCACCCAGGACCAGGCTTAAATGACCTCCTCCGCCATGTTGACTCAGGCTGCCCATGAGCAGTTGATGCGGGTCGTGTCGAGGGGAGGAAAGCACGAAGGTGAGTTGAGAACTGAACCAGACCCCAACCAGCGCGCTGATGCTTATCCAGGCTGGAATAAAGATAAACAGGCGTGGCGTACGAATAACGCGCCAGTAACGCGCAGCCAGCGCTCGTACCTTGCCACGTTCAATAACCTGCTTGACGGCCGGGACGAGCAGCATACACACCGCAACCAACAGATAGCCCAATGCCAGGAACGCAAATGCATAACGCTCAAAACGGTCCCAGGCAAAACCGCCAAGCACGACACCCACTGCAATACCGCCACTTGTCACCAGTTCGTACAAACTCATGACGCGCATGCGCAGAGACTGATTTCGCGCGGTATAATCAGCGAGATATCCAAGCACAGCAGGCACCTGCATAGCGGAAGAGATTCCGGCGAGTAGCTGCAGGCTTAATAAATACGGCAAAGGGTTGTTAACGGGGGTAAAGACGAGGAGAGCGACCTGTACCAGACCAAAGAGTGGGCCGACTGTTAAAAACACACGCCGCCCCCAGTGATCGCTCAGTGCTCCCATAACAGGAGCGAGCGAGAGTTCTACTATGAAGTAAGCCACTGAGATCAAGCCAACATGAATATTGGTGATAGCGTGACCATGTTCGGCTGAAAGTTGTGCCAGGAAACGTCCTAACACGATAGAACTCGCTCCACCATTGACACGTAAAATGAACGTGCCAAGCAGCAGAGGAATCACCGAACGTTGTGATAGACGTGATACCTCAGAGCGGTTCGCTCTCCAAAGGTTCCTGGGTGACGAGTGCAAGTTGACCGTGCCGTTGATATCGCAGCGTTACCAGCGCAATACTACACCCCGCCAGTATCAACAGAATAGCCAACACCAGCAAGAGCAGGTACATTGGCCGCAAGCCCCCAGCAGCTATTGCGCCTATCGTCAGTATACTCTGGATAAACATACACTATGATCCCCTTTGCACGATTACACCATATTAATCGAAACTTCGCCCACATGGTATCAAACGGCAAAGAGAAAAGGAAAGTAACGTTGATATATTGCAATATAGTACTCTCGGTTGGCTTCGTTAGAGGACTTCACATGTCAAAAGGGGCAGAATCTTTGGAAAGACCCTGCCCTTTTGACTTACTCTTCGATAGCCTGCGTACTCAGTTCCACACCTGTGCGCAGTTCTTTTTCGTATCCAATGTACTGCCGGGCAATATGCATGCCTGCGCGCTCATAGAGCCTCGTCGCGCCAGTCAGGTTCTGCGAATCGACGCCCAGACCGACCTTGTATGTTCCCCGGCGGTAGAACTCTCCAAAGGCATGGTGGAGCAAGGCCAGGCCCAGGCCATGACGACGCCAGGGACGGCGCACACCGAGGTCATCAACCCAGCCTAGGTTGAACTGGTACTTACAAAGTGCGCTTCCGGCAAGTTCGTCGCCGTCACAAGCTAAGAAGTATAGGGAGGGATCAAAGTCTTTCCGCTTGACCGTCCAGTTCTGCCATTTCTCAAAGTTTCCCGGCATATGTCCCCAGTGATCCTGGAAAGCCTCGTCGATCATTTCAAAAACGGCTCGGTCATCCTGCCCAGGGACAATCGTGCGTATGGTTATATCCTCTGGCCAGACCGGGGTCGGTGGAGGCTCAAGCATCTCGATTTCCATACGCCAGTGATGCCGGATATCGGTAAAACCCTGCTGTTCAAGCAAGCACTGCGCATCTGTGTTGACGCCGCTTAACCAGTTCTGAAGCGTGACACGCGCATCTGGATGCGCCAGGGAGATATGCTGGCGAGCACGAGTTTCGGCCAGGCGCATCAGGCGAGTCCCGATGCCTCTACCACGATACGCCGGGTGGACAGCGCCGTACATATACATGCGCACATGCTCATTGTCCGACACGGTGGCAAAGCCGACAATTTGTCCTTCAGGAGCGATAACTACCCAGGAATCTGTCGCCATGTCATAGCCCGGCGTTTGCCAGATGCTTCGCAGGTCTTGCTCAGTAAAGTCTGGCTCACCATATTCATCGATATCGCACGCCACAATTACCTCTGTAATAGCCTGCGCATCGTCCATTGTAGGAGGCCGCACAAGCAAGCCTCCCGGCAAGGAGTTCAATGTATCGAATGTATTCGACATGTTTATTTTCCTTTATATTTCAAGGGATATGCTGCTTTCCGCATCACGTCCGTATTCACCACAATAGAAGCGGGTTAATTCCCTGTTTACCCGGCGTTTACCAGCGTATCCGGGTCTTCATCCGGGCATGCGCACTGCTCTTGGGCAGCGCGCAGCTCCTTCTCATAGGTGCAATACTGGCGAACGCTAAACACTCCTTCTCGCTCGTAGAGTGGAGTGAGGCCGACCAGGCGTTGAGCATCAACATCCATATCGACCTTGAACTTCCCACTGCTGCGAGCGCCGTCGAGCGTTTCGTCCAGTTCCAGCGTGACGCGCCAGAATTCGCGGATCAAGATGTAACCCTCGCGCTCGAACAGGCTGCGTGCTTCTGCATTGCTGCTGCTAACCTGGGCTTTCAAGTTCACTCGAACGTCTGGCAGGGCACCGCGCATCTGCTGGCGTGCGCGCTCTTCAACAAGGCGCAGCAGTAGAGTGCCAATACCGCGTTTGCGGTACTGCGGATGCACGCAGACGAAGTTGTAGAACTCCTCGTGGTCGCGATGCCACACACAACCAAACCCGGCAAATTGTCCTTTCTTCGTGACAATCACCCAGGCATCGGTTGCCAGGTTAAAGCAAAAGTTCTGCCAGTGAGATTGCAGGTCCTGTATCGTACTACTCGTATCCCCGACAACTCCTCCAACTCCATGTTCAGCAATGTCACAGACCGCAACCAGTTCGGTAATCGAGTACAAATCCTCAATGTTGGGTGTGCGCGCCAATAAATTTGTTAGTTGTACAGACATTGCCATTTCTCCGTTCTATGGCCTGTAGAGAAGGAGTGCATTGCTTCCGGCTTAAACCGTGATGGTTTGCGTGCTCAGTTCCACACCTGCACGCAACTCCTTCTCATATGCGATGTATATACGCGCAACGTGCATGCCGGCTCGTTCATAAAGCCGGGTTGCGCCGGTTAAGTTCTGTGAATCAACCCCTAAACCTACGGTGTGCCTGCCGCGCCGGTAAAACTCACCGAAGGAATGGAGTAGGAGCGCCATGCCCAGGCCCTTGTGCCGCCAGGGACGCAACACGGCCAGGGTGTTTACCCAGCCAAGCTCTCCCTCGTAGCTACACAATGAGCATCCGGCCAGCTTCTCTGCATCAAAGGCCAGGAACCACAGCGATGGATCAAACGTTTCTCGCTCGACAGTCCAGTGCTTCCACTCTTCAAAGTCTCCCCGCATATGACCGAAGTGATCCTGGAACGCTTCATCAACGGTTTCGAAAACGGCGCGTTCATCTCCCGGTTGGAAGGTGCGAACGGTGACGTTCTCAGGCCATTCAGGAGCGGGTGGCATGTCTGACATATCAATTTCCATACGCCAGGAACGCCGTATCTCCTTGAAGCCCTGCCCCTCAAAAAGGCGCTTTGCCTCTTCATAGGAGCCGCCGGTGAAACTACTCAGTGTGACACGCACTTCTGGAGCCGCCAGGGGAATCTGTCGGCGCACCCATGCTTCAGCCTGCTCAAGCAGGTATTCGCCAACACCGCGACCCACATAGTCAGGATGTACACGCACGAGTGTGAAAATGCGCGCGTGCTCTCTCTGCTCCATATCGGCGTATCCAACCGGCTGACCTTCGGCTGAGGTGACTAGCCAGGCGTCACTTTCCAGGTTAAAGGTGGACATAATCCACAAGGTACGCAGGTCATCAAGTGTGATTTCGGGCCCACCCAACTCCGCGATTTCGCAGATCTCAAACAATCTATGAACCGCCTCCAGGTCGTCCATGGTTGGACGACGCATAAGAAAACTCTGCGGAAGTGTATCAATCATATCTGCCATGATATTTTCTCCTGTATCTATGATCTGCGCGGCGTACCTTTCTTCCGCTTGGCAAGTATCACCCCGTAGACGAAAGGCAGACCGCAAAGACACATGTTATCCATTTCTCTTCAGTTTGCCGGTGCGCTTCGCGTAGCGTTCAGCGAATCTGAAGATGTACACACTGACCGGAATGCTCACGACACCCGTCAGAATCAATGGCCATGTGTAGCTCCAAATCTCTGGTGACCAGATCACCTGGTTGTTCTGCAACGCAGCCCGCAAGCCCTCCAGTACATAGGTGGCCGGCGAGACGCTAGCCAGTGGCTGCATCCATCCTGGAAGCACACTGATCGGGTAGTAGACACCCGAAATCAGCAGCAGGATCGCACGTACGATGTACGACATCTGCGAACCACGCTCTGTGAAGAGCAGAGGTAACACTGCTGCTCCGATACCAAAGCCGATGAACGAGATGCTGCCTATTAACAGCATGAACGTCGCCGTTACATAGTTGGCATGACTCAGGTCGAGATTGAAGAACGCCGCCACAACGATCAGCTGTATAAAGGTGAACAGCAATCCATGGGCTACGGCGTACCAACAGCTGCCAATCAGGTGTGTGAAACGCGAGATCGGAGCCATAAAGGTATGCTCGATGGTACCCTCCCAGCGCTCGATGGTGATCATATCGGTCACTCCTTCAAAAGTGACGCTGAGGTACGACCAGACTGCTGTCCCAATGAGCAGGTAAAGCACCAGGTAATTGGTGTCAACTTTTGTATGAGTGAGTGCCTGCGCAGCCTTCCCAATGTAGGTCACGCTCATGGCGTTCACGATATTGTAGACCAGCCAGACCACTTCCCAGGCCCAGTAACGCTTGCTCAGGTTCCAGTTGCGCTCGAAAAAGGCGTAGGATGCACGCCCCTGGTGTAACAATGAAGACATTGCTTTAGTTACTCCCTATCTGTTACCCCTCATCCTCTTTCTGCGCTTCAAGCGCTTCGAAGGCTTTTTCCCAGCTTCCGTAGCGTTCGATGTCGGCATCAGTAATCAGATGAGCGGCGGTATAATGCATAAACACTTCATTCATGGTGACGGGCGTGGTGCGCTCCATACGCTCCGCAGCTGCGCGTTTGAGTTCATCGACTTCGCCCATGGCGACAATACGTCCCTGGTCGATAATGGCAACCCGATCACATAAGGCCTCAGCCTCGTCCATATCGTGGGTAGTAATCAAGATGGTCGCGTCGTGATCTTCGCGCAGTTGCCGAACAAAGGTCTGCACATCAATCTTTGAACGCGGGTCCAATCCCGTTGTCGGCTCATCCAGCAACAGCACGATGGGCGCGGTCAGAAAGGCGCGGGCAATGGCGACTTTCTGCTGCATGCCGCGTGACATATTCTCCAAAGGCTGGCCAATGCGATCTTGAG
>VBFM01000194.1:0-8081 GCA_005882595.1 Chloroflexota bacterium
GAGGCCCAGCCTCCGTTCCCTGTATACATCTACAGGTCGTTTCCTGTCAAATCTACCTATCCCAAATGCCGACCTTCGCAACCATGGCAAGCCGTTCCGCCAGGCCTGTATTGCGCAGCGCAACGCGATCATTTCTAACGGCTACTTCCAGGGCGCGCTGTTGACCGATGAGGATGCACAAGCGCTTTGCGCGCGTGATAGCGGTATAGAGCAGGTTGCGTTGCAACAGCATATAATGCTCGCGCACGAGGGGCAAGACGATAGCGGGATACTCGCTCCCCTGGCTTTTATGCACCGTTACCGCGTAGGCCAGAGTCAGTTCATCCAGCTCGTGAAATTCATAAGCGACCAGCAGTGGCCCGGCCTCTTCCAGGAACTCGACTTTGAGGTTGGAGTTTTCCCTGTTGATGCTGCGAATCCAGCCTACGTCTCCGTTGAAGACGCCTTTATCGTAGTTGTTGCGCACCTGCATGACCTTGTCGCCTACGCGCAAGTCGCGTCCGCCCCATTCTATCGAGGCAACCGCGCTGGGATTCAGGTGCGCCTGCAGTTCTTCATTCAGGCTGGTCACACCCACCGGGCCGCGATACATGGGCGCAAGCACCTGGATATCGGTCATCGGATTGAGGGCGTAGTGCTTGGGGATACGCCGCTGTACCAGGTCGAGAACGAGGCGCTGGGCGCGAACGGGGTCATCTTCTGATATGAAGAAGAAATCGGTTTTTTGTTCACGTTTGAGTGACGGCATTTGCCCGGCATTGATGCGGTGCGCATTGACCACAATCTGGCTTTGCTGCGCCTGGCGAAAGAGTTCCGTTAAACGCACCGTCGGGATGGACTCGCTGCGCAGTAGATCGCGTAAGACGTTGCCGGGGCCAACGGGAGGCAGCTGATCAGCATCACCTACCAGCAAGAGGTGAGCATCAGGCGGGAGGGCTTTGAGCAGGTGATAGAAGAGCAGAATATCGACCATCGAGACTTCATCGACGATGACAAACTGGTACGGTAAGGGATTCTCCTCATTGCGTTGATAGGTATTGTCATGCGGCGCGTATTCCAGCAAGCGGTGCAGCGTTTTCGCTTGAAAGCCGACCGCTCCGGTAGCCTCGGTCAGTCGCTTGGCGGCTCGCCCGGTTGGCGCTGCCAGAGCCACATCGATGTTGCGTTTGCGCAGAACCATGAGCAGCGCGCGCAGGGAGGTCGATTTGCCCGTTCCCGGCCCACCCGTCAGAATAGTGACTTTCTTTTGATACGCCATCTGCACCGCTTCGCGCTGTTTCTCCGTCAACACCATCTTGCGCTTCTGCGCCAGGTAGTCAAAGACCGCCTCCCAGTACTGCTGGCTTACAGGCGGCAGTTTGCTCTGCGAACGCAGCAGGGTGCGTAAAATACGCGCCGAACCATTTTCAGCATGCCAGAATGGGCCAAAATAGATACGCTGACCGCTTTCTTCCGCTTCAGACCAATCAACGGGAGGCACGTCCCCATTTGCCGATTGGGAAGCTTCTGGAGGCTTTGCCGGCTGCAGAGGCGGCTCGATGAAGATATCACGTTCGTTTTTCAGTTGCTCTACAGCCTCCGTGAGGAGTTCATGAGGTGCCTGGAGTATCTCCGATGACCTGCGCAACAATGCATGCTCCGGCAAAAAGCAATGACCATCTTCGTTCGCGGCCTGCGCAAGCACATATTTAAGCCCAGTTGCCAGGCGCGGGATGCTATCGCGCGGCAAACCAAGCTTTACCGCTATCTCATCAGCCGTGCGGAAGCCGATGCCGCTTACATCGTCGGCTAACTTATATGGGTTCTCGCGGATGATCTTGATAGATTCCTGCCCATACTGCTTGTAGATGCGCGTTGCCAGGTTGATCGACACGTCGTGAGATTGCAAAAAGAGGTGCAGTTCCTTGACTTCGTTTTGCTCAACCCAGGATTGGATGATCTGCTCACGGTCTTTCGTGCTGATGCCTTTGACTTCGCTCAACCGTTCGGGCTGCTGCTCGATGATGGCCAGGGTTTGCTCACCGAAATGCGCGACAATGCGTTCAGCTTTCTTCGGCCCGATGCCTTTAATCAGACCAGAACTGAGATAGCGCATGATGCCTTCTGGCGAGGCGGGCAAACGCTGCACAAAACTGGTCACATGCAATTGACGGCCATATTTGGGGTCTTTTTCCCATTCCCCCTCCACCGTCAACAACTCGCCAACATGCACACCTGGGAGCGCGCCAACAATGGTCGTCAGATCATCACGAAATAAGCGGCCACTATCATTGGGCCGAAAACGCGCAACCGTATAATGGTTCTCTTCGTTACGAAATACGATGCTCTCAACCGAGCCATCAAGTTTTGGCATGCTACCTTATTCCATCTGAATATGCTAGAGCAGGAAGTATCTTGAGCTATCTTAGCACACTTGTCTGTGGGGCGTCGAGTCAATGCTTGACACATACTTGAGGCTTGGCAGCAACATTTTTTCCCCCAAAACGATATACTCTATACGAGAGCAATCTGAAAGTTAAAATAGGATAGGATCCAACATGACACTTTCATCGCAGCACGAGAGCAACGATAAGAAAGCTCAGGTTCAAGATTATTTCGCACGTAACGCCGAAGGCTACGTTGCCAGTTTCTCGCACCGCGTAGGCAACGACCTGGAACGGCTGATAGAACTAGGAGAGTGGGATAGCCAGCAGCACGCGCTTGATATAGCAACCGGAGGCGGACATACAGCGTTGGCAGTTGCGCCGCATGTGGCACAGGTAACAGTGACAGACTTGACGCCGAGGATGCTCGAAAAAGCGCGCGAGTATTTGCTTGCCCAGGGTGTTACCAATGCAGTGTACCAGGTGGCAGACGCCGAACAACTCCCTTTCGCGGACGGCACGTTTGACCGGGTGACCTGCCGCATCGCACCGCATCACTTTCCCAACGTGGCACAGTTCGTGCGAGAAGTGGCACGAGTCTTGAAACCGGACGGGATATTTTTACTGATTGACTGTATGGCTCCCAGTGACCCGGAACTCGATGCTTTTGATAATCGCGTAGAAAAGTGGCGCGATCCATCACATGGGCGCTCATGCATACGCGAAGAGTGGCAAATCTTTTTCCAGCAAGCAGGTTTGATCATTGAAAATAGTGAATTTTTCCGTAAAACGCACGAATATACTGATTGGACAGAACGCGCCCGCATGACGGATGACGAAAAAGCGCGGCTTGCACAGTTTATATTAGAGAGTGATGCGCGTATCCAGAGCTATTTCGAGGTGAAACGCGCTCCAGATGGCCAACTTCTCAGCTTTACGAACGATTTCATCTTGCTCAAGGGCCGAAAAAGCTGATAAAGGGGCCTGGATGTCCAATCGTCGCCCTGGCTGAGCGGGATGTTGCCATGCTGATTATACTGTAAATTAGGAAATCACAAAATCGCGGGAATCTTGTGATTTCCTTGACAAAGCACGGGATTTTGTTTAGAATTGTAGTAACAACCGTTACAATTTTTGTAGTAAGTGGGTTGCAGAAGAATGTTTCGGCGGAGGCATTACATCTATGAATTTGACTCGTTCAACACTTTTTCCAGCATCAGGATATTCCAATCGGTTCGATCAACTTATGCAAAATCGGTTCCGCGACGTGCTGCGGCCATTTCGTCAGGCAAAGTCAATGTCGATTTCTGAATTGTTGCGGCAAGTGGAGGGAGTCTCGTCTCCTCAGCAGCTGAATAAACTGGTGAATAAATTACAGAGCAAACTCTGGAATCTCCCGAAAGAAGAGCAGACGCTGCTCAGGGAGCGATTGGTGGAGGCTCTGGCAACCCATGTGCTGCAATCCTCCTCTCGTCCTCTACGCTTAGAGGGCGCTGGTTGGCTGCGCTTATTTGCACAGGCGGCCTATCTTCCACAGCCCGAACAGGTATTTGTGACGTTGGTTACAGCAGCAACGCAAAATGCAACCTCTGATCGCCCGATCGATACAAGTGAACGCGCGGCCTATCTCAGCATGATCGTTGACTGCTTCTGGCCGTTCCGCTATCCCTTTCCTGCCTATACCTGGGAAGTGTTCCCGGCCAATACAGTTTTCTATGCATTGGCATCGCTGCTCTCCCGGCCCGATGACTATATGCGGGATACGCTAATGTCTATTTTCGCCGCACTACCCACACTGGACGATGCCGATATTGCAACACCCCTGTTACCCATTGCGCTGCAATGGGCAAATTCTGTTGACAGCGAACGGCGACGACGTATTACGGTCGTGCTTTCGCGTATGAGCGACCACGAGGCGCAGAAAGCACTCTCACGTTTGCAGGTAGATGCCGACCCGGTTGTGCGCGCGAGCGCACGCCGCGCCGCAGAAAATGTACAGAGAGCATAAGGGGCGAGGGCAGATGATGAGGGGTGTGGTCGTGTTGCCGCAAGATGTGAGCCAGAGGAACAGGACGCGGGCGACGCAAGCGTCCCAACTCCACATCCTCGTCCACTCCCGCCCCTACGGATGCTGGTGAGCTTTTTCTTCGGTTGAGGTGTAGTGGGAGAGACGCTCTCGTTGGGTTTTGCGCCATCTCACCTGCAACCAGATAAAGCCAAGCAGGAGAGGCAATGGGGTGAGGCCGATCAACCAGCCCAACCAGGTTGGTATCTCTGGCGGACCCTCGACATTGATGGGAATATCACCAACGACCGAGCCGGACACCCCGGTAACTTGTAGATGAAGTAGCCATTTGCCACGAATCGATGGAGTGACATTGACATCGTACACGCCCTCGGCATCGCTGTTCGGTGTAAGCGTCACATTAACCGTTTTGGCATCCGTGCCGGGCGCGGGATTAAGCGCGGCCTGTGCGAATTGAACGGTCACACCGGGTGTGCTGGATTCGATAGTCATGCTGAGGGCTTGCCCGGCACGGGGCAGGCTGTAATAGCTGAGAAGCAGCTGATAGGGACCAATCTTGGCGTGCTGCGTCGCAAGTGGTGATGCACCTCCGGCGGTCAGGATCATGATCAGACAGAACATAAGCAGCCCACAGGCAACGGTTGACTGCATTCTCCACTTAGGGCTCATCCGCAAATAACTTGATGATTCTTGCAAAGGGAAACACTTTCTGAAGCCATCACAAGAGGGATTCCCTTATCATGTTATTGCCGGATGCCCCCTTAGACACGGCCTGGCTCCTGAATAATCCATCAATAGCAATTGTTATTCGTTGAAATTGATTCTCTCTTACTGGTAAGTACATGTCAAGCGGGGTTCAAAGTGGTCATTCTTCACAGACTTTGAGAAAAATAGGTGTGAGAATTGTTAACCTCTGTCATTATAGGTTATAATAAAGTTGTCTTCTGTAAGACTTGATAGCACAAAGGGGTAACAGCTCAAAGTGGAAAGCATATCTGGCTGATTCATGTTTGCTTCCGCAACCTTCTCTGGGGATTAGGGATACATTTATGCAAAATAAAGTGACCTACCGTCAACAGTTTACGCGCTGTGGGAAGCAGCGCTGCCGTAAATGTAAAGAGGGAGCAGGACATGGCCCGTACTGGTACGCTTACTGGAGTGAGAACGGCCGTACCATCAGTAAGTATATTGGCATACACCCTCCTTCTGACCTTGAGATAACAACCAATGAAGCCAGCAAGGGGCTCCCTTCAATAGAAGAAGCTGCCTTCGCCGGGAATGCGAGTAGCGGATCAGAACATCCTCGTACACAGAACAAGGAGGCAGCTTCCACACCGGTGAAAGATGCTCTCAATGTACAGAAAGCAGCGCAAGCTTCGCCTGGAAATGCGGCAGGGAGTGATCCCATCCTGCGTATTTATCTACTTGGGCAATTTCGTATTGAGCGCAGAAGTGGCAGCGAGTGGCAGACGGTTACGAATCGCACCTGGCACCGGCGGCGGGCGCGTGCCTTGCTGGGATGTCTATTAAGCACTTCGAGCAGGCGTTGGAAGCGCTCTGGCCCGACCTGGATATTGAAACGGCTGCGAATCGCTTAAATGGCGCTGTGCACGAAGCGCGCCAGGTGCTTGAACCGGAAATTACGCGTCCTGCCGCGTCACGCATGTTACGGTTGGAACGCGATGTATTGATACTGGCAGATGCCAGCCAGATCTGGGTTGACGCGGAGGAGTTTGAAAGCTTACTGAACAAGGCTAATATGGCAAAAGACCCGGAACAGGTTGAACAGCTACTTGAGGAGGCGTCAAAGCTTTACGGCGGGGATTACCTGCTTGAAGAGCTCTACTCCGAGTGGGCTTCCCCGCGGCGCGAGTCGCTTCGACGTGGCTGGATGGGTCTGCTTCTGAAACTCGCGGAGATGCGAGCGTCACGCGGCGCACTCACGAGTGCGATTGAACCGCTCGACCGGCTCCTTACCACTGATCCCACCCATGAAACGGCTGTGCGCCGCTTGATGGTGATCCTCACGCGGCTTGACCGGCGCGGCGAAGCATTACGCGCCTACCATCGCCTGGCGGATACGCTCGCGCGTGAGTATGAGAGCGATCCCCTGCCTGAGACAACCGCAATGTACGAGGCATTGCGCAAGGGAACGTATCAAATGCCACACCCGGCAGAAAACACGTTAACCCCCGCAGAGACCAAAACCGCTGTGGCACCTCCTCCACAAACCCTTGCAACCTCCTCGCAAACAGGAGAAACGGTACCAGCGTTTTCGGGCTTCAAACGTCCGATATTGCAATTAGGCCGCCATAATCAGAGCAAGCTGGTCGGGCGTGAACGAGAACTGGATACTATCCTGAAGTTCCTGCTCGCCCTCGAACAGGCCCCACAGGAGGAAGCCATAGGGGCCGGGTATGCCAACGGTGACATACAGGAGAATCACTCTGCTCCTCCTCGGAGCGCGCGCGAGCAAAAGTTGACCCATTTCCTGCTATTGATGGGAGAATCCGGGATCGGGAAGACGCGCCTGGACGAGGAATTGAGCTACCAGGCCCACCTGCGGGATTGGTCCGTGGTCTGGGCGCACGCTTACGAGCAGGAGGGAACGATTCCCTATCGTCCCTGGACTGACATTCTCCGTACACTCTTGAAAGACGTTTCCCCCGAATTCCTGCTGGCAAGTCTGAAGACGCAAGTGATGAGCGCGCCAGGAGAAGATACCACTGAAGTTACCAATGCTCCCTCAACGGCCCACGCAAAGCTTGCGCGGCTCAGTACATTCGTGCCAGAGCTGGCGACACATTCAGCATTCAATGTCGCTTCATCTCGATTGGCATCGACACTGCCCGCTGAACAGGAACGCTTGCACTTATGGGAAGCGACCTCAGGGCTACTCGCTGTGCTGAGCCGCTCGACGCCATTATTACTGGTGCTGGATGATTTGCACTGGACGGACGATAGCAGTCTCGAATTGCTTGCCTATGTAGTGCGCCATATGCACAACGAGCGCATTGCTATTGTGGCAACCTGCCGAGATATGGAACTTGCCCCTACCTCAAACTTGCGTACACTGCTCAATGATCTGCGGCGCGAACAGGCGCTGATTACGCTGCCTGTCTTGCCGTTAGATGAGAGCCAGATCGGGTCGTTGGTGGCGCATCTGCCAGAAAATATTGTGCAAACTATTCAGTCCCAGGCCGGAGGAAATCCATTCTTCGCTGAGGAGCTGGCTCGTGTCAGTGAAACGGGGCTGCCCATCCACCCCGATGCTGTAACAGGGAGAGCGCAAGCTCTCCCAACCGCAGTTATCGAGACAGATTCCCAGGCAGTCTCAGCCTCAGCCAGCTGGGCATCATCCATGCCTGACACGATTACAGCTGTACTTGACCGCCGCCTGAGCAGGCTGAGTAACGATTGCCAGACGCTGCTGGGCAAGGTTGCGGTGCTGGGCGGCTCGTTCGAATTCAACCAGTTGTCCTTTATGGCCGGCGATTATAGCAACAACGAGGATACCATTCTGGACTTGCTGGAGGAGGCGCTGCGAGCCGGGTTACTGGCAGAAGAGGGGACAGGCACACACATTACGTATCACTTCTGGCATCCACTCATCGTCAGCCACCTGTACGAGCGTTTATCGGCTGCCAGACGCGCGCAATTGCACCGGCGCGCAGCCAATGCGCTTATACAGG
>VBFM01000139.1:0-200 GCA_005882595.1 Chloroflexota bacterium
AGGCCACCTTCGTTTCTCCGCATGAAGTGCAAATCTCGGGAAAAAGCGTTTCGGCGGATCGCATCCTCATTGCGACGGGCAGCGAAACAGTCGTGCCCCCCGTCGAGGGCTTGCAAGAAGCGGGCTATATTACCAATATCCAGGCAGTTTCATTGCCGCAGCTTCCTGGCAGGCTCGCCGTCGTTGGCGGTGGAGCAATC
>VBFM01000139.1:252-9254 GCA_005882595.1 Chloroflexota bacterium
TTCTCGATAAGGAAGACCGCGAACTGGCCGACAATCTCTGTGACATACTGACGAAAGAGGGCATGCGCCTGGAAACCGATGCCGAGCTTGAGAGGGTGCAGTGTGAAGGCGGCGGCAAACGCTTGACTATCCGCTGTGGCCAGCGTCAGGAAGAAACCCTGGTCGTTGATGAGATTCTGATGGCGGTAGGTCGCAAAGCCTCATTTGAAGCGCTCCACCTGGATGCCGCCGGTGTGAAGACGAGCAAGAAAGGCATCGTTGTGGATGCGACGCTCCGCACCAGCGTGCCGCATATCTGGGCGGCGGGGGATGTAGCGAGCCAGTATCAATTTACCCATGTTGCCACCGCGCAGGGCAAACTGGCGGCGCGCAATGCCTTTGCCAGCAATCCCCAGCCATTCGATGATCGCGCAGTCCCCTGGGTTACATTCACAGATCCCGCGCTGGCGCATGTCGGCAAAACAGAAGAGCAATTGAAGGAGGAAGGCACTCCAAACCGCGTTGCTCGCATGTCATTCAGCAAGAATGAACGTGCCATAACCATGGGTGAAACCGCGGGTCTGGTGAAACTGCTGACAGACATGGAAGGTAAGCTGCTTGGGGGTCACATCCTTTCTGTGCGTGGTGATGACTTGCTGGCCCCCATCGTGCTGGCGATGCACGCGAATCTATCGCTCGAACAGCTTGCCTCAGCGCTCATGCCTTACCCGACTCTGTCCGAGGCAGTAGCGGGTGCTGCAGGCAGTTTGTAGGGCTGATCTCGATATTGCCTGCTCACCTTAGCATAGTAGGGGTTTTGATATTAACCTGTCACTCCTGGGATGGAGGTCACCGTATATACAGTAATGGTTCTCATCGAAGTCATTGTTGTTCGATGAGAAGCTCAGAATAGTTTTTCTACCAGACAGGAGCACAATTTGTCCACGGCGCCAGCTTCGTCCCAGCGAATTCCGACCCTGGGTGGGATAGAGATCTGCACGGCTGATGATCCGATTGAAACCGCCAAAGCCGCCGGTCTACGCTACGTCACCGACGCTATGCCGGGTATCCGGCGTAAGCGTGTCGGCAAACACTTCAGCTATATCGGGCTGGATGGCAAGGCCATTCGTGACCCCGATGAGCTGCAACGTATTAAAAAACTGGGCATTCCTCCCGCCTGGACCTATGTATGGATTTGCCCCAATCCGCAGGGCCATATCCAGGCGACCGGGCGCGACGCGAAGGGACGCAAACAGTACCGCTATCATCCGCGCTGGCGCGAAGTGCGCGACGAGACCAAATATGACCGGATGATTGCTTTTGGTGAGACTCTTCCCGCCATTCGCCGGCGTATCGAGGGTGATCTGGCGCTTCCGGGCTTACCCTTTGAGAAAGTGCTGGCGACCGTCGTGCGCCTGCTCGATACCACGCTCATTCGGGTTGGCAACGAGGAGTATGCCAGAGAGAACGATTCGTACGGCCTGACCACTATGCGCAGCCAGCACGTCGAAGTGGAGGGCACGAAGGTGCATTTCCATTTTCGCGGTAAAAGTGGTAAGGAACATACCATCGACGTCAATGATCGCCAGCTCGCCAAAATCGTCAAACGCTGCCAGCACTTGCCTGGGCATGAACTCTTCCAGTATATCGACGAGAAAGGTGAACTGCGCGACATCGAATCGGGCCATGTAAATACCTACCTGCGTGAAATCAGTGGGCAAGACATTACCGCGAAGGATTTCCGTACCTGGGGAGGCACCGTCTTTGTCATGCGCGCCCTTGAGGAAATGGGCGCGTTTGATTCGACGACCCAGGGCAAGAAAAACGTGGCTCAGGCCATCAAATCGACGGCGGAGAAGCTTGGCAATACCCCCGCTATCTGTCGCAAATGCTACGTCCATCCCGGCGTCATCGACGCCTACCTCGACGGGTCGCTGCATAACTTCGTCGAGCAGTATGGTGCGCGTGAAAAGAAGGAAGTGCATCAGGGATTGCGACCTGATGAGACCAGGACGCTGGCATTCCTCGAACAGCTGTTCGTAGCCTAGACCCACTGAGGTACGATGAGTACGAAGCGAAAAGATGCCTGGCGTTTACGCCGTATTGCCCAGGAGAAGCTGGGGTACGAGAGCCTGCGTCCTGGGCAGCAGTCTGCTATTCAATCGCTGCTGGATGGTCATGATACCTTAGCCGTCATGCCTACCGGTTCGGGAAAATCGATGATTTACCAGGCAGCAAGTCTGCTCCTTGATGGCCCAACCATTGTTGTCTCTCCACTGATTGCCTTACAGTATGACCAGGTAGGGTCCATCGAAGAACAGAACATTGGCGGTGCGGCGGTGCTTAACTCTACATTGGGGGCTGCCGAGTTTCAGGAAACGTTGGATGCCCTGAAAGAGGGCAAACTTGAGTTTGTCTTCCTCGCGCCCTGGTGGATGAAGCACACTGCATCAGCGAGTGGGGACACGATTTTCGCCCCGAATATCTGCGATTGGGCGCAGTAATCGAGGAACTCGGTCATCCCAGAGTGCTGGCATTAACCGCCACTGCATCGCTGCCCGTGCGCGAGGAGATATTGGAACGCCTCGATATGCAGAATCCGCGCGTCGTGGTACAGGGCTTTGATCGTCCCAATATCTGGCTGGGCGTCGAGACGTTCTATGATGAGGCCGAAAAGAAGGGGGCATTGATCGACAGGGTTAATGGAGCCGATAAGCCGGGTATTGTCTACGTTTCAACTCGCAAACATGCCGAAGAGATCGCCGCATTGCTCTGCGAACGCGGGGTGAAGGCGGTTTTTTATCACGCCGGTATGAAGGCAAAAGATCGAGAAGCGGCGCAAGAGGGGTTCATGCAGGATGAGGCGGAGGTGATTGTCGCTACCACCGCTTTTGGCATGGGTGTGAACAAGGAAAACGTCCGTTTCGTCTTCCACTACGATATCAGCGATTCCGTCGATTCCTATTACCAGGAGATCGGACGCGCCGGGCGAGATGGCGAAAGAGCCGATGCCATCCTGTTCTACTGCTCCAAGGACCTCGCCATTCACCGCTTTTTGACCGGCAGTGGCAAGGTTGATGCAGACGAGGTAGAGCTGGTGGCAAAAGTCATCCTGGAACATAAAAAAGCAATTGATCCTCTACGGTTGCGAGAAATCCTGGATATACCGCAGACCAGGTTGATGCAGGTATTGAGCTACCTGGAAGAACTGCATGTCATTGAGATTCAATCCAATGGGAATGTGGTGGCGTGCGACAATCCTCCTGACCTGGATGAGGCAGCTGAGGAGAGCGCACGCCTGCATGAGAGCCGCCGCCAGTTCGTGCGTTCGCGCATCGAGATGATACGCGGCTATGCCGAGTTGCAAGATTGTCGCCGTAAGTACCTGCTCAACTACTTCGGCGAAGAGCTGAATGAGCCATGCGGCTTCTGCGACAATTGCGATGCCGGCTTATCCGCAAGCGTAGAAGCCGGTGCCGAGGGCAAACCGTTTCCATTGAATAGCCACGTCAAACATACGGCCTGGGGTGAAGGTGTAGTGATGCGCTACGAGGGTGAGAAGATGGTCGTCCTTTTCGAAGAAGTTGGCTACAAGACGCTCTCGATTGATATAGTTAAAGAGCGAAGATTGCTAGCATTTCTATGAACAGTAGCAGTGATATTGTACTGCTGTTCCATCAAGTTCGGAAGTTTTAGAGCTAACGGGAAGACATCTTCCTCGAAGTCAAGGAGATTTTTTGTGGCACAATCACAATCGGGTTTCCTGCAGGCGCAGGGAGCGCCGCTCTACTATGAAGTCGCAGGCCAGGGCCATCCTTTGCTCTTGATCCATGCAGGTATAGCGGATAGCCGCATGTGGGACCAGCAGTTCGACACCTTTGCCCGGCAATACCGGGTAATACGCTTTGATTTGCGCGGTTTCGGCCAATCCACCGTCCCGGCTGGAGCGTTTGCCAATCACGAAGACCCCGCCGCGCTTTTAGCATTCCTCGGTATCGAGAAGGCGCACGTGGTTGCGCTTTCATTTGGCGGCAAGGTTGCGCTCGATTTCGTGCTGACCTACCCTGAGAAGGTCACTTCACTGGTGCTGGTCGCTCCGAGCGTAGGTGGTGAGGAGCCATCGGCGGAGATAGAGCAATTCGCCAGGGAAGAGGAAGCGCTGCTTGAACAGGGTGATCTGGTAGCCGCGGCCGAGTTGAATGTACGCACCTGGGTAGTTGGGCCAGGGCGTACAACGGACCAGGTTGACCCTGCTGTTCGCCAGCGTGTCTACGACATGCAGTATCATGCTTTCACCGTTCCTATCCCTGATACAACGGAGGTGATTTCCCCGGAACCACAGGCCATCACGCGTCTGGCGGATATTCGCGTGCCGGCGCTGCTCATGATCGGCGACTACGACTTGCCCACCAAGCAAAGACAGGTCGAGCGGTTGGCAGCCGAGATTCCCCAGGCGCAATCGGTCGTCATCCCAGGCGCTGCCCACATGGTGAATATGGAGCAGCCGGAGGAGTTCAACAGGGTCGTACTCGATTTCCTGGCACACGCTTCCTGAGACCCTTTAAATGCTCGCCAATTCATCCCTCCCTCCGCACCGCTACGATGTCATTTTTTGCGGCCCAGGTCGCCAGGTCTTGCCGTGAGATGGCCGCCGCCATCAAGTCGGGGAAGAGTTCTGGTGTGCAGGCGAAGGAGGGAATATTCATACCTGCCAGTTGAGCAGCATTGTGCTGATCGAAGCTGGGGGTGCCTTGATCGCTCAGGGCGAGCAGGCAGATTACCTGGACTCCGCCGGCTTTCAACTCGGCGGCGCGGCGCAGCATCTCCTGCGCATTGCCGCCCTCGTACAGGTCGCTTATCAGGACGAGGATAGTTTGTGCGGGGCGTGAGATCACCTGTTGGCAGTACGCCAGGGCGCGGTTAATGTCCGTGCCGCCGCCGAGTTGCACGCCGAAAAGCAAATCCACCGGGTCCTGTAGATCGTCGGTGAGATCGACCACCGAGGTGTCGAAGACAACCATGCGTGTGCTGACCGCACGCATGCTGGCCAGCACCGCGCCGAAGATACCGGCGTAGACGACAGAGGTAGCCATTGAGCCACTCTGATCGACGCACAATACGATGTCACGCAGCGATGAACGCTTGTGACCGTGTCCCACCAGCTTTTCGGCTATGATCGTGCCTTTATCTGGAAGATAGTTCTTCAGATTGGCGCGGATGGTGCGGTCCCAGTTGATCTCGTTTGGTCGCGGCCTATAGGTGCGCGTGGCGCGATTCAGGCTGCCCCGCACAGCCTGGATCAGGCCGTTGGCAAGCTTACGCTCAAGTTCGTCGACGACCTTGCGCACCACCTGGCGCGCGGTATCCTTCGTTTTTTCGGGTATCACCCTGCTGAGCGACATCAGGTTGGCTACCAGGTGGACATCCGGCTCGACACTTTCTAGCATCTCCGGTTCGAGCAGCATCTGCACCAGGTTCAGCCGCTCCAGCGCGTCCTTCTGCATAACCTGGACGGCGGCAGTTGGAAAGTAGGTGCGGATATCACCCAGCCAGCGCGTCACATTGGGAGATGATCTCCCCAGTCCGCCTGAACGCCCGCCTTTATCTCCATCACCATACAGGGCTTCCAGTACGCTATCGATACCGGAATCCTGGCCGCGCAGTGATACCCCGGACTCGATTCCATCGCTCGTCAGCGTTTCTTCCGCGTCTTTCCCTAAGACCAGCCGCCAACGGCGCAATCGTTCTTTTTCATCAATTGCCATCGTACTTTACCCCCAGAATGTGTGCTAGCACCGGCAACACGCTGTTGGCCCGTTCTTCATCAATGTCGCAGGCTTTCGTACCGCTCTTCGCCGTTGCGAGATTCGCTCTATGGAAAGAGCCGCCCCCGACTTTTTCACCCATTGCTCGTCGTTCGGACGGCTCAAAATCGGAGAAAGCGCGTCTCAGGAGCGGCAGCAATTCGATGAAAACTTCGGATGGAAGTTCACTGAGCCAGCGATCAAGCGCGACCCAGAGGCCATCCTGGTGAAGCAGCATCAAGCCACTGCCGCGCAGTAACCCTTCAAGCCATGCAGCCGCCTGGGGCAGGGGATTAACGGGCGAAAGCGCCAGCCCCGCCAGGCGCTGCAGCTCTTCATCATCAATGACCTTTTGTTCGAGCAAAAGGCGACAGCAGCGCCCGCGCACCAGCCCATGTACGCCATTGCGCTCCAGTAGGAAGCGCAACACGCCTCGCCATGCTTCGCGCTGGTCATCGCGGTTGAGCAGGGCGATGCTCTCCTGCGCGTGGTTAATGCTCTCGACCATCTCCTTTGCGGCATCGTCATCCAGCGATGCGCATGCGCCGGGGAGACCAACCACGATGCGCTCGAACAGGGCATCGATAATCGTGAGAATGCTTTCAGCCCGAGTCTCGCGCACATTGCCATAACGAGCTACTCGCGCCAGGGGAGGCAGCGCATCCATCAAGTGACGTACATCGGCGGAAACGGCAGCCCGGCGCTGGATGCTGTTCAACAGGTGATCGATTGCGCCGGGCAACTCAGCGAGGATGGTTTTGTCGAGCAATTCGGTCAGCTCCGGCAGACTCTCCAGCGTATCTGCCTGGTGGCGCACAAAAGCGGCAGTCGCGCTCTCAACCGTGTTACCCCAGATGTTGGCTTCGATGAGCTTGATGGCAAACTCAACCTGCCATTGCACCGTCCAGAGTTCATGGAACGTGCTATGCTTTTGCGAGGTGCGCTGCGGCTTGCCCCATTCGATATTCAAGAGCCGCAACTGGTGCAATAACTGACTACGTCCTCGATCTGTTTCTTTGCGCAGGTCAAAGTCATAGGTTTCAATGGAAGCCGATGGCTTGAAACGCAGTTTGCGCTGGCGATTCTCCAGGTCGCGCTGCAATGGCACGGCGGGCGTTTCCATCGGCACTTCGCCCAGTTTCTCACCGATCTCCAGTTTGTCCCTGATGAGGTACATTGGTTCCGCGTTGCCGTGACATAAGACGGTCTGGATAGCCTCGTGCAGATCGACCAGCCCCGGCATGGGAAATTCACGCATGGCGGCCAGCGCTTCGGCCAGGCGCACCGCCTCGATCACACTGGCGGACGAGGCGTCCAGTCCTTCCGCTCGCAGTAGGTGCGCGGCGTGCGTTACCCAGCGAATCGAAGTAAGATCGGGCGTATGCCAGAGGTGTTCGTACCAGCCAGGCGAAGTCACACCAGCTCCATAGCCGCTGCGATAGGAGAGTCGCGAGTTCGTCCAGGGAATCCACGTCGCCTCAATCTTAACGCGCTTCAGTCCGCGCAGTATAGCGGCGTCGTTCTTCTCGTCATCGAGTTGAGTGAGTACAGGCGCGTGCCATGCGCCGCACACGATTGCGATGCGTTGAAATCCCTCCTTCTGGGCGGCTCGGATGGACTGGCGCATATGGGCTTCACGCTGCGCCTCGTGCTCATTTTTCGCTTTAGGATCGGCGCGCAGCTCGCTCATGGCTTCCAGAATACCCTCAAACAGGTTGGTGACATCGAGCCGCTGCTCGATCTGCCTCTCCCACCATAGCTCATAGTCGGGGTAGCCCGCGGCTTTCGCCAGCAGATCGAGCGGGTCTTCGTCTGTTTTTTCTTCGATCTGTGGCGTTTCCTCAGTCTCTTTCACCTGCGCCAGTTGAATAGCCTGCGGCAAATCCATAAAACGCGCTGGGATGCCTCGTGCGAGGGCGTAGTGCAGAGCCTGCCACTCGGGTGAGAAATGCGTGAATGGATAATAAACGGCATGGTGCGGTGCGTCGGGCTCGTAGATTAACATGGCAATGGGCGGCCGCATGCCTTGAGAGGTGAGCAGAGGCAGGATATCCTGCGCATCCGGTGGCCCCTCGACCAGCACGATATCTCGCTCCAATGATTCCAGAGCGACTCGCAGGCTGCGCGCGCATCCGGGACCGTGGTGGCGCACCCCGAAAATGGAGAGGCTCACGTTTAGAGTACCTCCTGGCACGCACGGTAGAGGTCTTTCCAGCCGTCTCTCTCCTTGACCACCGTTTGCAGGTACTCGAGCCAGACCACGCGATCCTGTACCGGGTCTTTGATGATGGCGCCGGTCAATCCGGCCGCCAGGTCGCCCGCTCGCAGTTGCCCGTCACCGTAGTAACCGGCCATCGCCAGCCCGTTATTGACGACCGAGATGGCTTCGGCGGTTGAAAGTGTGCCGCTGGGCGATTTCAGTTTGGTTTTGCCGTCTGTGGTCAGTCCGGCGCGCAGTTCGCGGAAGACGGTGACGACGCGGCGGATTTCTTCCAGGGCCGGTTTTTCGGCAGGGAGTTCCAGGGCCTTCCCCAGGCTCTCAACGCGCTGGTCGACGATGCGCACTTCCTCGTCCATACTGTCGGGTACGGGCAGCACGACGGTGTTAAAACGGCGCATTAATGCGCTGGAGAGTTCGTTGACGCCCTTGTCGCGGTTATTGGCGGTGGCGATGACGTTGAAGCCTTTGCGCGCCTGGGTCTCCATACCGAGTTCGGGGATGGGGAGGGTCTTTTCGGAGAGGATGGTTATCAAGGTATCCTGCACCTCGGCAGGGATGCGTGTCAATTCCTCGATGCGCGCGATTTTGCCGTCTTGCATGGCCTGCATCATGGGACTGACGACCAGTGCGGCGGGCGTTGGACCTTCTACCAGCAGGCGGGCGTAGTTCCAGCCATAACGGATGGTATTCTCATCGGTGCCAGCCGTCCCCTGAATCATCAGGGTCGAGTCGCCGGAGATTGCGGCTGCCAGGTGTTCGCTCATCGTTGATTTGGCGGTGCCGGGTAGACCATAGAGCAGCAGTGCGCGGTCCGTTGCCAGCGTTGCCACAGCGATTTCGACCAGGCGCGCATTACCGATATACTTGGATGATACCTCAAACCCATTTGGGAGCTTTCCACCAAGTATATAGGTGCGCACAGCCCAGGGTGAGAGTTTCCAGTTGGGCGGACGCTGGCGATCGTCAAGCTCCGCTAGCTCGGCCAGTACACCGGCATA
>VBFM01000139.1:9277-12271 GCA_005882595.1 Chloroflexota bacterium
GATTGGCATGGGTGGGTTGCGTCGCGTTCATAATTTTATCTCCTCAATAAGTCGCTGGCGTGTGCGCAGCGTTTCAGTAAAAACTTGCAGTTGTTGTCGCCATTGTTCGATTTGCCAGTCATTTGCAACATTGGGTAGTGCCCAGGGCGTCACGGCTGCTGCAAAACAGGATGCAGGAAGGCCGAGAGCCGCTCTCTCCAGGCTGTTGTACCAGGGATCGGAGTAAGGATAATAGTTTTTCCCACCTGTTTGTAGTGAAGCAACATGGTTTCGCAGCGTTCGCAGGTAGGCTTCGCTAAACTCTCCGCTCCACGGAATGGGAAGCTCCGCCAGCAGATCGTCCCAATCGGTGTCTTCTGGCAGCGTGGAATTGATGAACATCTGCTGCACTTTTGCCTCGGCCTCTCGTGATGGTAGGTAAGCGATGAGTGTATCCCGCATATCGGAGATGGTGGTACCGCCGAGTTTTTTCTTCCCCTGTTGCTGTTGCCACCAATCCCATAAAGGGCTGAGCCACTGGCGTTCCGAGAAGAGTTGGGCCGCGCGTGACCAGCCCTCGATGATGGACTTGCCAAATTTATCGGCATCTGCCGCGGCGATCAGTTCGCCAGGCCCTGCCTGCCACTGTTCTTCACAGTGAGCAGGTGGCACAAAAGCCAGCAGTTGTATCAGCCACCAGGCGCGCTCTCCCAGCCCTGCTTGTGGCTTTTCGGCGATGCCGTCACGCTGCCAGGTTATATCAAAGGTTGTGGGCAGTTTGAGTTTCAACTTGCCCTGTGTATATGTCAATATGGCATCGACGCGGCTGCGCATGCGCTCTGCAAATGCCGATGTGGGTATGCGCGCCAGCAGGCGAGGAACCGCCGACTTGACACTGGCGGCGCGATCATCAAGGATGCGTTCCAGAAATGGCTCATCCTCCACAGAAAGTCCAATCTCAAGCGTTTGGAGCAGTTCCAGGCGTACTTCGGCTTTTTCCTGTTTCCAGGCGGATTCCAGCCACGCGCGCGCTTTTCCCGCGTCGATGGCGCGCAGTCGGCGCAAAATTTCGCAGCGCTGCGTCGTCGTACCCTCTTGCCAGATAGTTTCGGCATCGGATGGGAAGGCGCCCTCCAAATGCGGTACATAGCCGTTAACCCATGACCATGCCGGGTTAAACTGACTTAACCATGAGCCGCGTTCGCCCAGTACCGGGTATACTGCATCCCGCAGCTTGCTTGTATGCAGAGCTAGCGCCATCGGCAGGAGTTCATAGGGAAGGCGCAGTCCAGCTTTATCCAGGCGCACCAGCGCTTCGGGCAGCAGATCGTTATGTTCTCCTAACAGCATGCGGTGCAGCAGCATGGAAACGCTCAAAGAGCAGGCCGGACGCTGTTCAGCCTTCGCGGATACAGGCATTTCTGGAATCGATTCTGCCACTTTGCCCGCCTGCCGGTAGATGGTCAGGGCGCCCGCGCTTAATAACAATGCGCGCTCGGCCTCGCCTGCCGGAAATTGTGCGATCAAGGTATCAACAGGTGAATCTGTAGTGAGAGCTGGCTGGTCTTGCCGGGCGGTTCCAACCAGGGCTGTTGTCGCAATCGTATGCATTACAGCGTTCTCCCCAGCATATAATATGCACCCTCGGCCATGATACCTAGCGGCAACAAGCTTTCTCCATCCCATTCGCTCGCCAGGTCTACAGGATGCCCTCCAGAGAGGGCCAGGAGTTGCCAGTGTTCGCCTTTTGCCAGTGGCAGCGCCGCGCCGCGAGCATCACGGATGTACCAGCTATCGTTAACGGCGCTGCAAATCGGTATCACGTTACGCAGCACACACAGAAAGCGTTCCATCCATGGTTGGTGGGCCAGCGCGTCGGCGGACCTGGCGAGAAAGGCGTCGATATGCTCATCGCCTGGTAGTGGGTCTTTCAAGGGCGCGCTCTCTCCTCGTCTTGCCGCTACGCGGGCGCGTTGAGGATAGGCGCTTGGCCAGAACAGCAGATGCGCCTGCTGGTGCGAACCGAGCGGGAAGATTTCGGGAAAGGGCGCGCCCGCCGCCGAGAATTGCAGTATAAGTGCCTGTCGCTCGCTCTGAAGGCCATACATCCAGGTACGCTGCACGCGCACTCGTTCTTCATCGTCAAGTGTCTGTCCCAGGATCAGCCAATCATCGCTGAGAGTCTCACCGCGCGCAGCTACCTCTTCCTGGGTGAGTGTCCAGCCGACCATCTGGCGCACATCTTCCTGTAGGGGAGGGTTCAACTGCTCGATGCGGCGGTAGGCGTGTGTGAGCAGCGCGAGTCGTCCAAGTTGCGCCAGCAGCTTTTCGGGCCAGTCGCGTGAGGAATTGGGAATGGTAGCCATGCGCCGCAAACGGGAAGCGATGCCCGGGGCCTGTGCGTCGATCATCTGCGCGGCCTGGTTTTCCCAGAATGAGACGGGTTGTGTTTGTACGCTTGCCAGTCCATTGCGCACGAGGTCATTGAGCCAGAGATCAAGGCTATCCAGTCCCTTCGCTATCATGGCCTGGCGTTTCTCGAAGCGCTTTGTTTGGGCTACCTGGGAACTCTCGCTCGTCGACTGAATGTCTTTGGTCTGCTTGCGCGCACTGGTGGCCTGTCGTTTGGCGAGCCATGCCCCTACCCAGTTCGGCGGTTCGGAAGCTGGTAGGGTATCGGTTGCGGCTAAGAGCAGCAGGCCAAGGCTATGTTTACAGGGAAATTTGCGGCTGGGGCAACTGCATTGCGTGGTGAAGGTGGAGAGATCGACTTTGACTTGATACAGGGCGCTTCCCTGGCACTCTCCCCACAGTGCTTCGGAACTTTGGCCGAGGTTCTTCCAGGTTTTGGTGTTGCCGAGCTTTTTGCCAGCGCTGGCGGAACTGGCATCGGGCGCGAGGGCTAACACCTGGTCACTAGTCAACGCTATACTCACTGTTGCGACCTCTCGATGTTATTTGTCATCTGGTGGGTAATTCTTTTGAAGTATGGCAGAGGCGGTAAGAAGAAACAAG
>VBFM01000139.1:12312-18669 GCA_005882595.1 Chloroflexota bacterium
AGGCCCGGGGTAAATGGGAAACGCCAACGGCTCACTTTGCTACTCTACCCTATGATAGGTTTGTAGTTAGTATATCGTTTCACCAGTTCTGTTTGGAAAAGGAGCGTATAGTATGTGCCTGAGTTGCGGGTGCGGTCAGCCGAACGATGATCACGGCGATAGCCGCAATATTACCTTGAATGATATAGACCAGGCCGCTAAAGCGGCGGGTACAACGCGCGATAAAGTGTTACAGAATATCACGGGCGGTGCAGGCCCGCAGCAGACTTCGTCAAGCTCTGCGTCTAGTGCGTCTAATGGGCAGCAGGGTAATACAGATCAATCTTCAGGTTCATTCTTACCCGCGGATCAACCTCCTACTAAGCCAGGCCGGAAGGCACCGCAATTGGGTACTGAGTCAAGCACAGACAGGCAGGAGATCCAGCAGATGGGCAATACCGGGCGCGGTGGTATACAAAACCCACAGGCAGACTAACTACTCGTCAGGCGCTGTGCTCCAGAACATCCTCGGTAATTCCCAGAGTTGTTCCCCAGATCAGGTGAGCGGCGATCATCAGAACGTTACGACGCAGCGGTTGTTGTGGGGCCGCCTCTGATATTCAACCCGAAAATGGCACCCTTTGCCGCTGGAGGAAGCGCAACCTTGCGTGCGAAGGGGACATAAAGAGCGCCCATATTCCCGCCATAGCCAAAGTGCGAAACAAGCGCGGTGCCAATTCGCTGCGGTTTGTCCATTTGTTGCGCTACATTGGCTCGTGTGGCTAACTCAGTGGTGATGCGCTCGGGTGGTAAGGCAAACTGCTGCCATTCAGGCAGGATACGTTGCATGAGCAGCATGAACATTGTCATAGGAAGCGTTGCGATGATGCCTGCTAATGTGCCTAAAGCGTCATATTTGCGCGCGATAGATAGAATTGGCTTGAAAAACTGTTGCATAGGGCTCTCCTTTCAATTCAAGCAAGATACTCTCATCGGGCTAATGGTGAACAATCGTAGTGGGCTAACAGGTCGGCGGGTCCGTCATAGATGGCGATAGCTCCCGCCAGGTCAGCATCTTTCCAGCCGCCGCAGCGAAAGGCAATAGTGCGGACGTGCACCTTCTCTGCCGCCTCGATGTCATACGCTGTATCCCCGATCATCAGCACCTCGTACGGATCTAAGCCGGTGCGTTTAAGCGTGACGCGCATTACATCGGGATCGGGCTTCGATCGCTGCACATCTTTTGAAGAAGTTTCCTCTTCAATCAAATCTTCGGCTCCCACCAGTCGTAAGAACAATTTTAATTCGTCCGGTTTGGCTGAACTGGCAACCGCCAGCTTGAGTCCGCGCTTGCGCATCTCCTGCAACAGTTCTTTGGCGCAGGGGAAGGCCCGTAAGCCAGGAAAGTAGCGCTCCTTAAAAATAGCCTCGCGTCTTTTGCTGATCTGTTGTCCGGTGAAACTGTCCTTGGTAAGATGCACCGTCTCAGGTAGCACTTTATCGCCACCCATACCGATCAAAGGGCGTACTTTTGCAAAAGCCACTTTATACCCATATTCCGCCATTGCTTCTACCCATGCACTGGCATGTGCATCATTACTATCGACTAACGTTCCATCAACGTCGAGTATCACCCCGCGTATATGTATCATGTAGGTCTCCTCATTCATAAGCATAATGTTCGCTTCCTTTATCTCACGTTTAGGGCCTTCTTTGCGCTTCATAACTTCACTTTCATGTAGCCTGGGCGGTCTAAAAGCTTGATCCTGCACTTCTTATGATATACTTTTAGCATGGCTCAAATAAGGGTAGAACCCGTTGGAAAAGAGAAGGAGTGGGATCGAATGCAAGTAAAGAATAGCGTGGGCATCTGGGCATTTGGCCCCAACGCCACACGTTTTGTGCCGGTGGGTTATCATCCAGAGACCATCAACGAAGATATGGTGACGCGCACGCGCCGCGTCGTTCAAGGGCTGGCCGACCTGGTTGATGGGCTTGAGTATCACTATCCCGGTGAAATCAACGAAGATACGGTTGATGCTATTAAGGCAGCGCTGGGGCCGATGGATATTTATTGCCTGGCGGCAGGGCTACACCCCGATCCAACGTATAAGTTGGGAGCGTTCATCAATCCTGACCTGGCGCTGCGGCGCAAGGGTATCGAGACGCTGAAGCGCGGCGTTGACCTGGCGGCTGCGCTGGGTGCGCACTTCATCATCTGGCCCGGCGCGGAGGGCTACAACTATAACTTCCAGCGAGAGTACGCACAAACATGGGACCTGTTTGTCGATGGAGTGGGTGAAGTGGTAGCTCATGCAGCCGATAAAGGTGTAACGGTGTTCCTGGAACACAAAAACAGCGAACCGGCCATGAATATTTTGATGCGCAACATCTCCGCTACGCTCTACACCATTGACCGCGTGCGCCGCCTGGGAATCGATACATCGCTCCTGAAGGTCAACATGGACTGGCAGCATTTGATCATGAACGGCGAGAACCTGGCAGAGTACGCCGCGCTCCTGTACAGCGAGGGCAAGCTGGGACATCAACACGCCAACTCGGGTTGGGGCACCTTCGACGACGATAACATGGTGGGCGCGGCCTTCTTTATGCAAACACTCGAACTGGCGATGACGCTGCAAGATGTGGGCTATGGGTCGCAGGGAGAGCGTATCGGCTACGACCTCTATCCCTACACCGAGGACCAGGTAGCGGCGGTGCGCCGTTCAGTCCTCCAATGGGCCTTTATCGACGACCTCGCGCGCAAAATTGATCGCCAGGCGCTTGCCGAGGCGCGTTCCCATGCCGATGCGGTTGAAGGCTATCGTATAGTCTATGAGACGATGGGACTCGACAAAGCATACACAGAACGTATCATTAACCAAAGGAAGAAGTAAGGGGGAATTCGTCAGTATGATAAAGTACTACGATTACTCGAAAAGGCCTGAGCTATCTAAGAAACGCTCCAGTTCCCAGGAAAAGTAAACATGGACGCACTACTCGGTATCGATCTCGGCACAACAGGGGTGAAGGCTGCGCTGTTTGCTGCGGCTGATGGGCGTGTCCTCTCCTGGGCTTTTATAGATTATCCACTCTCGCACCCGCATCCTGGATGGGCGGAACAAAACCCGGAGGAATGGTGGCAGGCTACGCTTACCGCTATACGGCTATGCCTCACAAATGGCGTAGGAGAGGGAGTAAGTCCATCGAATGTGCGCGGCGTTGGTCTTTCCGGTCAAATGCACGGCGTGGTCTTGCTTGATGCGCAATCGATGGTTTTGCGACCATGCATCATCTGGGCCGATCAGCGTAGTGAGGCGCAGTGCCGCTGGATGACGGAGCGGGTGGGCGCGGAGCGCCTGATCGACTATGTCAGCAATCCCGCTCTTCCTGGATTTTCTGCCCCAAAGGCGCTGTGGGTGCGCGACAATGAACCCGATATTTTTGCGCGCGCACGCACCCTGCTTTTACCAAAAGACTATATCCGTTTCCGTTTGACGGGCGAACTCGCCATAGAGATTTCGGATGCGGCTGGAACCTGCCTGCTTGACGTGAAGCATGGTGTGTGGTCGCGTGAGGTATTGGAGGCGATCGAGTTTGACCCGGCGCTGCTCCCCCCTGTTGTGCCTGCTGTGGCGATCTGCGGCAGCACGACGGAGGAGATTGAGCAGTTGACGGGCCTGCTCGCGGGAACGCCTGTCGCGGGTGGGGGTGCCGATAATGCTTGTGGCGCTGTCGGCAATGGAGTTGTTCAACCTGGATTGGCGCTGGTCTCGATTGGGACCAGCGGCGTCGTGCTGGCTTATACCGATAGTCCTCAGGTAGATCGCTCTGGACCCATTCCGCGTGTGCATACCTTCAATCACGCTGTCCCGCAGGCCTGGTATCTCATGGGCGTGACCCAGGGAGCGGGCCTTTCTCTGCGCTGGGTGCGCGATAACATTGGTCTACCCGAACGCGCTCTGGAACACTGGACAGGACTCGACGCCTACGCATTGCTCACCAAAGAGGCCGAAGGCGTCCCGGCGGGCAGCGATGGCCTGCTCTTCTTACCCTATTTACAGGGTGAGCGCACACCCCGCCTTGATGCCTACGCTCGCGGCGGCTGGATTGGCCTGACCGCCAGCCATGACCGGCGCCACCTGGTACGCTCGGTATTGGAGGGTGTGGCCTTTAGCCTGAAAGATTGCTTTACCATCATAGAAGAGCAGGGGTTAACGCTCGAGCAGGTGCGCGCCACCGGCGGCGGAGCAAAAAGTCCTCTCTGGCGGCAAATAATCGCTGATGTGCTGGGTGTGGAGCTGGTTACGACCAACGCGCAAGAAGGGCCAGCCTTTGGCGCCGCCCTGCTGGCCGGTGTAGCTAGCGGCATCTACTCATCAGTGCAGCAGGCATGCGAAGCAACGATTCGTATCGTTGAGCGTACTCTGCCTCAATCCGACAAGTCAGTTGCCTATGCACGAGCCTATGAGCAATTTCGTGCCTTATATCCAGCGCTCAAGCCAATTCTCAGTCATCCATTGTAACTATTTCCGCGATTTTTAGTAAAGCTGAGCGTTTTCTCTTAAAAGATAGAACAACTTCGATACTATTATTTTATGTCGGGTTGGGAACGAATTATGATAACATCATCCTCCAATCTACCTGGAATAGAGCAACAACTAACGCAGCCGATTGAGACGGAACCGCAAGCGCTGGATGAGCTATCAACGCTACATTTGGCTGTCGTAGAAACTTCTCCTGAGCAGCCAACGCAGCCAATTGACGCGAAATTGCAAGAGCCGGAAGAACTATCGACTCTGTTGTTAGCTGTCGTGGCAAAATCACCGGAGCAGCAACCCACGCAACCCATCGAGACGAAACAGGAAACAACACACGAACCGTCTACCCTGTCGTTAGCTGTTGCAGCCAAACTACCAGAGCAACAGCCAACACAACCGATGGCATTGAAACATGCCTTTCAGGTGTGGCGCTGGCTGCTGCCTTCCCTGCTTTGTGTTCTGTTAATAGGTGGAGTACTGTCAGGGCGTGCTGCTTTAACACACTGGCTGCCAGCCGCATTCTCCCCCGCTCAAACACCATTCATCATTCCTTCACATCATATTTACACACACTCCTCGAAGGTCGATAGCGCAAGACAGAGTTTTATGGATGCCATGATGCACAAAGCGTGGGCAAAGATGTGGTCGATGCTCTCACCTGATGCGCAGCAGCTATACCAGGGCAAACAGGATTTTGTGCGCTTTGAGCAGGCGAAATTTGGCAAGCTGAGGTTTGTGAGTTATAAAGAAAGCCCTACCGAACAAGTCCAACCCTGGCTTGATCCCGACACGACCCAGGTCTATCCCGTCGCGACGATCCAGTATATCTCTCTAGAAGCTACTGCTCCGCCGGGTATGCTCACTGATCCCTCCAATCTGGCCCTGGGCAAAGGGCTGTTTCACGATACCTTATTTGCGATGACACTCAACCATGGAAAGTGGGAGGTCGTTGTTGCCGGGCCGGCGGATATCGATGCTCCAATACTTGTACCAGCGTCTCCTCCGAAGGTGCAGCTCCTGGTTCCTATATTCATGTATCACCATGTATCAAACGCGCCGACGCACAACGCGCTTGACTATAGTCTGACTGTAACCACCACCGATTTTGATGCGCAACTGAGCTGGTTACAGCACCAGGGTTACCACAGTATCAACATGACCGAATTATTTGACGCGCTCTACTATCGGAAAGCGTTGCCCTCCCATCCGATGATATTGACGTTCGATGATGGCTATAAGGATGCCTACACCGATGCGCTGCCAACACTGATCGCTCATCACTATCGCGCTGTCTTTTATATCATAACAGGCATGATCGGCCGGGACTACATGACCTGGGACCAGGTACGCATCCTGGAGCAGTCGGGCATGCAGATCGCATCACATACCGTCCATCATGTGAATATTGGCCAGCCGCCATACTTTACGACGACCCAGGAAGAGCTGATGCTTTCAAAAGCCACGTTGGAAGCCCGGTTGGGACAACCCATTCAATTCTTCTGCTATCCCACCGGCGAACCTTTCCACCACGATACCTACGCTGAGCAGCAACTCGTCCTGGCTGACCTTCTCAATGATGGCTATGTAGGTGCCACGCTCGATCCTTTCTCCTTCGATTCCGCCATCCAGAACGCGCAAACACCCTATCAATTGCCCCGCATCCGTGTAAGCGGCGGCGAGAGCCTGGATGCCTTTAGCGGTATTTTGAACTTCACATTACAGACTGGCGCAAGAACACTGGGTCAAGCCTGACGCCCACCTGATTTTCAAAAATTATTGGCTCAAGACCACTCTTGGGACATAATTTCTGTAGGGGCGGGGGTGGTGCGGATGTGGG
>VBFM01000139.1:18677-19554 GCA_005882595.1 Chloroflexota bacterium
GTGGATGTGGGGAGGGGACACTTGCGTCGCCCGCTGTCGGGAATCGCGTTAACCAGCCAGGACGACACAAGCGTCCCTACAGCTGGGTGGTATGGTATCATGAAGAAAACATAGAGGAGTAGATTGGCTATGTCAGATACCATACAAGCGGTGATCTGGGACCTGGACGGGGTGATCATCGATAGCGCGGAGGAGCATCGCCGCGCATGGCAGCGCCTGGCGAAGGAAGAAGGTGTCACCATGACCGACGCCGATTTCTGGGCCACCTTTGGCAAGCGCAACGATGATATTTTCGCGATTCTCTGGGGCGATATGCCTGCCGAAAGGGTGAAAGAACTGGCGAATCGTAAAGAAATGTACTTCCGAGAATTTGTTCGCGAAACTGCGGCTCCCCTACCAGGCTCAATGAAATTGATGCGTGCGCTGCACGAGGCGGGTTTCGCCCAGGCGCTCGCGTCCTCCACCCCCATTGAGAATATCGACCTCATCAGTGAGATTTTGCATCTCAAACAGTACCTCACCGTCATGGTCCCCGGCGAAACCGTGCCGCGCGGCAAGCCCGCGCCCGATATCTTCCTGAAAGCCGCCGAAGGCCTGCATATGCCTCCAGAAGTCTGCGTAGTGATCGAAGACGCGGTTGCAGGCGTACAGGCCGCGCACAACGCCGGTATGCGCTGTATCGCGGTGGCCGGGAATCGCGATTTGCCCGGCCTGCGCGCTGCTGATCTGATGGTCAAGGACTTGACGGAGGTGGATGTGGAGCGAGTGCGCAGCATTCCAGCCCACCCCTGATTCGTGCTTGACAAGCACAGGCATGAGAGGAGGCGGCGCAGTTGGTGTTGCCGATGGAATAATTGCAAGTATCTGGTCAGGAGAG
>VBFM01000140.1:0-3214 GCA_005882595.1 Chloroflexota bacterium
GCAGTCCGAACGCAGCCCATACAGGCCGTAGCTGCGTATCAACGAATGCCGCTCGAAATCGGCAAAAATGTCGAGCAGTTCTTGCTTGCCCTGCTGGCGTGTCTCGCCAGGGAGCAGATACCACTGTGCATCAAGTTTGTAGAAGGTGAAACGCACCAATTGGCGGGGCTGCTGTGCTTTAGCCGGCGCTTCTGCCTGCCCCGGTTGTGTCACTACCGTTTGTTCTGCCATGTTTTCTCCTCGTGTTGAACAATTGCCTCGACGAGACCGTCGATGGTAAACTCGCTCGCTTCGATGTGTACATCCAGGCCAAGTTCCCGCGCAGTCTGCGAGGTAATGGGACCGATACAAGCAATTTCGCATTGCGGATTGCGCGTTACCAGGTCTATATATGAACCGGTAGCGCCCGCTTCGCAATCGTTGAGCCACTGCATAAAGTTGCGCACAGTAGAGGAACTGGTGAAGGTTAACACATCAAGCTGATGCGCTTCCAACAATCGCAGCACCTCGCGCCCCTGCTCATCATCTCTTGCGACAGCGACGGTGCGGTGAGCGGCTACTTCGTCCACCAGGGCGCCTGCCCGTTCTAAGTCAGTAATCAAGACCTTACGAGCTTCGGCAGCCCGCGCCAACAATATGCGCTTCCCCTCCAAGGTCTCTCCACGCTGCCGGGCATCTTCAATCAACGCGCTGGCAACTCCCTCCGCGATATATTCATCTGGCACCAGTTCGGCGCTTAAGCCATAGCGCGCCAGGGCAGCGGCCGTTGCAGGACCAATCGCCGCCACGCGCAAATTTCTTATAGCCATAATAGCAAATCCCAGACTGCTGAGGCGCTCAAAGCAAAAATTCACGCCGTTGACGCTGGTAAACACCAGCCAGGTGTAGAAAGGCTGTGGCGATGGTGTACAAAGCCGTCTCAAGGCGCTGTCGAGCGGAGCCCAATCCAGTGGGGGAGCGATGGAAATTGTGGGGAATTCTACCGGTATCGCCCCTGATGCCCTCAAGCGTTCGCTCAGCGCACTTGCCTGTTCGCGGGTGCGCGTCACCAGGATACGCTTGCCCTGCAGGGGTAACACCGTTACTCTCATTTCAGACATGCGAACGCTCCTGCACCCTGGTGGCATCTATAGCGTGAATGATTTCATCAGCCCCCTGCAACAAAGCCTGCTCAGCCAGTCTTATTCCCAGTTGTTCAGCCAGTTCGATGTTGGCCCCGCGTCTCCAGGAGATGCTTTGCCGCATCCGTACCTGGCGTCGTCCATCCAGGCTAATCACAAGCCCCTGCACAGTCAGCATTTCATCCACAATCTCCCCGTACGCGGCAACGGGCAGGTAACAACCGGCTCCCAGCCGCCGCATGAAGGCACGTTCAGCGCTGGTAGCCGCAGTCGCTGCCAGGTCCTTAAGAGGCGCAACGAGCGCATGCATCTCCGGCTGATCTCGTATCTCCAGGCCCAGCGCGGCTTGCCCCGGCGCGGGCATCATCACGTCGATTGGGAGATAAGTGATACGACCTGCGAGTCGGTCCTGCATCTCGAGCCTATGCAGTCCGGCAGCTGCCAGCACAATTCCATCGTAGTCACCGGCATCGAGTTTACGTAACCGCGTATCAACGTTCCCACGCAGCGATAAAATCTGTGCATCGGGCCTCTGCGCCAGTATTTGCGCTGTGCGCCGTAGGCTACATGTGCCGATGTGTAGGGGATGACCATCAGATGGACTGGCAGTTTCCTGATTTCCCCAGGCAATGTCATTCAGCCGGAGCGATGAATGTACCGCATCATTCCACACAATCACGTCTCGTACATCCTCGCGCGGGCCGACCACCACGATGCGCAGGTCGCCGGGTTGGGTTGTAGGCAAATCTTTTAGACTGTGTACCGCCAGGTCTATGTGTCCAGCACGCAGGGCATGTTCGATTTCGGTCACGAAAACACCATCGCCGCCAATCTGCGTCAAAGGCACATTGAGAATATGGTCGCCACGGGTGCGAACCTGCTCAATGGTTATCTCTATGTCGGGCCAGTGCTTTTGCAGCCGCGTGATCACTTCGTGTGTCTGGATCATCGCCAGCTTGCTGGCTCGTGTCCCTATCGTTATGCGCTTCATCAATTTGTACTTCCAAATCAAACAAGTATCGTAAGGCTTCAACGTACACATGCCCCTGGCCTGCCGCCGCAGCTTCCTTCAGGCGCAGGGTGGGTGTATGCAATAGCTTATTTACCAGCCGGGTAGTCAGTTCTTGAATGGCGGCGGCTTCGCGTTCAGAAAGCGCGGAAGTCAGTTGCCGCGTGGTACGCGAGAGTTCCTGCTGCCGGAATGCTTCAACGCGCTGGCGCAGGTCGCTGATCGTATCGACGACGCTGAGAGAGCGTAACCAGCGCTCAAAGGCGCCCAGTTCTTCGGCGATGATCGACTGCACGTGCTCGACTTCCTGCATGCGCATTTCGATGCCCTGGCTCACCCCGGCTTGCAGGTCGTCCAGGTTGTAGAGATGTATCCCCGGCAAGGCGGCGACAGCAGGATCAACGTCACGTGGGAGCGCGATGTCGATCAGCAGCAATGGACGTCCTGCACGCTGTTCCATGACCCTTTGCATGAAATCGCCGGTGATAATGGCGTGGGGAGCACTGGTAGAGCTGAGTACCACGTCGGCCTCTACCAGCGCGTCGGCAAGTTCTCCAAAAGAGCGATGCTCCGCTCCGAAACGCTGCGCCAGCTCGATAGCGTGATCCTGGGTGCGATTCATGATGCGGAGCCGCCGCGCGCCATTATCACAGAGAATACGCGCCGCCAGTTCGCTCATCTGCCCCGATCCTATCAGCAAGATACTGGCCTCATTGAGCCTGGGAAAGAGCCGCCGCACCAGTTGTACCGCGACATGACTGACCGATGCCGCGCTGCGACTGATACCCGTCTCGCTGCGAGCGCGCTTGCCCGCTACCAGCGCGGCCCGGAACAAAGCCGAGGTGATTGGTCCTGCAGTGTTGCTCCTATGGGCAAGTTCCAGCGCCTCTGCGACCTGCCCCTGAATCTGTACCTCACCCAGCACGAGGGATTGCAGCCCACAGGCAACTTCAAAGAGATGCCTTTCTGCTTTTTCATGAGTGAAGTAGTAGGAGTGAACTTGTAGCTCCTCAAGCTCAATCTGGCTGGCCTCGCTCAGCATAGCGAGCAGCGTCATCCGGTCACATTCCGCCGGGCCGACAGC